>CAIVJW010000028.1 GCA_903906315.1 uncultured delta proteobacterium | reverse complement strand
CGGCGCGCGTGGGCGGCGCCGCCGCGACGCCGGGCGCGGCGTGGACGGTCGCGGCGAGCGCTCCGGCGCCGCCCGCCCGCTTCCCGACGACGATGCGCGCGGCCTCCGGCGCGGCCGCCTCGAGGTGAAGGTCCGTGTCGGCGAGATCGACGTTGGCCGCCGGGTGGCCCGAGAGCGCGACCACGTGCGTGCGCTCCCTCGCGGCGGCCAGCGCCTCGGCGAACGCCTTGGCCGTCGGGAAGCGATCCTCCTTCGCCTTCGCGAGCGCGCGCAGGATCACGGCCTCGAGCGCGCGGGAGAGGTCGGGGCGCGCGACGCGCGGCGATCGCGGCGCCTCCGTCAGGTGCGCGCTCATCGACGCGATGGGCGTCCGTCCGCGGAACGGCACCGCGCCCGTCGCCAGCTCGAAGAGCATGACACCGGCGGAGTACAGATCGCAGCGCGCATCGACCTCGTCACCGCGCGCCTGCTCGGGCGCCATGTACTCGGGCGTCCCGAAGATCATGTCCTGCTCGGTCAGGCCGGTGACCATCCGATCGCCGCGCACGACCTTCGCGAGGCCGAAGTCGAGCACGCGCACGTGCACGCCTCCAGGCGACGAGGGGCTGTCGGAGACGAGCACGTTCGCGGGCTTCAGGTCGCGGTGGACGACGCCCGCGGCGTGCGCGGCTCCCAGCGCCGCGCAGACTTGCAGCGCGATCTCCACGGCGAGATCGAGCGATAGGGGCGCGCGATCGCGCAGGAAGTCCTCGAGCGATCGCCCCGCCGCGTGCTCGAGCACCAGGACGAGCAGGCCGTCGTCCTCGAGCACCTCGAGCAGCTTGACGAGGTGGTCGTTGTCGAGGTGCTCCAAGATCTCGGCCTCGCGCCGGAAGCGCCCGAAGATCTGGCGGTCGCCGCAGAGGTGACGGTGGATGACCTTGAGCACGACGCGGCGGCGATCGACCCCGGCCGGCGTCGTGAGGTCGTGCGCGAGGTACACCGTGCCCGACCCGCCCTCGCCGATCGCGCCGACGATCTCGTAGCGCCCGCCGACCGCGCGGCCGGGCGGCAAGAGGCTCGCGGGGTGGCTCGGCGGATCGCTCGCGATCATCGCCCGAGGCCCGCCGTGCAGGCGCGCACGATCTTGGGTGACAGCTCCGCCGGATCGAGCTCCGCGCCCGGATCCGCCTCGCGCCACGCATTGCACGCCGTCTCGGCCAGCCCGATCGCGTCGAGCGCGACGTACGCCTCGGTGAGCGCGCGCTGGATCTGGGCGACCTCGGGCTTCGACAGCTCGCCGTAGCCGAGCAGCCGGTTGCCCCTGCCGACCACGTCGGCCCACCGCCCGCTGCGGAGCTCGGTCGCGAGCAGCGGCAGCTCGGCCTCGACGCGCCGCTGCGCCTCGCGCGCGCGCCCACCTCCCTCGGCCCGCACGGCGGCGCCTGCGCCCGCGGCCTCGGCCTTGCCCTCCGCCGTGAGCGGCAGCGCGGTGATCGGGACGAGCAGGACCACGCCGCGCTTCGCCGCCTTCTGGTGCAGGTGGTTGTAGCGGTCGAGCAGCCACGCCTTCTCGCGCGCGCCGAGGAACCGGTAAGCGATCGTCAGTGTCGAGTCGCCTTGCTGCACGACGTAGCGCAGGTTGTACGGGACCACGACCTCCTGCCCGTCGGACGGCACGAGCCACGGCAGCGATCCGTTCGCGGTAGCGAGCACGTCGCTGCGCTCGGGGTCGCCGAGCAGCGCGTCGGCGAGGCTCGCCCAGGTGTCGCCGGACGTCGCGCGATGGTGGCCGAGCGCGGGGATCTCCAGCCGCATGCCGGGCACGATCGGGATGCCGCCGCCGGTGTCGAGGCCGTTCACCGCGACCAGGATCTGCTCGAGCTCGACGCGCCCGTACGTTCGCTCCGCGATCGCGGCCAGCGTCTCGCCGCGCTGCACCACGTGCGGGAACGCGACGGCCTCGCCGCGCGCCGCGCCCACGACGGCGAAGGCGATCGCGAGCCCGGAGGCGAGGCGGAGCGCTGCCGAGGGGTGAGCCACGGGCCCAGCCTAGAGCACGGGGGCGAGGGAGGGCGAGAGAGAGCGACGGGCGGGGGCGCGTGGGAGCGCGCCGCCTTGCCCGAGCCGCCGGATCAGAGCGTGTTCAGCGTGTAGAACAGCTCGAGGTCGAGGTTGTCCGCCGCGGCCCGCATCGATCGCTTGCCGAGGTGCGTCCACGCCCCCGAGGCGTTCTGGCCGATCACGAACTGGTGGAGGTTCGCCATGATGACCTGCTTGGCGTTGTCGTCCTCTTTGCCAATCATCGTGATCGTGATCGTCTCGCCGTCCGACTGCGGCGCCGCGAAGACGACGCTGTTCGAGTTCGAGATCGCGACGTCGTCGCCGGTGTTCGAGTGCGTGTAGTAGTTCGCGAGCATCAGCGTGCCGCAGCCGCTCGGGTTCGCCGGGCTGCACTCGCCCTGCACGTCGTCGGAGCTACGCCGGAAGTAGACGTTCAGCGTGATCTCGCCCGCGCCCTTGAGGCCGGAGTCGCCGTCGTCCCAGACGTGCACCTTGTTCAGGTCGAGCTGAAACTGGTCCGCCTTCGCGTAGCAGTTCGGCACCTTGTAGTCGTACGGCGACGCGATCCGCATGACCGAGTTGTCGCGCAGGTGCCGCACCGTGTAGCCGATCGGCACGACCGGCCGCTGGACCGAGAACGTCGCGCCCTTCTGGAGGTAGTCGGCGAGCGCCGCCGCGCGGTCGTCGGCGAACGTCTCGTCGGCCATCGTGGCCTGCAGCGCGGCGACGTCCTGCGAGTCGCCGCCGAGCGCGAAGATCTCCACGTTCGAGTTCGCCAGCACGTTCTTGAAGCCCGTCGTGACCGACGCCGACACGTCGACGACGCCGCCCTGGTACTGACCGGAGAGCTCGGCCGCGATGTCCGAGCTCTTCAGGTCGCTCTCGATCTTCATGTAGAGCGTGCGCCCGAAGGTGACCGTCGAGATGTACCCCGGCGGGTTCTCCTTCTGGATGTACGCCTCGGCGTCGTCCGGCGAGACGCACGCATCGAACAGCGCGTCCGGCGTCGCCGGCGGGGCGGCCGACACCGTGTAGAAATTCTGCGTGAACTTGAGGACGAACCGGGTCTTGCGCGTCTGCCAGTCGCCGTCGAAGGTGGCGGCGACGGCGCCGTTCGCCCAGCTCACCGCGAGGTCGACCGCGACGGCCGCCTGATCGAACGAGTAGACCTGCTGGCCCGAGTAGACCGACTTGGCCGCGAAGTTGATCTGCTCGCTGTTGAGGATCTGCCCGATCGCGTCGTTTACCGTGGCGAGCGAGGGCTCCTCGATCGTGCGGCTGTAGGACACCGCCTGATTGCCCGACAGAGCGTTCGTCATCGTGATCGTCAGCGGCCGGCGAGGCAGCGCGATCGGCGCGAGCAGCCCGACCGGCAGCGTCTTGGTCTGCACGATCGACCCGGGCCAGAGCGCGTCGCCGTTCGCGTCCATGGCCACCATGGTCTCGAACTGCTTGATGCCCATCATGGTCGTGTACGTGCAGTGCATGACCTGCCCGCCCTCGACCTCGTTGGTCGACTCGACCGGCGAGTTCGGGTCCACGTGCTCGGGCACGGCGTCCTCGACCTTGGCCGCCTCGACGCCGTTGATCAGGTCGCGCAGGGCCGACGGGTCGCACGCCGCGCCGCCCGCGCCGCCGGCCGAGGACGGGTCCGTCGTCGTGCCGGTGGCCGTCCCCGTGCCCGTGCCCGTAGCGGTCGACGTCGTCGCGCCGCCGCCTGCGCCACCGCCGGCCGGGGCGCTCGTGGTGGCCGATCCGACCGTCCCTTCGACGCACGCCCCGAGCAGCAACGCCGCGATCCCGACACCCAGCACGTGTGACTTGTTCATCGGTCCTCCAGGACGATCGGGCACGCCCCGCGCGCAGCGGCGCGAAGCACCCTCGATTGCACGGCGTTTCGTGCCCCTTGGCAAGCCCTACCCGCGCGCCGCGTCGGGCGGATCGCGCGTCAGCGCTCCGGCCGCGGAGGCGCCGGCTTCTCGGCGGCCGCCGCGGGATCGTCCGCCTTCGCGGCCGGATCGCCGGCGAGCGCGGCGCGGAGCCGATCGACCGCGCTGGCCCGACCCTCGCGCCGCTCGGCGATCTTCGCCTCGATCGCGAGGTTCGCCTCGAGGTCGTCGGCGAGCTCGTCGGCGGCCAGGCGCGCGATGGTCGCGAGCCGGTCGCCCAGCCGCTCGCGCAGGCGCGCCTCGATCTCCTGCTTCAGGATCGTGTGCGTCGCCTCGCGCGCGAGCGCGGAGGCCTCGGCGAAGAGCACCTGCGAGATCTCGAGATCGAGGAACTCCGTGCCCGGCGGGGAGGCGCGTCGTTCGCGCTCGCCGTGGCCGTGCCCGCCGTCCGCCGCACCCTCGCAGCAGCAGCCGCAACCGCCGCCCCCGCAGCAGCCCTTGCCGCCGCCACAGCCGCCGCCGCAGCCCTTCTCCGATCCGCAGCCCGGATTGTCGCCCGCCTCGTCGTCCTCGCAGCCCCCGCAGCAACCGCCGCAATCTCGCTCGTTCATCGCGTGCCTCCTCGGCGCGGCGGACAATACGCCGGCCGCGCGGGCGCGGGCAGAGGCAGACGCGCCTACTTGCAGGCGGGGTCGGCGGCGCAGTCCTCGTCGGCGCAGTCGATCTTGCCGTCGCCGTCGTTGTCGGCCTTGTCGGCGCAGTCGGTCTCGACGGGGATGCCGTACTTGCCGCCGCCGCAGGCGGGGTCGGCGGCGCAGTCCTCGTCGGCGCAGTCGATCTTGCCGTCGCCGTCGTTGTCGGCCTTGTCGGCGCAGTCGGTCTCGACGGGGATGCCGTACTTGAAGCCACCGCAGGCGGGGTCGTCGACGCAGTCCTCGTCGGCGCAGTCGATCTTGCCGTCGCCGTCGTTGTCGGCCTTGTCGGCGCAGTCGGTCTCGACGGGGATGCCGTACTTCTCGCCGCCGCAGCCGGGCGCGTTCAGGCAGTCTTCATCGGCGCAGTCGACCTTGCCGTCGCCGTCGTTGTCGGCCTGGTCGGCGCACTCCGTCTCGACCGGGATGCCGTAGAGCGTCCCGCCGCAGCCGGGCGCGCAGTCCGGGTCGTCGCAGTCGATGCGGCCGTCGCCGTCGTCGTCCTTCTGGTTGTGGCAGTCCTCGGTGCCGGTCTGGCCGCCGCCCGCGCCGCCCGCGCCGCCGCTCGGCTGTCCGGTCGTCGTCCCGCCGCCCTGGCCCGTGGCGGTCGTCGTGCCCTGGCCGCCCGTCGCGACGTTCGAGCTGCAGGCCGCCGCGGCCACCGAGATCCCGATCGCCGCGGGCGCCGCGACGCGCCCCGCGAGCCACGAGGACCAGGACCGCACGCGCCGCTTGCCGCCGTCGAGATCCGCACAGACGTCGTCGAGATAGGACCTCAGCAGCTCAGCGTGGCTCTTCACGGCCATGATGCACCTCCGTGCTCGGACACGAGGGCAGGATACGCCCGCTCCCGCGCGAGATCGACCCGCGAAGACCGCGATCGCGCTCACCTCGCGCGCGCAAATGATTCGCAGCGAGCCGATCGCGCCGACGAGCGACGCAATCCGTTCGTCTTGGCGCGTCCGACTTGGAACGGGTGGAGCGCGGTTCTATCGTCCGGTGACCGCCCGAGGCGAGGCGGGGGCGTGCGGAGGGCCGATGATCAAGCTGCTCGAGAAGTACGGCTTCTTTCCCCGCATGGTCGTCTGGGAGCTGACGCTGCGCTGCAACCTCCGCTGCCGCCACTGCGGGTCGCGGGCGGGCGAGGCGCGAGAGGACGAGCTCACGCTGCCCGAGGCGCTATCGCTCTGCCACGATCTCGCCGCGCTCAAGTGCAAGCACGTCACGCTCGGTGGCGGCGAGCCCACGCTGCGCCGCGACTGGCCGCTCATCGCCCGCACGCTCACCGACCTCGGCATCACCGTCGGCATGATCTCCAACGGCGTCGCGTGGACCGACGATCTCGCGCGGGCCGCGAAGGCCGCGGGCCTCGAGAGCGCCGCCTTCAGCGTCGACGGCCTCGAGGAGACGCACGACTACGTGCGGCACTCGAAGGGGCACTTTCACCGCGTGCTCGAGGCGATCGCCTGCGCGAAGAGGGCGAAGCTGCCCGTCAGCGCGGTCACGACGATCAGCCGGCGCGTGATCCCGGAGCTGCCCGCGCTGCGCGCGCTGCTCGCGGAGCACGGCGTCACTCGCTGGCAAGTGCAGCTCGCGACCCCGACCGGCAACCTGGTCGACAACCCCGATCTTCACCTCGAGCCCGAGGACGTGCTGGTCGTGGTCCCGCTCATCGCGGCGATGTGCCGCGATGGCAAGCTGCCCAAGCTCTATCCCGGCCACGACATCGGCTACTACGGCGAGCCCGAGGAGCGCCTGCGGGACCCGAACCACCCCATCCCCTACTGGGTCGGCTGCTCGGCCGGCTGCTCGATCCTCGGCATCGAGAGCAACGGCAACATCAAGGGCTGCCTCTCGCTGCCGAGCGCGATGAACGGCGTCGACCGCTTCGTCGAGGGCAACGTGCGCGACACCCCGCTGCGCACGATCTGGGAGCGCAAGGGCGCCTTCGCCTACAACCGCGAGTTCACCGTCGAGCTCTTGGGCGGCGCGTGCCGCGAGTGCGAGTACGCCGAGATCTGCCGCGGCGGTTGCACCTGGATGACGCAGGCGCACGCGGGGCCCGTGCGCGACAACGAGTTCTGCTACCTCCGGCAGCTGCGCGAGCGCGAGGCGCGGGAGGCCGGCGCCGCGCCCGTCGGTCCGCGCGTTCGGCTGCCGCTCGCCGACTGACGACGCGGTTCAGTCGTTCGGGCCTGCGTCGACCGCGGCCGGCTCGTCGCTCCGGCGCAGCGCGCATGCCGCGAGCAGGCAGAGCGCCGGCGTCGCGACGACGTGGTAGCGGTCCTCGCCGAAGAAGACCGCGTGGGTCAGCGCGACGGTCGCCACCGTGAACGCCGCGTAGCCGACCGCCCGCCCGTTCGCGGGCGCGCCGGGCAGCCGCAGGGCCGCGACGACGGGCACGAAGACGGCCAGTAGCCAGAAGGGGTGTCGGTCGTCGCCCGAGGCCGCGTACGCGCCGATTCCCAGGGCGATCGCGAGCAGCAGCCCCTGCGCGACCCAGGCCGCGATCGCCGCCCGCCGCCCGTTGCCGCCGCCCGATCTCCCGCCCTCGGCCGCGCGCGGCCCCTCTCGCTGACTCGCCCCTTCGCCCCGACGATCGCGCTCCCCCCGCCGTCGCCGCCACGGCACGCCGACCACCCCGAGCGCCGCGGCGACCATCAGCGCGCGGTGCGCGGCCGTGAGGAGCTCGCGTCCCCGGGCCTTGTCGGCTTCGGGCCATGCGCCCGGGTCGGCCTCGCCGAGGTAGCCCATGGGGAACGACTCGTGGTCGAAGGTCTCCGAGAGCTTGCGCGGCACGAGGCCGAGCCACCGCACGGGATCGGCCTTGATCCAGCGCATTCCCTCGTCGAGCCAGCAGCGGTCCTGCTGCACCTGCCCGGTGACGATCGGGCAGCCGTCGGTCGCGCGCAGCGTCTCGAAGCGCCCCGTGGCGCGGGGAAACGCGCCAATCGCCAGGTTCCACCCCCCGTTGGTGGAGACGAGGGCGCAGCCGTCCATCACGCGGCAGTTGCGCGCGGTCCACGGCGCGATCACCGCGAGGGCCGCGGCGAGCGCGAGGCCCGCCGCGCGCGCTGCCCGGACGAGGCGTGCGCGCGTCGGCGCCGCAGGATCGGCGGACCACGCGAAGAGCGCGAGCGCGGGCGCGAGGAGGAGGCTCTGGGGGCGCACCAGCGCGGTGAGGCCGAGGATGGCGCCGCCGGCGAGCGCGCCGCGCAGCGGGCGGGCGCGGGCGTCGCGGGCCGCGATCCACGCGGCGGTCGCGAGGCCGAGCGCGGCGAGCGGCTCGGTCATGATCAGCGCGGCGTAGACGACGAGGCCCGGCCAGAGCGCGACGAGCAGGCCGGCGACCAGGGATCGGCGCTCGCTCGCGGCGTGCCGCGCGAGGCGGTGCACGACGACCGCCAGCAGCGCGCCGACGAGCGCGTTCGCGATCGTGGCGACGTGCGGCCCGGCGCCGAAGACCTTGTACGCACCCGCGAGGAAGCCGCTGTACCCGACGGGGTAGTGACACCACGCATGCCACCGCCCGCCGGCGTCGTCGGAGTAGCCGAGCCCGGCGGCGAGGCGCCGCGCGCCGAGGTCGTAGTAGTGCCCGTCCCACACGGGCTCGCGCGCCCACGCGATCGCGACGTAGAGCCGGGGCAGCAGGGCGGTGACGAAGACCGCGCCCGACGCCCAGAGGTCGGGGCGGACGAAGGCCTCGGCTCCTCCGCCCCCGATCCCTCCAGGGCGAGGGGGCCGGGGGGTGAGGTCCTCGTCAGCCACTGCCCCTCGGGCGGCCGAGCGGCGAGCTGCGCGTCGAGGCCGGCGCGGCCGGCGTCGCCTCGCGCAGCCGCCGCATGTACGTCTTGGCGACCTGCGCCGGGTCGAGCCTCAGCAGCTTGGCCACTTGCTGCACGAAGCCGGAAACGTAGACCGACGCGGGCAGCGCGCTCGGCTCTTCGTTCTCGATGGCGGCGAGGTGAACGCTGGAGATCTTCAGGCGCTGCGCGATGTGCGCGAGCTCGACGCCCTGCGACTCGCGCACCTTGCGCAGGAGCGCGCCGGTGAACTGCGTTTCGGCGTTGATCTCGCGCGCGAGCTCGGCCTGCAGCATCTCGAGCTCGGCGGCGCTCGCGGTGAGCGTGCGCGTGGGCGCGATCGACGTCGGCGGCTGGTCGGGGAACGCGGAGAGGTCGTAGGCGCGTCGGCGGACCGGGTCGAGCAGCGTGTCGTGCGCTTCCTCGATGCGCGCCTCTTCGCGGCGCAGCACCTCGGGCGCGACCACCGACACGACGGGGAGGCTGCCCGACCGGAAGATCTCCCGCTGGCGCTTGTAGGCGCGGCGGATCTCGTCGTCGGCCGAGGTGCGCGACACGCCGAGGGCGTCGTAGAGGTTCAACGGCTCACCCGCGCGCGCCGCGCGCTGCAAGGCCGAGGCGACGGCGTCGGCGGGCTTCGTCGCGGGGGCGGCGAGCAGGGCGAGGATGCGGCGCGCGACGCGCTCGAGGTTGCGCGCGCTCTTCGAGGTCGGGCTGTCGATGAGCAGCGGCTGTCGGCGGCGCGTCGTCAGCCAGACCGCGTCGTCGTGCTCGATGTGCCCGAGGTAGTCGAGGGGGATGCCGAGGAAGCGCTCCGAGATCGACGCCATCGCGGGGCCGAGCTCGAGGTCGGCCTTGAGGCGCGTCTGCCCGAGCACGAGCCGCGGGAGGAAGCGCCCGAGCTCCTGCGCCGCGACCTTCGCGACCGCGTCGTCGAACCGCTTGATCTCCGCGATGAGCTGCCACGGGCTCGCGAGCGGCGGCAGCGCGTGGAGCGCGCGCTCGACGAGGCGCAGCTTGTAGCGCTCCTTCATGAGCGCCCGGCGGAGGTTCCGCGCGTAGAGCGCGCGCACGAAGCGGTACGTGGCCTCGACGGCCTGCGGCTCGGGCGCGGAGACGCAGATCGACACGTCGCTCTGGAGGAACGTGTCGAGCGACGCCGAGTGCGTCGACGCGCCCAGGTGCAAGATGACGTAGTCCGCGTCGAGCTTGCGCACCTCGCGCAGGAGGTGGGCGCCGCGGCTCGCGCGCACCGGCGTCGCGGTCATCGGGTCGAACGCGGCGGGCAGCAGCGAGAGCCCGGGCACGCTCGTCCCGATCGGCGGGGCGAAGCGCTCCTCCGCGTCGTGGATCACGAGCGGCGGCGCGTCGAGGCCGAGCACCGCGTGCAGGTTCGTGCCGAAGGGGTCCGCGTCGACGACCACGACCTCGCGCCCGAGCTGCGCGAAATACACGCCCAGGTTGACCGTGAGCAGGGTCTTGCCGACGCCGCCGCGCCCGCCCCCGACCGCGATGACGCGCTGGCTCCGGCCCGGCGGCGCGAACCCCTCGGGCGCGGGCGGGGGCAGCGTGCGCGGCACGTCGCGCTCGTCGTCCTCGTCGTAGAAGTCGTCGCCGGGGGGAGCCACCAGGGCGAGACCCTACTCCAAAACTCGGCCCCGATCGCGCGCGGCGCGAGCCTCGCGGCGGGGCGCGGCCCGCTCGACGCCGCCGCGGCTCCACGCTAACCGCCTGTCGTGGCCATCGTTCGACCGTTTCGTGCCCATCGCCCCCCCGTCACCGAGGTCGCCCGCGTCGCGAGCCCCCCGTACGACGTCATCTCCACCGCCGAGGCGCGCGCCCTCGCCGAGGGCAACCCGGCGAGCTTCCTGCACGTGTCGCGCCCCGAGATCGACCTGCCCGTCGGCACCGATGATCACGCCGACGCCGTCTACGAGAAGGGCGCCGAGAACCTCGCCGCGCTCGTCGCCGCGGGCGCGCTCGCGCAGGACGCGGAGCCGCACCTCTACCTCTACGCGCAGACGATGGGCGCCCACCGCCAGGTCGGCGTCGTCGGCTGCGCCTCGGTCGCCGAGTACGTGAGCGACGGCATCAAGAAGCACGAGAAGACGCGCGCCGACAAGGAGGACGACCGCACGCGGCACATTGACGCGCTCGGCGCTCACGACGAGCCCGTGTTCCTCACGTACCGCGCGACGCCTGCGATCGACGCGCTCGTCGCCGAGGCGACGAAGGCGCGCCCCGTGTACGACTTCACGACGGCCGACGGCGTCGGTCACACGCTCTGGGTGCTCGGCCGCGCGGCGAGCGACGCGCTCGAGTCGCTCTTCGCGGACGTCGCCGCGCTCTACGTCGCCGACGGCCACCACCGGAGCGCCGCGGCCGCCCGGGTCCACGCCGATCGCAAGGGCGACGGCGGCGAGCACGACGTCTTCCTCGCCGTCGTGTTCCCGCACGATCAGATGCAGATCCTCTCGTATAACCGCGTCGTGCGCGACCGCGACGGCCGCGGAGAGGCGGCCCTCCTCGCGCGCCTCCGCGACGCGCTCGATCTCGATCCCGTGGCGCGCGAGGCCGCGGCGCCGACCGAGCCCCGGACGTTCGGTGTCTACCTCGGCGGGCAGTGGTACCGCGCGCGCGTGCGCCCGGGCTCGTTCGACGCGAAGGACCCGGTCGCCTCGCTCGACTGCTCGATCTGTCAGGACCAGATCCTGGGGCCGATCTTCGGCGTCGCCGACCCGCGCCGCGACAAGCACGTCGACTTCGTCGGCGGCATCCGCGGCGCGGCCGAGCTCGAGCGGCGCGTGAGCTCCGGCGAGTTCACCCTCGCGGTGCACCTCTTTCCGACCCAGATTGGCGAGCTCTTCTCGGTGAGCGACGCCGGCTTGCTCATGCCCCCGAAGAGCACCTGGTTCGAGCCCAAGCTGCGCAGCGGGCTCTTCGTCCACACCTTCTGATCGGAACGTCCACGAATGAGCATCCCGCGGCTGTCCCCCGGCGACGCGAAGCAGCTCGTCGACGAGCAGGGCTACGTGTACGTCGATGTCCGCAGCGAGCCCGAGTACGCCGCCGGCCATCCGGTCGGCGCGATCAACGTGCCGCTGCTCCACGCCGCGCCGGGAGGCATGACCCCGAACGCCGACTTCGTCGCGGTCGTATCGGCGCTCTTCGCGAAGGACGCGCGCCTCGTGCTCGGCTGCAAGGCCGGCGGCCGCTCGCTGCGCGCCGCCGAGCAGCTCGTGGCGGTCGGCTTCACCGGCATCGTCGACCAGCGCGCCGGCTTCGATGGCGTGCGCGACGCCTTCGGCGGCGTCGTCGAGCCGGGCTGGGTCGAGGCTGGGCTGCCCGTCGAGGCGGTCACCGCGGGCGGCGCCTACCGCGGGCTGCGCACGAAGGTCGGTACGTAGGCCGCGCGCCGGGCGCAGCTGGTGCGGGTCTACCGCGCTCGCTCGTAGTCGGTCGCGGCGCGCTGCACGACGTCCCAGTCGCGCGCCGCGCGCTCGGCCTCGGCGACGAGCTCGGCCGTGAAGGTCGCGAGCCCCCAGATGCCGTTGTCCCGCCGTCGGAATGCGTAGCGCGTGCCGCGCGCCGTCTCCACCGTGGCGCGCTCGCCGTTCGTCTCGACGCGCACGATGCCCGAGAGATCGCGCCGCAGCCGCCCGACCCAGCCATGACGCTCGGCCTCGCCGGCCCACACGTCGGCCGCGTCCGCAGCCCCGGCGTGCGCCTTGTAGAGCGCGATCAGCCGACCGCGCTCCGGCTCGGGGTAGGCGGCGGCGACGCGCTCGGAGGCCCGGCCGCGATAGTCGCGGAGCGTCCACGCGGCGTGCTGCGCGCGCTCCTCGAGGTAGGCGAAGCAGCCGCGCACGTCGCCCTGCCCGATCGCGTACGCGATCCGCAGGTACGCCCCCTCCGGCGTCGTGTCGGGGGGGAAGCGCGCGATCTCGCGCCACGCGAGCCAGCCGCCGCCGATCACGGCGGCCGCGAGCGCGCCGATCACGACGCGGCGGCGGAGGGGAGATCGTGGGTCCACGAGCGGCCTGCTTAGCACCGCTGCGGTGAGCTTGGCGGATGGAGTCCGTCGAGGCGCGCGCCAACGGCAGCGAGGGCCCGCCGCGCGCCCGCCCGTCGATCGCCTGTGCAAGCCCCCTCGACGGTGCTAACGAGCCGCGTGCTCCACGGTCAGCGCATCGCCGTCGTCGTTCCGGCCTTCAACGAGGCGCGCTTCATCGGCGAGACCGTCCGCGAGCTGCCCGCCTTCGTGGACGACGTGGTCGTGGTCGACGACGCGAGCCGCGACGCCACGGGCGATCTCGCGCGCGCGGCGAGCGACCGGGTCGTCGTCGTGCGCCACGCGGCCAATGCGGGGGTCGGCGCGGCGATCGTCACCGGCTACCGATGGGCGCGTGAACGCGGCGCCGACGTCGTCGCCGTGATGGCGGGGGACGGGCAGATGCACCCCGACGACCTCGCCGGCCTGCTCGAGCCCGTCCTTCGGGGCGATCTCGACTACGCGAAGGGCGACCGGACCCGGCACCCCGACGTGCGGCGGCTGATGCCGCCCGTGCGGTACGTGGGCGGGCTCGCGCTCTCCTGGCTGACGCAGCGCGCGGCCGGGCTCGACTCGCTGCGCGACAGCCAGTGCGGCTACACCGCGATTTCGCGGCGGGCGATCGACGTGATCGATCTCGGGTCGCTCTGGCCGTCCTACGGGTACCCGAACGACCTCATCGGCGCGCTCGTCCGCGCCGGGTTTCGCGTCGGTGACGTGGCCGTCCGGCCCGTCTACCGCGGCGAGGCGAGCGGCCTCCGCCCCTGGCACGCGCTCACCATCGGCTGGGTCGTCGCGCGCGTCGCGTGCCGCCGTCTGCGGCGCGGTGCCGCGGTGGCCGCGTCCCCGTCCGTCGCCCCCGATCGCCCCCTCGCGTGCGCGGAGCGCCCCGAGGCCGCGACCGCGACGCCGCTCTGATCCTCCCGTCAGGTCTTCGCGCGGGGCGGCGCCGACATCGCGCGCTGGTGATCCTCCGCGCCCCACATCGCGGCGAACACCTCGCGCTCGCGGGCGAATGCGTCGCCACGCCGTGCCTCGCGGACCGCCTGCAGCGCCTGCTTGATGGCGGCGACCGTGCGGCGCGGGTTGTCGGCGATCCGGTTGACCTGGGCGATGGCGCGGTCGCGCGCCGTGCCGCTGTCGACGACCTCGGCGGCGAGGCCGATGCGGAGCGCCTCGTCGGCGCCGACGCGCTCGGCCGTGAACAGCAGGCGGGCGGCCTCCTGCGGGCCGACGCGCTCGACGAGCCGCGTGAGCCCGCCCCACGCCGGGGTCAGGCCCATCTTCGCGTGCCGGAACGCGAACGACGCGTGGCGCTCGATGATCACGTAGTCGCAGAGCAGCACGAGCTCGCAGCCGCCGCCGAGCACGTCGCCTCGCACGGCCGCGACCACGGGGACCTCGCAGTCCTCGATCGCGCGGAGGTCGTCGGCCATCGCGATCACGGCCTGCCCGCCGCCGTCGGCCTGCGCGAGGCCCTTGAACTCCTTGAGGTCGCCGCCCGACACGAAGACGTCCGCGCCCGCGGCCGTGAGCACGATGCCGCGCACCTGCGGGTCGCCCGCCGCGGAGCGCACGGCCTCGCCGAGCCGCCTCGCCGTCTCGCGGTCGAGCGCGTTCTTGGCGTGCGGGCGATCGATGGTGATGATCGCGGCGTCGCCGACCGACTCGATCCGGATGCTCACGAGGTCGCCCCGCGCATGCGCGCCGGCAGGCGGTCCGCGCCGCGCGTCCCAGGCCGCGGCAGGCGCCGCTCGGCGTGGATCACGTCCTGGAGCTTGAGGTCGACCTCCTTCTTCGTGATGCGCCGGTGGATCGTCGCGTACTTCTCCGCGTGCAGGACGAGCGCGCCCGCGACGTCGTGCCCCGTCGCGCGCTCGATCCCCTCGAGCCCCGGCGAGCTGTTGATCTCGAGGATCTTCGGCCCGCTCTTGGCCTCGAGCATGTCGACGCCCGCGACCTCGAGGCCCATGACCTTGGTCGCCTTGATGGCCGCGACGCGGTACTCCGGCGGGAGCTTGAGCCGGCCGCCCTTGCCGCCGCGGTGCAGGTTCGACCGGAACTCGCCGGGCTTGGCCACGCGGCGCATCGCCGCGACGACCTTGCCGCCGACGACGAGCGCGCGGATGTCGCGCCCCTTCGACTCGCGCACGTACTCCTGCAGGACGATGTCCTGGCCCATCGCCCACAGCGTCTCGAGCAGCGAGTGCACCGCCTGCGAGGTCTCGGCGATCATCGTGCCGATGCCCTGCGTCCCCTGCTGGAGCTTGACGATCGCGGGGCAGCCGCCGACGAGCTGCAGCGCGGCGTCGATGCCCGCGGGGCTGCGCGCGCAGACGGTGGTCGGGATGTCGACGTTGTGGCGGGTGAGGAGCTGCAGCGCGCGGAGCTTGTCGCGGCTGCGAGCGATGGCGACGGCGCCGTTGAGCACCGGGACGCCCATGAGGTCGAACTGGCGCACGACCGCGAGGCCGTAGTTCGTGATGCTCGCGCCGATCCGCGGGATCACGATGTCGTAGCGGGGCACGTTCGTCCCGCCGACGACGAGCGACGGCCGCCCGCGCGAGACGACGATCTGAAACTCGAGCGGATCGATGACGGCGACGTCGTGCCCGCGCCCCCGCGCGGCCAGGACGATGCGGCTCGTGGAGTAGAGCGATGCGTTGCGAGACAGGATGAGAAACCGCATGAGGGAGCCCGAGGCTACCAGAAGAGGCGGGGGGGTCGAGGCCGAGGCCCCGTCGGTCCGGCGCCCGGGCTTGCGCTCCGAGATGCTTCGTGTACGAATGATTCCGCTGCGGCGCCGTGGGGGCGCTTCGCGGCGGCGCCCGGCGCGCGCGAGCGCCGAAGGAGACCGCGATGTGGAACCCGTTCACCGAGGAGCACGAGCAATTCCGCAAGACCGTCCGGTCCTTCGCCGAGAAGGAGCTCCTGCCGAACGCCGACGCCTGGGAGCACGACGAGCTGTTCCCGAACTGGGTCTTCAAGAGGGCGGGCGAGCTCGGCATCCTCGGCGCTCACTACCCGGAGTCGTGCGGCGGCTCGGGGGGCGACTACTGGTTCTCGGTCGCGAAGGGCGAGGAGCTGCCGCGCTGCCGCATGGCCGGCGTCTCGATGGGCCTGCTCGTGCAGAGCGACATGGCCACGCCCGTCATCGCCGACATCGGCACGCCCGAGCAGATCGACGAGTTCCTGAAGCCGGCGCTCGCCGGCGACAAGGTGGCGGCGCTCGGCGTGTCGGAGCCGGCCGCGGGCAGCGACGTCGCCGGCATCCGCACGGTCGCGCGCCGCGATGGCGACGACTGGGTCCTCTCCGGCCAGAAGACGTTCATCACCAACGGCACGCGCGCCGACTTCATCACGCTGCTCGCCAAGACGTCGCCCGAGCGCGGCGCCCACGGCTGCTCGTTCTTCCTGGTCCCGACCGCGACCAAGGGCTTCGAGGTCGCGAAGAAGCTCAAGAAGATCGGCAACAAGTCCTCGGACACGGCGGAGCTCTTCCTCGACGACGTGCGCCTACCGAAGCGCTACCTGCTCGGCGAAGAGGGCATGGGCTTCATGTACCTCATGCAAAACTTCCAGACCGAGCGGCTCATCGCGGCGGTGAGCGCGATCTCGGGCGCGATGCAGGCGCTCGACTACTCCGTCGAGTACGGCCGCGAGCGCACCGCGTTCGGCAAGCCGATCATCAAGCGCGAGGTCTGGCAGCACAAGTTCGTCGACCTCTACACGAAGTGCGAGGGCGCGAAGGCCTTCGGCTACAAGTGCGTCGATTCGTACAACAGCGAGAAATACGAGAAGAAGGAGCCCGTCAGCATGGAGACGGTCAAGCTCATCTCGATGGCGAAGATCCTCGCCGGCGACGTGGCGAGCGAGGTCATGGACTCGTGCCTGCAGTTCCACGGCGGGTGGGGCTACATCGAGGACTTCCCGATCGCGCGCGCCTGGCGCGACCAGCGCCTGCTGCGCATCGGCGGCGGCACGAGCGAGACGATGAAGTACTACCTCGCCAAGCTGATGGGGTTCTGAACGAGCGAGGCGCAGGGCGCGCAGGGCGAGCGAGCTGGCGTCGGGGGCGTGGGTGGACGGCCCGCCCGCGGGGCCGGTCGTCACGCGGCTCGCCCTCGCCCCCTGCCCGTGAGAAAAATCGTTCGTCCGAAAGAAAAGGGGAGACAGCGGGCCTGCCTCCGTGTAGGAATCTCCGCCCGACACGCCGGGCCTGTAGCTCAGTTGGGAGAGCGTCTGACTGGCAGTCAGAAGGTCATGGGTTCGATTCCCTTCAGGTCCACCGAGTGAAACGAAGGCCGGTCGCGTGATTCCACGCAGCCGGCCTTCGCCGTTTCGGGGCCGGTGGTCGAGCGTGCCGGGCGCGCGGCGAGGCCGACGGGCGCCCGACGAACGGGTGACCGACCAGGGCCGGCACGCGTCCCGCGCGCGAGGGGCCGGAGGGCTCAGCCGTCGTCGGGGCCGGGGGGAGGACGCAGCCGGAAGCGCGCCGCTGGCCGGGTCACCGGTCGCCCTCTCGGGGCTCGATCGGCGCGTCCGGGGTGGCGGGCCCCGATGCCACGGGCAGCGACGGGTCACTCGCCCAGTCGCTCCAGGATCCCTCGTAGAGCAGCGCGTCGTCGCGGCCGACGAGGGCGAGCGCCAGGAGGTCGTGGCAGGCCGTCACGCCCGATCCGCAGTAGCAGACCACGGCCTCGGCCTCGGTCGCGCCCAGGGCGCGGTAGCGGTCGGCGAGGGCGGAGAGGGGGAGGAATGCGCCGCCGGGCCCGGTGAGGTTCTCGGCGAACGGCGCGGAGAGGGCGCCGGGGACGTGCCCGGGGCGCGCGTCGATGGGCTCGCTCCGGCCCTCGTAGCGCTCGCGGGAGCGGGCATCGAGCACGACGGTGTCCTGGGTCGCCAGCCGCGCGCGCAGGGCGTCCTTGTCGACCACGCCGGCGCCACCGCCCGCGAGCGCGAGGCGCGGCGCGGGCGCGGGCGCGGGGACGTCGGTGACGAGCGGCCGGCCGCTCGCCGTCCACGCGCCGACGCCGCCGTCGAGCACGCGGCCGCCGCCGTGGCCGAACCAGCGCAGGAGCCACCACAGGCGTGCGGCCATCGCGCCGCCGGCGTCGTCGTAGGCGACCACCACCGTGTCTCGCGTGACGCCGAGCGTGGCGAGCACGCCCGCGAACGCCTCGGCGGAGGGCAGGGGGTGGCGCCCGGGGCCGCCGCCCGGGGGCGCGGCGAGGTCGCGACCGAGGTCGACGAAGTGGGCGCCCGGCAGGTGTCCGCGCGCGTATTCGTCCGCGCCCCGCTTGCCGGCGAGGTACCAGCGGACGTCCACGATGCAGACGCGCGGGTCGCCGGCGCGCGCCGCGAGCCACTCGACGTCGACCAGCGGAGAGGTCCCGGGAAAGGGCATCCGCCGAGCGTAGCGCGCGTCGGCGGCGTCGCTCGGGCTACTTCTTCTCGCCCTCGAGGTCCTCGGCGAGGTAGCTCAGGATGACCTCGTCGAGGGACTTCTCGCTGATCAGGTCGTCGCCGAAGAGCGAGGCGCCCTCGGCGGGCTTCCTTGGGGTGAAGATCGCCGCCGGCCGCGTCGGGGCGTAGCGGCCGCTGCCGCCGGTGGCGCGCGCAGGCGGCTGCGGGCCGGTGACCGTAGCGGGCGGTCGCGCTGGGGCCTGCGGCAGGCTCGGGCGCGTCGGCATCGTCGGCGCCATCTGGCGCGCGCTCGATCCGCCCGGGCTGGAAGGCAACCGAGCCGGGATCCCGGGGGATGTGCCCGTGCGCAGATGCCCCGGCGACGGCGCCGGCGGCGCAGGCGCACCGAGCGCCTCGGAGCTGGCCTCCGCGGCGGGGGGGCCGACCGACGACGATCGGTAGCTCGTGAGCGTGATGGATCGGCCGTCCGGTCGCTTGCCGAGCACGGCCGCGGGGGGCGGGGGCAGGTTGGGCTGGAGCTGCTGGAAGAACGGCGTGTGGGCCTCGTCGGCCGCGCGCTCGAGCGCGCTCAGATCGAGGTCGATCGGCGAGTTTGCGGCGGCGACCTCGAGCGGGCTCGCCGACCGCTGCAGCTGCGCCTGGAGGGCCCGCGGATCGACGTCGAGGCGCGGGCGCGGCGTCGCCTTGCGCGGGGGGCCGGAGGGCTGCGCCACGGCGACCCGCGGCGCGTGCGCGGCGGGAGCGGCAGGCGCGACGACGCTGGTGGGCGGGGGCGCCGGCCGAGGGGCGCGGTCGTCGAACAGGTAGTCGTACTGGCCGTCACGCAGGGCGATGAACATCGCCTTGTGCTGCTCCTGCATCAGCGACCGGACCGTTTCCTGAAGGCTCGGCGAGCCGATGTGCTCGGCGTACGAGGTCTTCGTCGTCTTCAGGATGCGCCCGCCGTCAGCGAAGAGGTGCGTGATGACGTGCGGGTGCCGGACCCCCGAGTCCTCGGTCTGGATATGGAAGACGCGGCCCCGGTGCTTGACGTTGTTGTTGAAGCCGAGCAGCGGGGACTGGGCTTTCACGACGACGTGCTTCGGGATCGTGGATGCGGGGGGCGCGGGGTGCGGGGCTGCGCGCGCACGTTGCACGAGCGTATCACCACCTCGCGAGGCGCGTCAGGCAGCAATCGTGCGGCACCGGTCGACGCGGACGAGTCGCCCGCGGCGCCGGCCCGGCCGCCGGTCTTTCGCCGGGCACGGCTCACGGCAAGCACCGCTCGAATTCGTCGGCGCCGTTCGCTCGCAAGGCGCACGTGGCCTCTTCGCGCGTGATCACGACCGGGCACCGGCCGAACTCCGGGTCGGTGCTCGCCTTGGCGCGCGCGCGGGCGCGCCGCTCGGCGAGCGCCGGCGCCGGGACCGGCAGCGGCCCACCCTCGGCGGCGACGAGGTGGTCGACGTAGCGGTCGAGCAGCGCCGCGCACTCCTCGCCGGTCGGGTGCGGCCCGAGCCTCCGCGCGATGGATCGTCCGACGACGATCCCCGCCACGACGAGCAGGATGGCGAGGGTCGCGGCCACTTCCGCGCGGGATGCTGGCGCGCGCTGCGTCCCGCGCGTGGAGGCGGAGAGCGCGCCCGTCGCCGGGGGGCCGCCCTGATTCGACGTGCCGCCGCTCAAGGTCCGTCCCGCAAGGCAAGGCGATCACGCCCCAGAAGCGGGGGTGTGCCGAGGGGCACGGGGCTCTGCTCGGCGGTCTCCGTGCCTCTACGGTCGAGGTCCGCGGGGCTCGTCAGTCGAGGCACCGGTCCACCTGCTCGGCGGTCGACGCCTTGCGCACGCACGCGAGCGCGCGATCCGTGATGCGGCGCCCCACGCAGCGGCCGAGGAGATCGTCGCCCTTCTGGGCCTTCGCCGCGGCGACGCGCTCGGCGATGGCCTTCGGGTCGGTGACGCGCTGGGCGCGCAGCTCGATCTCGGCGCTGCGCGTGATGATCTCGTCGCATTCCTCGCGACTCGCGGGGTGGCCGCAGGCCGCGAGCGCGAGCGCCGCCGCGGCGAGGCTCACCGTCGCGGCGAGGCGCGCGCCGCGCGCACGGACGCGGCCTCGCGAGGCAGAGGCCGCGGGCAGGATCGGGCCGATCGAAGGCGGCGGGCGGTGGACGCGCATGCGGGCGACCACGATGGCGCTCCGCGTTCGCCGACGCAACCGCGCAGGCCCTGCGGCCGCGCGTTTCTGGACGCGTGTGCAGGTACTGCTAGGATCGGGCTGTGCGGAGGGCGAAAGACGCCGCTTTGGGCCACCCCGGAGGCCACGCCGGGCCTGGCCTCGACGAGGTCGGGGTGCCTTCCCGGCGCCCGGCGGCCGCGCGCCGCAAGCCGCAGGCGTCGGTCGCGCCGGGGCGTCGCGAGCGAGCAAAGAGCAAGCCCAAGGCCGAGGCGTCGAAGCCCGCGCGCGGGGCGTCGCGGAGCCGTTCGAGACCGGTCCCGGGCGCGGCCCTCGCCGGACCGCCCTCGGGCGCGCAGGTGCAGCCCTCCGCGTCGGAGGGCCGCGCGCCGCCCGCCACGCTGCCGCCCGAGGAGTACCTCTACCGGGCACTCGGCGCGAAGACGGCGCGGGCGCGAGGGACGTGGGCGCGGCGCGGGCTCGCCTCGCGCGGCCTGATGGACCGCACCACCCAGTCGATGCTCCTGCGGCAGCTCTACCTCGCGTACTTCGAGGAGCGACGGTTCGCGAAGGCGCTCGCGGTGTCCGAGCAGACCATCGGCCTCGGCATCTTGCCCGACGTTGCGCACCAGGACGCCGCCCGCGCCGCGCAGGCGCTCGGCGAGACGGATCGCGCCGCCGGGCACCTGCGCCTCGCCGCGCGCGTCGGGCCGCCCAAGCGCAAGGCCTTCCACTGGTGGACGCTCGGTAGCCTGTACTACCTCGCCCGCCGCTACGACGACGCTCTCGGCGCCATGGCGCGCGCCGCGCGCTGGGGGACGACGGATCGCCCGCTCTACCAGGGGCACCTCGCGGTCATCCGCTGCGCCTCCGGCGAGCACGTGGACGACCTCGGCGCGGTCCTGCAGCGCCTGGCCGAGGTGCCGGCGGGGCAGGGCTACGGGCGGTTCGTGCTCGGGCAGCTGGCATTCCACGACGAGCGCTGGGACGAGGCCCGGAGCTATCTCGAGGCGTTCGTTCGGCGCACGGTCTCGGGCCGCGTCGCGATGGCGATCGCGCTCGAGGGTGAGGTGGCCGCCGCGCGCGAGCTGCTGGGCCGGATCCGCGCGAGCTAGACCGCCCGCGACCGGCTTCTGGCGGGAGGATCACGATCCCGCAGCGCGAGAGGGCGCCCGGGCGCCGCTTTGCTAAGCTCGACCGTCGTGAGCTTCCAGGTCTTCGCCCCGCCGGCCCCGCGCTCCTCCGCCTCGACCCTGCGCTTGCGCGGCCTCGCCGCGCTCGGCGCCTTCGCCGCCTCGCTGGCCGCCCCCGCCGTCGCGATGGCTCAGGAGAGGGACGCCTTCACCCGCGCGTTCGAGGACCACGGGCTGCTCCTCGCCGGCCCGATGGCGTTCTTGAACGGCCTCGGAGCCTGCCTCACGCCCTGCGTCTTCCCGATGATCCCCATCACGGTGAGCATCTTCGGCGCGAAGCAGGCGAAGTCGCGCGCGCAGGCGATCGGGCTCTCCACCGCGTTCCTCGCCGGGCTCGTGGTGCTCTACACGTCGATGCTCGTCATCGCCGCGCTCACGGGCAGCTTGTTCGGCAAGGCGCTGGCGAACCCGTGGGTGAACGGGGCCATCGGCATGATCTTCGTCGCGCTGTCGCTCTCGATGTTCGGCGCGTTCGAGATGGCCCTCCCGTCCGGCCTGACCAACCGCCTCAACAACGTCGGCGGGATCGGCTACGGCGGCGCGTTCGCGCTCGGCCTCGTGTTCAGCCTCATCGCGGCGCCGTGCGTCGGCCCGGTGGCCACCAGCATCATCGTGATCATCGGGCAGCGCGGCAGCGTCGGCCTCGGCGCCTTCATGGGCGTCCTCTTCGCGCTCGGCCTCGGCCTGCCGTTCTGGCTCGTCGGCGCGTTCGCCGTGAGCCTGCCCAAGAGCGGCAAGTGGATGATCTGGGTCAAATCGGTGTTCGGCATCGTGATGCTCGTCTTCGCGCTCACGTACCTCCGGGCCGCGCTGCCGGCGATCGGATCGCTCGCCCGGCCGGGCGCGCCCTTCCTCGGCGCGATGGTCGCGCTGGCCATCTTCGGCGTCGCGCTCGGCGCCGTGCACCTCTCGTGGGAGGACGGCGGGGTCGCGCTCCGCGTGCGCAAGCTGCTCGGCGTCGCGCTCACGACCGCGGGCGCGTTCCTGTTCCTCTCCGCGCGCGACCTGCCGAGCGACGCGACGGCGGCGCACGCGGCGGACGGCGCGAAGGCGCTCCACTGGGAGCACTCCGAGGCCGACGCGGTGGCGAAGGCGCACGCCGAAAAGCGGCCGCTGCTGGTCGATTTCACCGCCGATTGGTGCAGCGCCTGCAAGAAGCTGTCGAAGGAGACCTTCTCCGATCCGCGCGTCGCGCAGCGGATCGGCGGGTATGTCACGCTCAAGGTCGACGCCACCAACGACGAGGACCCGCAGGTCGACGCCGTGAAGGGCAAGTACAAGGTCGTCGGCCTCCCGACCGTCGTCGTGTACGACTCGAAGGGCGCCGAACGGAAGCGCTTCAACGACTTCGTCCCGCCCGACGTCATGCTCGCCGCGCTCGAAGGCGTGGACTGAGCCGTGACCGCCGATCGCGCGTCGCGCGGGCGCGCGTTCGGACTGCTGATCGCCAGCGCGGTGATCGGCGGCGGGGCGTGCGGCGACGCCGATCGATCCAACGGACCGGACGGTGGCGTCCAGTCCGACACCGGCACCGTCGTCGTCGGCGTCACGACGGGCCTGCGCGTCGGCACCGACTTCGACCGCCTGCGCGTGGTGCTGCGCGCGGGCGGCGCTCCCATCCGCGACGAGACGTTGCCGCGTACCGGCGAGGCGCTCGCGCTCCCGCTCGAGCTCTCGTTCGCCGGTCGGCCCTCGGGGGAGCTCGTCTACGTCGAGCTGACGGCGACCTCGTCGGCGGTGAGCGGGCTGCACGTGACGCGCAAAGCGTCGACGCGCGTCGTCGGCGGGCGGTCGCTCCTCCTGCGCGTGTCGCTCGACGCGGCGTGCGTCGCCGTCGACGCGCCCGGCGGCGTGCAGCCGCCGACGTGCGAGGCGCTGCAAACGTGCGCGGCGGGCGCGTGCGTCGGCGTCGCCGTCGATCCCTCCGCGCTCGAGCCCTACACGCCGACGTGGGCGAAGGGCGGCGTGGCCGACCGCTGCCGGCCTGCCGCAGGCGGGCCCCCGGAGGTCGTGCTGGGGCAGGGGCAGGCCGACTTCCTTCCGCTCGACGATTGCTCCGCGGGGAGCCCGGAGCCCGCGCAGCTCGAGGCCGGGCCCCAGGGCGGCCACCACATCTGGCTCGCGGTGCGGATGAAGAACCTGCACCAGTCCGGCTCGATCACGACCGTGCGCGGGCACTTCCACGACCACCCGAAGGACCCGTGGGACATGGCCGTGATCTTCACGTTCGAGCCCGACGAGGGCGGCTATTGCAAGCTCTACGGCATCCGCTACCAGCTCGACACGAACGGCATCGCCATCGCCGAGGTCGCCGGCAAGCGGATCGATCTCGCCGTCGAGGTGAAGGACGCCGACGGCACGATCGGCGTCGGAAAGCGCTGCGTCGTGCTGTCGGACACGATCCTGTAGCCGGCGATCGCGAGGCGATCGGATCGGCGCCACGCGCCGGCTTGGCCGGCCCTCTCGTCAGGGGCGCGAGGAGAGCCATCGCGAGAACCAGCCGTCGGTCGTGACGTCGAGCGCGGCCTCGGCCTCGATGCGCCGAAGCGTCGCCTCCAGGCGCTCCTCGGGCGTGCGCTTGGGGTCCGCGGCCGCGGTGGACGCTCGCTGCCAGGCGAACAGGAGATCGAGCACGTGGCCGACGAGCTTTGCCTGCGCCTCGGCGCGCTGATCGCGGAGCCGCTCGATCGCGACCTCGTCGTCGGCGAACACCAGCCGGTCGAGCCGCCACGTCGCGCGCGCCTCGAGCCACAGGCTCTGCCCCGTCGAGGCGGTCGTGCGCGTCGGGTCGTACTCCGTGGGGGCGAGCGCCTGCCCGTCGTCGGCGCGCCGCAGGACGCGCATGCGCAGCTCCGGGAGGAGGGCCGACGCGCGCGCTCGAGCGCCCAGCGCGTCGAGGGCCGCGTCGGGGGCGGCGAGGCGGGCTCTGCGGAGGGCCGCGCGGACGGCGGATCGGGCCACCTCGCTGCCGATCGCGATCGGGATGGTCGGCGGTGGCTCGACCGTGGCCTCGGCGAGCGGCGCGAGCGGCGCAGGCCGCGGGGCGGGGACTTCGCGGGGCGGCTCCGGGGCCGCGCGCGATCGTCGTCCTGGCTTCAGCGCACCGGGGGCCTCCTCGCCGAACGCGCGCGTGTCGGCGAGGCGGCGCGCATGGTCGTGCGGCGCGAGGTCCGCGGGGCGGGCCGCGCGGCGCGCGAGCCGATCGAGCGGCAGCGCGACGATAACGAGCAGCCCGACCTCCCGCGCGCCCTCGTCGGGCACGTGCAGCAGGCCCCCGACGGACACCCAGAGCGGCGCGTGGGGTCCGGGGTCGTCGCGCCAGAGGGCGTGCGCCGCGTCCTCGTGCAGGTCGATGGCGAGGGGCAGATCGTCGTCGGGCTCGGGCGTGCGCGAGATCGGGGTGACCGCCCACGCCGAGGACGGCGCGACGACGCAGCCGAGCGCCAGTAACGCGAGGAGCGAGAAGGATCGCGAGGTGGGGGTGATCATGGCCTCGGGTTCATCGACCCGAGCCCGCCCGTGGTTGCGTCGAAGCGGACGATTTCGTCGCGCGCGGCCTAGCCCCTGCGAGACAGCTCGCTCGCGCCGCCCCGACCGAGCTCGCTGGCGCCGCCGAAACGCAGGGCGCTCAGCGCGGAGTCGGCGTTGCCCGGAGCGCCGTTGCCGCCGCGGAGCAGAAGGTCGCGCTCGAGGAGGAGGGTCCGCTCGAGCTCGCGGACGAGCTCGCTCGACCCGGTGCGGTGCACCTTCCACGTTTCGAGCACCACCGTGCGCTCGGGCGACGCGACCGTCTCGAGAGGCCGCGCGGCGACGCCGCGAGCAGAGGACCTCCACGCGGCCGGGGCTGCGGGCGCCATCGACGTCGTGCGAAGCTCGGCGAGCGCGACCTCGCGCAGGCGCGCGGGGAGGCCCTGCGCCGGACGGTCCGGGGACGTGGCCCCGACCGTCGTGGGGCTCGACGGCGCGGAGAACGTCGAGGGCTCGGCCGACGGGCCGACTGCCGCGGGCGCGCCTTCGGCCGTCCAGCGCCCGACCTCTTGCGCGACGGGCTCGGCGACAGCGAGGTGCGGGGCGGAGAGCTCGATGCCGACCGCGAAGGGCTCGAAGTCGTTCTGCGCGAGCCAGCCGACGCTGACGCGCACGCTCGACCCGGGATCGACATCGCGCACGAACTCGTCGCCGTAGAGCGCCGCGAGGCGCAGGTCACGGGTGCGGACGACCGGGCCGTCCCAGGTCGGCGTCACGCCGACGACCCGGACCACGAGCGACCCGTCCGGGTGTCGAGCGCGAGCGCGGGCGAGGGTCGCGGGGCGCACCTCCCAGTAGAGGTACAGCGTGCGCGGGTCGACCGCGATGGCGACGACCTCGTCCACCTCGTACCGCTCCGGGGTGGCTGCGAGCGGCGCGATCGACGGCGCTGCGCCCGGAGGGCTCGACCGCCGGAGCGTCGGGGGCTCGTCCGCCTCGCCGCCCGTCGCCTGCTTGCGGAGCGTGACCGGCTCGTCCGCGTCGCCCGCAACGCCTGCGACGCCGTTGGCGTGTGCGGCCCACGCCTCCGCGGAGGCCGCGCGCAGCTCGTCGAGCGGCGCGCCCCGGTCGTCGACGGCCATGGGCGTCGAGGACGCCTCCTGCGCCGGATCGGCTGTCGGGGCGAGCGCGACGGCGTCGTCCGCCGGGCGCCCCCGGCCGCGGTCGGCCTGCTCGGCGAGGCGCGTCCGGAGCGCGAGCGCGTCCTTGTGGTCGGGCTCGCGCACGAGCACCTCGTCGAGCACCGTGACCGCGCGCTCGAGGTGGCCCTGCGCCGCGTAGATCTCCGCGAGCGTGAGCGTCGCGAGGGGCGGCGGCGCCGGCGGCCACCCCTGGGGCGAGGGGGTCGTCCGCAGCATCTGAGCGACGTCGGGCAGGTGCAGCCCGCGCTCGACCACGCCGGCGAGCAGGTCGCGGGCGCGGCTGAGCCACCCGCGGGCGCGCGCCCGGTCTCGGTCGCTGCGGGCCGTCCGCGAGAGGATCTCGTCGGTCAGCTCGGCCAGCGTCAGCACGCGCGGGCGCACCACGCCGACGCGCTCGGCCAGTGCGATGAGCTCCTCACGCGTCATTCCCTCGAGCTCTCGACGATCCATAGGGTCGGCGAAGGTAGCACACGCCGGCGAGCCCGCGCAGCCCGCGCCGATGGGGACGCTCGCGGCGCGCTCCGGTCACTGCTCGCGCAACGTCACGATCGCTGCGCAGGGTCGGACCTCGGGTCGGCGCCGCGCTCGCCCGTCGTCGTCTATGCCCAGGCGCCGAGCGCGTCCGGGTCGGACGTGGTGCCGGCGAGGACGGCGCGTGCGTCGGCCGCGTCGCGCGCGATCTGGGCCTTCAGCGCGTCGAGCCCGGAGAAGCGCTGCTCCGCTCGCAGCCTCGCGACGAGGTGCACGCGCAGCGTCGAGCCGTAGAGGTCGTCGTCGCGGTCGAGGAGGTGCACCGCGAGGGACGGCGCGCCCGCGCCCGCGTGCACCGTCGGGCGCACGCCGAGGTTCGCCACGCCGCGGGCGAGCGCGACGGCGCGCCCGGGGGCCCCGCCCGGCGCGCGATCGACGCGGTCCACGAGCACGGCGTACACGCCGAATGGCGGCAGCTGCTCCGCGACGTTCGGCAGGTTGCACGTCGGGAACCCGAGCGTCCGCCCGCGCGCCTCGCCGTGCGCGACGACCCCCGAGATCATGTGCGGTCGGCCGAGCATCCGGCGGGCTTCCTCGAGCTCCCCGGCCGCGATCGCGGCTCGCACGCGCGTCGACGACCAGGGCCCGGCGTCGTCGCCGACGATCTCGTGCGACCGCGCGCGGAAGCCGATCGCGTCGCCGAGCGTGGCGAGCGAGCCGAGGTCGCCGGCGCGTTCGCGCCCGAAGCGGAAGTTCTGCCCGACCACGACGACGCGCGCGCCGAGCTCCTCGCCGAGCACGGCCCGCGCGAAATCCTCGGGGCTCTGCGACGCGAGCTCGCGATCGAACGTGCGCACGTGGACGCGGATCTCGGGGGCGACCCGGGCGACGAGCTCGCGCTTGCGATCGAGGCGCGTCAGCAGCGCCGGCGCGCAGCGACCGAGGACGGCCGCCGGGTGCGGCTCGAACGTCAGCACGACCGGCTCGAGCCCCTCGGCGCGGGCCTCGGCGGCGGCGGCGGCGAGGACGGCCTGGTGTCCCCGGTGCACGCCGTCGAAATTGCCGATGACGACGAGCGACGGACCGGAGCCGCACGTTCTCGCTAGGCCAGTCACGGGCCGGCCTCCTAGCACGTCTCGGCCAGCGACGACCGCCACATCCTCGCGGCCTGCCGCGCGCCGTCGTGCGCGCAGTCGGGTCGGGGGAGCGCGGCGCGACGCGCCCACGGCCGTGCGGGCGCGGGTCTACGCGAGGATCGCTTGACCCGCATGGATGCGGCTGGTAGAGCCGCGCCAACTTCGAGCCGGGAGGCGCGCCGTGTTCAAGAGAGTGAGCATTTTCTCGGGCAACGCGAACGCCACTCTCGCGCAGGACATATGCACCTGCCTCGAGGCACCCCTCGGTAGGTCGCGGGTCAACCGCTTCTCCGACGGCGAGACGTTCTGCGTCATCGAGGAGAACGTCCGGGGCGTCGACACCTACGTGGTGCAGCCCACGTGCTCCCCGGTGAACGACAACGTGATGGAGCTGCTCATCATGGCGGACGCGCTCCGGCGCGCCTCGGCCGGGCAGATCACCGCGGTCATCCCCTACTACGGCTACGCCCGGCAGGACCGCAAGGTCGCGCCCCGCACGCCCATCACCTCGAAGCTCGTCGCCGACCTCGTCGTCGCCGCCGGCGTCGACCGCATCGTCGCGCTCGACCTGCACGCGGGGCAGATCCAGGGCTTCTTCAACATCCCCTTCGACCACCTCTTCGCGATGCCGGCGCTCCTCGACTCGCACCTGCGCGAGCACTACTCGAAGGACTGCGTCATCGTCTCGCCCGACGCCGGCGGCGTCGAGCGCGCCCGCGCCTACTCGAAGCGCCTGCAGGGCACCCTCGCGATCATCGACAAGCGCCGCGAGCGCGCCAACATCAGCGAGGTGATGAACATCATCGGCGAGGTCGAGGGCAAGCGCTGCCTCATCGTCGACGACATCATCGACACGGCCGGCACCCTGGTGAACGCGGCGGTGGCCCTCATGAAGGCGGGCGCCGCGAGCGTCGCAGCCTGCGCGACGCACGCGGTGCTCTCCGGCCCCGCCGTCCAGCGCATCATCGAGAGCCCGCTCGCGGAGGTCGTCGTGACCAACTCCATCCCCCTCTGCGCCGAGGCGAGGGCGAGCAGCAAGTTCAAGGTGGTCAGCGTCGCGCGGCTCCTGGCCGAGGCGATCCGGCGGATCCACCACTCCGACTCGGTCAGCTCGCTGTTCGTGTAGCGCCGGTCGGTCGGAGCGCCGCCGGGCGCGGGGCGTACTATGCTGCGCCCGCAATGCCCCGCGTACTCCACACCACCGCCCGGTCGCCCTACGCTCGCAAGGTCCGCATCGCGTTGCTCGAGAAGGGGCTGCCCTTCGAGCTCGCGACCGTCGATCTGACGAGCCCCACCGCCGATTTCCTCGCGCGCTCGCCGCTCGGGAAGGTCCCCCTGCTCGTCGACGAGGACGGCACCGTCGTCTTCGACTCGACCGTGATGGTCGAGTACCTCGAAGACCGCTACCCGGCCCCGAGCTTCCTCGGCGGGTCGTCGTTCTCCGAGCGGCTGCTGCACCGGGAGCTCGACGAGCTCGGCGACACGATCGCCGATCAGGGCGTCGCCGCGTTCCTCGCGAAGGGCCGTGACGACGCGGCGGGCGAGGGGCGCGCGGTCGCCCTCGCGGGGCGCGCCGCCACCGAGATCGAGCGCCGCCTCGCCGACGGCCGCTGGCCCGCGGCCTTCGGGGTCGGGCAGGCCGCGGTGGTCTCGGGGCTCGGCTACTTCGAGATCCGGCACGGCCGCGCTCTCCTCGATCGTCACCCCGCTCTCGCGGCGTGGGCCGCGAAGCAGGCCGAGCGCCCGAGCGTCGCGTCCACGACGCCTCACGCCTGACGCCCGTCGCGAGGCCCGCGCGCACTGAACGGGCGTGCCCACCGAGCGAGAAGCGACGGCGCTTCGAAACTTGGCGCTTTGCGCGGGCGCCTCACATGGAGTACAGGCTGCGCCACTCTTAGAGGAGCGCACCATGTCGATGGAGATCATCAAGCTCAGCGCCACCCCCCGCGTCGACTCCGGCAAGGGGCCGTCCAACCGCCTCCGCCGCACCGGCCAGATCCCGGCGATCGCCTACGGCAAGGATCTCGCGCCGACGTCCGTCGCGGTCTCCCCGAAGGCTCTGCTCCAGGTGCTCTCGTCGGAGCACGGGCAGAACTCGGTCATCGAGCTCGCCATCGAGAACGCCGAGAAGCTCACCGTCATGGTGCGCGACTACTCGTACCATCCGATCAGCCGCGAGCTGACCCACGCCGACTTCGTGTCGGTGAAGCTCGACGAGCCGGTCGCGGTCGAGGTTCCCTTCAAGCTCCTCGGCAAGGCCAAGGGCCTCGTCGGCGGCGGCATCGTCCAGCAGGTCTTCCGCCGCATCCCGATCCGCTGCCTGCCGGAGAACATCCCGGCGGTCATCGAGATCGACGTGTCGAACCTCGACATCAACGAGACCATCAAGGCCTCGTCGCTCGCGCACCTCGAGGGCATCACCCTCGCGCTGCACGACGATCAGACGATCGTCGTGTGCGCCGCTCCGGAGAAGGAAGAGGCTGTCGCAGCGCTTCCCGGGGCTCCGGCCGCTGGGGCCGCTCCGGCCGCTGGCGCCGCGCCGGCCGCTGGCGCCGCTGCCGCCAAGGCTACGGCCAAGGCCGCTCCCGCCAAGGGCGGCAAGGACAAGAAGTAGGGCGGTCGCGGGCGCGCCGGCCTTCCAAGGCGGACGCGCCCGCCCCTCGCTTCGCGGACACGGGCCTCGGGCGCTCCTCGCGCTCGGGGCTTTTGCCGCTCTTCACGGACCTGCATGCTGCTCGTCGTCGGCCTCGGCAACCCCGGGCGGGAGTACGCCTCCCACCGGCACAACGTCGGCTTCCTGGTCGTCGACGAGATCGCACGCCGCGTGAACGCGGATCCGTTCCGCGACAAGTTCGCGGGACGGCTCGCTCGTGGGGCGATCGCGGGCGAGCAGGCCCTGCTGCTCGAGCCGCAGACCTACATGAACGAATCCGGCCGCAGCGTGCAGGCCGCGATGGCCTTCCACAAGGTCGGCCCCGCCGAGCTGCTCGTCGTCCACGACGAGCTCGACCTGCCGTTCGGCGCGGTGCGCCTCAAGGTGGGCGGCGGCCACGCGGGCCACAACGGTCTGCGGTCGATCATGTCGGCGATTGGCACGGGCGACTTCGCGCGGGTCCGCTTCGGCATCGGGCGACCGCCGGCAGGCTTCCGCGGCGAGGTCGCCGACTTCGTCCTGAGCGCGTTCGACGGGACCGAGAGCGCCGCGATCGCCGATCCCTTGAGGACGGCGGTCGAAACTGTGCTAGATGTCGCCGCCCGCGGCGTCGCAGCCGCGATGAACACGAGAAATGCTCGGGAAAAGAAGCCCGAGAAGAAGCAGCGGCCCAAGGCCGAGGGCGACGGGAGCGGCGGCGACGCCGAGCCTCAGAGCCCGCGCACCTAGGGCCTCGCGCTGCGCGAGAGCGCGGCGTTCCTCGCTCCGAGGCGATATTGCACTCGGGGCCCCTGTCCACGAGGAGAATCGATGAGCCGAGCCGTAACGGCGCCGAACCGCGCCAGAGAATACGAGACGATCTACATCCTTCGACCCGACGTCGACGCCGACACCGCGGAGCGCGTCGGTGCGCGCGTCGCCGAGGTCGTCGGCCGCGAGAGCGGCCGCCTGACCAAGGTCGAAAACTGGGGCCGCCGCCGCCTCGCGTACGACATCGCGAAGCACCGCCGCGGCGTCTACATCTACTTGAAGTACCTCGGCAGCGGGAAGGTCGTCTCGGAGATCGAGCGCAACCTGCGCCTCTTCGACGGCGTGCTCAAGTACCAGACGGTGCTCGTGCGCGGCGACGTCGAGGTCGCGGACCTCGCGATCGCCGACGACGATGTGAAGTTCGAGCGCCTCGAGCTGCCCCCGATCGAGGAGGAGCGCGACGAGTCGCGCGAGCGCCAGCTCGGCCTGATCGAGCCGGAGCGCCGCCAGGAGCGAGAGGCGATCCCGGAGGAGGCCCCCGAGGTCGAGCCCGGTGTCGAAGAGCCCGCCGAGGACGAGGAGGAGAGCTGAGCCATGAGTCAGCGAAACATCGACATGGGCGGGAAGAACCTCGACTACGACGACCGCGACTTCGGTCGCACGCCGGACCTCAACGCCGACGCCCCCGGGCGCCGTCGCACCGGCCGGAAGCGCGTTTGCCGCTACTGCGCGGACAAGGTGCTCGTCATCGACTACAAGGACCCGCAGGCCCTCAAGTACTTCATCTCGGAGCGCGGCAAGGTCGTCCCGCGTCGCATCAGCGGCAACTGCGCGCTGCATCAGCGCAAGGTCACGCTCGCCATCAAGCGCGCGCGGCAGATTGCGCTCCTTCCCTTCACCGTGACGGCGTGAGGAGAGGACTACCATGGCTCACCACATCCACGTCATCCTGACCGACGACCTCAACAACGTCGGCAAGAGCGGCGAGCTCGTGAAGGTCCGCCCGGGCTTCGCGCGCAACTTCCTCATCCCGCGTGGTCTCGCCGTCGGCGCGACCGAGAAGAACGTCTCGCGCATCGAGCACGAGAAGCGCGTCGCCGAGGCCCGTGCGGGCAAGCTCCGCGTGGAGGCCTCGGATCTCGCGACCAAGCTCAGCGCGATCAAGCTGACGATCACGAAGCCGGCCGGCGAGGGCGAGAAGCTCTACGGCTCGGTCACCACGCGCGACATCGAGGAGGCCCTCGCCGCGCAGGGCTTCGCGATCGACCGCCGCCGCATCGTCTCCGAGGCGATCAAGGCCGTCGGCACCTACCAGATCCCGGTCCGCCTCGCGACGAACGTGAGCGCGAACCTCGAGGTCACGGTCAAGGCTGCCGCCAAGTAGTCGCTCACGGCGACGCGCCGAGGCCCTCTCTCCCGCAAGGGGGAGGGGGCTTCGTGCTTCCATGGCCACGGGGCGCGCGCCACGGCAGGCCCGCGAGGCGAGCTGGCGATGGCGGCGCTGGCGAGCGGCGGAGCGCGGATCGACCGGATCCTGAGGGGATTGCGCGCGCGCGTGCTCGCCCCGCCGCCCGGAGGACGGGGCGAGCGCATCGGCGCCCGTGGTCGCTACGGGTTCGCCAGGCCGAACGTGTGCGCCGCGGGGAGGTTCCAGTCCGACCCCTGCTTCGTGTCGAGGCCGAGCTTGCGCTGGACCGACTTGCCCGTCGGGCCCGTGCCCGCGCCGAGGTAGTCGACCGAGATGGCGACCGCCGTCGGGCTCGACACGTACGTGCAGAGCACTCCGCCGCACTTGGCCGGCAGCCAGAGGCCCGCGGCCTGGAGGGCCTGCAGGACGGTCACGAACGCCGCCGGCGGCGCGGCCGAGTTCGACAGCACGAACGGCACGGCGTCGACGACCACGTTGCCCGGCGCGTCGAGCTCGATCACCCGGTTCGAGTAGGTCAGCCCGACCGCGCCCCCGAGGACGTCCCAGGCGCCGTCGTAGTTCGCCGAATACGAGGCCGCTGTGTATTCGTTCTTCGAGGCGAGCTCGTTCGCGGGCGCGATGCCCGTCGTGCCCGTCGGGACGAGGTGCACGACGATGAGATCGCCCTTCGCCACCGTGATGTCGGGCAGCGTGGCGAGCGTCTCGGTGACGGTGCCCTTCTGAAGGAGCGTGATGCCGCCGACCGAGCCCGCCGTCGTCGCGAGGAGCTCGACGAGGTCGTGCGAGGCGGTGATGTTGGGGTTTATCTCGTTGATGAGGAGCTTCGCCAGCGAGACGTAGCTCTTGAACGAGGCCGTGTTCTGCTTGCCGATGGGCGTGCCGAGCACGTCGTTCACCGTCGAGACCGTCACCGTGTAGCTCAGGCCGGCCGCGTCGGCCGTCGTGGTCACCGTGACGGACTTGCCGTTCGGCACGACGGAGACGGCGCCGAGGCCGTTGTCGAAGGCGAAGTCCGTCTTGTCGACGGTGGCCGGGTCGAGCGCGCGGTCGAAGTCGACGCGCACCTCGGTGGCCGAGAGAGGCACCGCGGCGACGACGGCGGGCGCGGGGCAGGTGACGTTCGAGATGCGCGCGGCGTCGTAGACCGAGGGCTGCGCGACGGCCACGTACCGCCACATCGCGGCCGGGTCCACGGTGACGGTGCAGTCGAGCCCGAGGTCGTATTTCGCGCGGACGTCCTCGGGCATGCGCAGGACGAAGCCCGCGTCGTCGAGGCCGGCCGTGACGAGCTTCGCGGAGACCTGCGGAGCGCCGGCGGCGATGAACGCGCCGAGCTTGCCGGTGATGCGAAGCGCGCGGCTCTCGTAGTCCGCGAGGCTCGACACGAGGTCCTTCGCGGCGCTGACGTCGGTCACGAGAGGGCCGACCGGGTTGCCGGAGCTCACCACCGAGAACGCGGTGATGCCCGTCGCCTGCTTGAGGCCATCCTTCGTCGCCAGCTCGGTCACCTGGAGCGCGACCTCGTCACCGGCCTTGGGGACCGGGGCGAGCGACGCGGGGTCGACCGCGATGAAGATCGCCGGCCCCGCCGCCTCGGACTGCACGAAGAACCCCGCCGCGTCCTTGCCGAGGAGCGGTTTGACGGTGGTCACGAGGACGTCGTGCACGGGGAGCTTGTTGACGACGCCGTCGGGGGCGCCGCGAACGGCTGCGATCTCGGCCGATCCGCTCGCGGCCGAGGTCGTCGTGCCGCCGCCCGCGCCGCCGGTCCCGGTGGTCATGCCGCCGCCCGCGCCGCCGGTCCCGGTGGTCATGCCGCCGCCCGCGCCACCCTGGCTCGTGGTCGTGGGGTTGCCGCCCGCGCCGCCCGCGCTCGTCGTCGTGCCGCCGGCCGATCCGCCGCCGCCGCCCTGACCGGTCGACGTGCCGCCTGCGCCGCCGCTGCCCGTCGTGGTCGACGCGCCGCCTTCGCCGCCTCCGCCCGAGGTGGTGTCGGTCCCCGCGCCGGTCTTCTGCCCCGTCCCGTCGGTCGAGGAGCTGCACGCGCTCACCAGCGCCGCGACCGCAACGAACATCCCCCGTCGAGCTGCCTTGCGTACCATCGTTCGAGCGCCTCCGCGCGCGGTGTCACCTCGTGGACCGATGGATTTCGGCCGGCGCACGCGCTCTGCGGGCAGGTTTTACCCCTTCGGGATGGCCTCGCGCCAGCGCACGTGTTGCGCATTCGCCCCGTCGACGGGGGTCGCGAGGCACGACCCGGCGTGCGTCGGCGCCTTCGCAACGTCGACCCGCGATCCACAGCAGCAACCGTCGCGGTGGCTGCGCGCGCGTGACGGGGGCGACCGGGGTCGATCCGCGGCGGTCGAGGACGCCCGCGCGATCGGCCAGGAGGTGCCGAGGGCGGGTCGCTCTCCGGAGGCGCCCGCGATCCGGTTGTCCGCGGATTCAGCGCGCGCGGCGTCGTGCGCCCGCGACCCAGCGCCCAGCGATCTCGTGGGCGGCTGCGAGGGCGACCGACCACCGGTGGTCGTCGTCGGCGGCGCGGCGCGACGCGACCAGGGCTCGCACGAGCCCCGCGACGAACGCGTCGCCCGCGCCGGCGGCGTCCGACGGGAGCGCGCGCCGCGGCGCCACCGCGACCTCGCCGAACGGACCGATGGCTCGAGCGGGGCGCGGGCCGTCGGTGACGACGAGCGTCGCCCCGTGGCGGAGGCGTGCGGCGAGATCGCGCGGCGGCAGGCCGATCACCGCGAGGTCGTCGACGCTCGCCTTCACTACGTCGGCGAGCTCGACCAGCGCGATCGCGCGCTGCGGGGCGCCGATCGCGCGCCAGAGGCGAGGGCGCGCGTTGACGTCGATCGCGACGATCGCGCCTGCGCGTCGAGCCGCGCGCGCGCAGGCGGCGAAGAGCGGGGCGGCGGCGTCGGCGCACGCGATCGTGCCGACCACGAGCGCGTCGGCGCGCGCGCGGGCGAGGACGCCTCGCGCGCCGCCGATCGCGCGGACGTGCCCGGCGAGGCCCGCGATCTCGCCGGCCGGATCGCGGTAGCTCACGGCGCGCGGGCCCGGCTGCGCCTGCGCGCCCGGCGCCGGCGGCCGCTCGACGAACACGAGGGCGGTTCGAGCCCGCGCGCGCCCGATGAGCGACACGTCGACGCCGAGGGCCGCGAGCCTCGCGACGAGACCTCGCCCCAGGGGGTCGTCGCCGACCGCCGCGCAGACGAGGGCGTGATCCCCCACGTCCGCGAGGGCGCGCGCCGCGTTCGCGCTCGCCCCGCCGGGCGTGATTCGGAGCGATCGGGTGTCGACGAGCGATGCGCCGCGCTCGGGCGCGAGATCCCAAGCGACCTCGCCGAGGCACAGGATGCGCGCCGGAGGTCGGGGGCGAGCTCGCATCGCGCCGAGCGTAGCGCGTCGCCGCCGCGCGGCCGAGGCCGAGGCCCTGCGCGCTCGCCCCCGCGGATTGCCGCGCGTGACGGCGTCGGGCACCATGCGACCGTGAGCCCCCGATTCCGTCTCCTCGCGGCGTGCTTCGTCCTCGGCGCGGGGCTCGCGGCCGCCTGTTCGGCCACGAGCGCCCCCACCACCTTCGGCGATGGCACCTCGGCCACCGACGGCTCCGGCGGCACGGGGCAGGGGAGCGGCGGAGGCTCCACCACGGGCGCGGGAGGCGGGCTCTTCGACCCGGACGCGGGCGACGCGTGCGCGGGCGCGTCGTGCTCCATCGACAAGACCCAGGTCGTCGGTTGCGACGGCTCGATCGTGAAGGTCTGCGCCGCGACCGAGACCTGCTTGAACGGCGCGTGCGCCGATGCGTGCGCCGCGGCGACGGCGAACAAATCGTCGGTCGGCTGCGAGTACTACGCGGTCTCGACCGACGGCGATCAGGGCGCCGACGACGGCTGCTTCGTCACCTTCGTCGCGAACACCTCGCCGAACCCCGCCCACCTCACGGTGACCTGGGGCGGCCAGCCGATCGACCTCGCCCAGTTCGCGAAGATCCCCCAGGGCACCGGCCAATCGCTCGTCTACGGCCCGTACAACCCGGCCGCCGGCCTCGCGCCGAGCGAGGTCGCGATCGTCTTCCTGTCGAACGGGGCAGGCGAAGGCGTCGCGTGCCCGCTGCCGGCGGCGCGGGCGGGCGCTCAGGTCAAGGGGACGGCGCGCGGCACCGCGTTCCGCGTCACGACCGACATGCCCGTCGTCGCCTATCAGATGCTGCCCTACGGCGGCGGCTCGGCGGCCGTGACGGGCGCGACGCTCCTGCTGCCCACGAGCGCGTGGGACACGAACTACATCGCGGTCGACGCCTACAAGGCGAGCGAGGCGGCCGGCACGCCGCCCGGCATGGCGCTCGTCGCGGCCGAGGACGCCACGACGGTCACCCTCCTGCCCAAGGTCGCGATCGAGGGCGGCGTGAACGTGATCGGCGCGCCCGCCGGGCAGCCCGTCACCTACACGATGAACCGCGGCGAGGTGCTCCAGCTATCGCAGATGGCGGAGCTCACCGGCAGCCCGATCCAGTCCGACAAGCCGATCGGCATGTGGGCCGTGCACCGCTGCCTCAACGTGCCGACGAACGCCGCGTACTGTGACCACGGCGAGCAGCAGATCCCCCCGGTCCGCGCGCTCGGCAGCACCTACGTGGCCGCGAGCTACCGGCAGCGGTCCGCCCTCGCCGAGAACCCGATCTGGCGCATCATCGGCGCGGTCGACGGCACGGTCCTCACCTACGACCCGCCGATCGGCGCGCCCGCGAGCCTCGGGCTCGGCGACGTGCTCGAGTTCAACGCGACGCAGCCGTTCGTCGTCTCGAGCCAGGACAAGGACCACCCGTTCCTGATCGTCACGTACATGTCGGGCTCGACGACCGTGGAGGAGGGCTACGGCGACGCCGACTTCGTGCGCATCACGGCGTCCGACCAGTACCTCGACCGCTACGTGTTCTTCACCGATCCCACGTACCCGGAGACGAACCTCGTCGTGATCCGGAAGAAGGGCCCCAAGGGCTTCGCCGACGTCACGCTCGACTGCGCGGGCGTGCTCGGCGGCTGGGCGCCGATCGGCGGATCGGGCGAGTTCGAGCTCACGCGCACCGACCTCGTGCGCCACGATTTTCAGCCCCAGGGCAACTGCAACAACGGGCGCCACGAGATGGCCTCGACGGCGCCGTTCGGGCTGTGGGTGTGGGGCTGGGGGACGCCCGAGACCACGGGCGGTTCGTGCGACGGCGCCGGCGGGATCTTCACGTGCAACGTCAGCTACGGCTACCCGGCCGGCGAGAACGTCACGCCGATCAACACGGTGGTCGTCCCGCCGGTCCCGAAATGAGCCCCGGCTAGCGCACGCGCTCCCCGCCCCTTCCGATCGCGGGCGGCCTCTGCTAGCGGAGGACCCCCCTTTTCGAGCACCGGAGACGCGATGGGAGACTTCAAGGGACGCCGCCCGCCGCGGGATCCGCCCGAGCCGCCGACCATCAACGGGCGGGTGCCGCCACACGACCTCGACGCCGAGGCCGCCGTGCTCTCGGCCATCCTGCTCGACAAGCAGGCGCTCGATCAGGTCGCCGAGATCCTCAAGCCGTACCACTTCTACTCGAAGGCGAACGGCCGCATCTACGAGGCCTCGACCGAGCTGACGTTGCGATCGACGCCGGTCGACATCGTCACCGTCGCCTCGTGGCTCCGCGACCGCGAGGTGCTCCAGCAGATCGGCGGCGCGAGCTACCTCGCGCAGATCGCCGATGCCGTGCCCGCGGTCGCGCACGTCGCCGCGCACGCTCGCGTCGTCTACGAGAAGTGGCGCGTCCGGCAGCTCATCGCGCAGTGCCAGCGCATCTCGGCCGAGGGGTACGGCGACGTCGGCATCGTCCAGGCGTTCATCGACGGCGCCGAGCAGGCCGTCTACGAGCTTGCCCGATCGCCCGAGAGCACGAGCGTGCAGCCCATCGCGGCGGTGCTCAAGACCGCCTTCGAGAAGATCACGGCGGCCGCCGAGCGCGGCGACCGCATCACGGGCATCTCGACGGGCTACGAGCGCCTCGACGCGAAGACCGCGGGCCTGCACGACGGCGACCTGATGATCATCGCGGCGCGCCCCGGCATGGGCAAGACGTCGTTCGTGCTGAACCTCGGGGTCAACGTGGCCTCCCCGCGCCAGATCGCCGCGCCCGGGCCGGGCGAGGCTGGCCACGGCGGGCCGATGCGCGAGGAGCCCGGCTACGGGGTGATCGTGTTCTCGCTCGAGATGCCGCGCGAGCAGGTCGGCACGCGCATCGTGTGCGCCGAGGGGCGCGTCGACGTCGGCAAGCTGCGCCGGGGCTTCCTGCAGCCGGACGACTGGCGCCGCCTCACCGAGAGCGCGTCGTACCTGTCGAACCTGCCGATCTGGATCGACGACACGCCCGCCATCAGCATCCTCGAGCTGCGCGCGAAGATCCGCCGCATCCAGGCGGAGTACAACCGGCCGGCGACCGACAAGCAGCCCGAGCGGCGCTTGGGCCTCGTGGCCGTCGACTACCTCCAGCTCATGAAGGGCCGCGATGGCGTCGCGAGCCGCGAGCAGGAGATCAGCGAGATCTCCCGAGGGCTGAAGCAGCTCGCCAAGGAGCTCATGGTGCCGGTCATCGCGCTGTCGCAGCTCAACCGCGCGGTCGAGACGCGCACGACGAAGGACAAGCGACCGCAGCTCTCGGACCTGCGCGAGTCGGGCGCCATCGAGCAGGACGCCGACACGATCGTGTTCATCTACCGCGACGACTACTACAACCCCGAGACCACGAGCATGGCCGGGATCGCCGAGATCATCATCGCCAAGCAGCGTAACGGCCCGACCGGCAAGGTGCTCACGCGCTGGACCGCGTCGTGCACCCGCTTCGACAACCTCGCGCCCGGCGACTACCCGGAGCTCGCCGAGGACGAGTAGCTGTCCGGCGCGATCGCGCCGCGCTATCTCCGAGGCATGCCGCCCTGGTCCGTCCCCGCGCTCTTCGCCGCGGGCGCCGTCGCCCTGCACTACCTCACGCTGCGCGCCGCCAGCGGTCGCATCGGTGACGCGCTCGGGGCGCTCTGCCTCGAGGGATCCGCGACGCTCGGGATCCTCGTGATCCTGCTGGTGCGCGCGACGCCGAGCGCGCCCACCACGACGCCCGGCCTCGTGTGGTCGTGCGTCTCGGGCGTCTGCGTCAGCGGCGCGAGCACGCTCCTGTTCTCGGCGCTGCGCCAGGGCGGGCCCGTCGCGGCCACGGGCACGATCGTCCTCGGCGGCGGCGTGGCGCTCTCCGCGCTGGCGGCGCCGCTGCTCTTCGCCGAGGCGTGGAGCGTGCGCAGGGTCGTCGGCGTGGGGCTCGGCCTCGCCGCGATGGCCGTGCTCGCGACCGAGCGCGCGTGACGACGGCCGAGCGCGGTCGTCGCCGAGCCAAGGGGACCCCGCCCTCGCGCGTCCCATGGTTCGCATGACCCGCACCCCCCACGCGCCGGCACCCCGCCGCCGCCCGCGCGCCGCGATCGCCGCGCCCGCGCTGGTCGCGATCGCCGGCCTGCTCGCGTGCCGCCCCCCGCTCCAGAACGGCGGCGTCGAGGTGCGCCCCGGCGCGGCCGAGCGACTGGCGGCGTTCTGTCGCTGGCGTCGCCCCGACCCGGCCGGCCCCGCGTTCTGCGCGGCGAAGGCGCCGGAGGCGAAGGGCGCGCGGGCGTACCGCCTCGGATCCGAGAAGGGCCTCCTCGCCGGCCCGCTCGCGGGGTTTCGCGCCGGCGACTGGGTGCTCGAGAGCGGCGAGATCGTGGTCGTCGTCGGTGACCCCGCGCGTGGTGAGGGCGACGGGGGCTCGATCCTCGACGCGGCCGACGCGCGCGGGCGATCCGATGCGCTCGGTCGCCTCGGCGTGAGCTTCGGCGGCGACCGATCCCCGGTGTACGCGGACGCGCGCGGAGGCGTGACCGTGGAGGGATCCGCCTTCGTGGAGCTCCACGGCGCCGATCGCGGCGACGCGGCCCTGGCCGTGACCACGCGGTACGAGGTCTTGCCGGGCGCCCGCGCCGTGCGCGTGACGACGTCGCTCGAGAACCGCGGCGCGGTGCCGATCGGCCCGATCGACCTCGGCGACCGCGTCGCGTGGGGCGGGGCGCGGCCGGTCGGCGTCGGGCCGTCGACGGCGCTGCTGCGATCCGCCGCGGGGCCGGTCGTGGCCGCGATCGCGGCCGAGGTCGCGTACGCGATCCTTCCCGCGCCGATCGTCGAGGCAGGCGACGACCTGCCGGGGGCCGCGCGTCGCGGGCCGGCGATGGTCGCGCGCGGCGGGGCGAGCGATCTCGTGTTCCGCGGGGGCGCCGCGATCGATCCGGGCGAGCGCGCGACGTACGCGCGGCTCCTCGTGGTCGCGGTGCGCGGCGACGAGCTCGCGATCGCGGCGGAGCTCGACGCGCTCGCGGGCGGCTCGCCGGGGGCGGTCGAGGTTCGCTTCGCCGACGGGGCCGGCCGAGGCGCGCCGCTGCCCGAGGGCGCGAACGTGCGTTTCTCCCCGGTCGGACGCGAGGTCGCGGCGGACGATCTGCCGCTCTTGCTCCGCGTGGCGCGCGCCACGGCGATCGCGCCGGACCGCGTCGGCGGTGAGGTCCCCGCGGGGCGCTACGAGGTGACCCTCGAGGGCTCCGCGATCCGCTCGAAGGCGTCGGCGATCGTCCAGGTGCTCCCGGCCGAGATCGCGCACGTCACCGTCGAGATCGAGGGCGACGGATCGGGGCGCTGACGTCGACGGCTCGCTGCGCCGCGGGGCCCTTGACGTCGGCGTGCCGATCTTCCAAGAGCGGCGACGCCTCTCCGCAGCAGGCCCGGGATGACCACGCGCACACGACAGGACGAAGGCGACCGCGCCGGCGACCCCGCCGACGTGCCGCACCACGCCACGCGCGTGCTGCTGGCGCCCGAGGGGATCGGCGAGGCCGCCGCAGCCCTCCGCGCGGGTCGCCTCGTCGCCTTTCCGACCGAGACGGTCTACGGACTCGGCGCGCGCGCCGACCTGGCCGCCGCGGTGCGCGCGATCTTCGCCGCGAAGGGCCGCCCGCCGGGCAACCCGCTCATCGTGCACGTCGCCGACGTCGCCGCCGCGCGCGCGCTCGCCGCCGAGTGGCCGCTCGAGGCCGAGCGCCTCGCGTCGGCGTTCTGGCCCGGCCCGCTCACTCTCGTGGTGCGGCGCCGGGGCGACGCGATCGCGGACGAGGTGACCGCCGGTGGCCCCACCGTGGCCGTGCGCGTCCCCGCCCACCCCGTCGCGCTGGCGCTGCTGCGCGCCGCCGGCGTGCCCGTCGCCGCGCCGAGCGCCAACCGATCGAACACCCTCTCGCCCGTCACGGCCGCGCACGTCCTCAAGAGCCTCGGCGGCCGCATCGAGTGCGTGCTCGACGGCGGCGCCACGTCGCGCGGCATCGAGTCCACCATCGTCGATGTCACGCGCTCACCCGCGGTGCTCCTGCGTCACGGAGCGCTCCCGCTCGCGGACGTCGAGGCGCTCGTCCCCTTGGTCGACGGGGGGGGCGCGGTCACCGGTCCCGGCGGTCGAGCCCTCGCGCCGGGATCGCAGGAGCGTCACTACGCGCCCCGCGCTCGCGTGGTCCTCGCGCCGGCCGGGGCCGCGGAGGCGATCGCCGAGGCGCGGCGCGCGGCGGGTGAGCGCGTCGGCACGCTCGCGCGCGGGGACGACGCCGAGGGAGGCGCGCCCCACGCCGGCGCTGCCGGCCTGCGCATCGCCCTGCCGGACGACGCGCCCGCGTACGCCGCCCGCCTCTACGCGGCCCTGCACTACCTCGACGACGCCGCGTGCGACGCGATCGTCGTCGAGGCCGTGCCGGACGACCCTGCCTGGGCGGCCGTTCGCGACCGCCTGCGCCGCGCCTCGGCGTGAGCGGTCCCGGGGGGGTCGACGCGGATCCCCTTCGTGTGGCACAACGAGCTGGCTCGCGCCGTATGCCCCTCCGCGCCCCCGCCTCCGCACGCCCGTCGGTCGCCACGCGCCTCGCGGCTCTTGCCGGCGCCCTCGTCGCGGTCGCGTCGTCGCTCGACCGCGGCGCCGTCGCAGGCCCCGCCATTTCGGGGCCCGCTCGCCCGGTCGTCGCCGACGGCGCGGCGCTGCTCGCGCGCGCAGCTCCGCCGGAGCTCTCCGCGCTGCTCGCGCCCGCGGACGCCCCGCTCCCCGCGGGCCTGCTCGAGGTCACGCCGCGCCTGTTCACGAACAAGCTCGACGATCCTCGCGAGCCGTCGCTCGGCCTGCTGCGCGCCTTCCACGACGCCTCGATCGAGCGACCGTCGCTCGACGGCCTGTACCTCGCGAGCCCCTGGGGCCGCTGGGGCAAGCGCCCGTGGTGGAGCCTCGGCTGGCGCCCCTCCGGGCGGTTCCCCGCGCCGCCCCTGCAGCCCGCGCCGCTCGCGGTGGCCCTGCCCGAGGGCGCCGACGATCCGTTCGCCTCCGCCTCGCTCGCCGGCGGCTTGCTCCCCGAGGGCGTGCTCCGCGTCGACGCGCAGCCGCCGGACTGGCTGCGCCGCCTCCTGCCGGGGTTCACCCCGTCGGTCACCGCGTGGACGGGCCCGAGCTTGCGATCCGACGGCTACGACACGCTCTGGGCCCCCCCACCGAAGCCCATCCCCTGGTGGAAGTGCAACCGCCGCCCCGCCGCGTTCGTGCGCTACGGCGGCGAGAGCGACACCATCGCCCTCCTGCGCTGCGATGGCAGCGTCGCGCCCGAGGCCCTCGATCGCGTCTCGCTCATCGCGCGCCCGGCCGACGCCGACCGTCCGGGCCCCCTCCTCCCCGACGAGCCCGAGCCCGCGTCGTGGTCCGCCGGCGAGTGGGTGCCGCACGTGCGCCTGGTCAACCCGCGGCTCGTGTGGCTCCTGCAGCGCATCGCGGAGTCGTTCCCCCGCAAGGCGATCTACGTCTACAGCGGGTATCGCCCGCCGAAGGTCGGCGCGCGGCGAGAGGGCGGCCACCACAGCCAGCACGCGGAGGGGCGCGCCATGGACCTCGCGGTCTTCAACGTGCCGAACGCCGCGCTGTTCAAGCTTTGCCGCACGCTCGACGACGTCGGCTGCGGGTACTACCCGAACAGCCGCTTCGTCCACGTCGACGTGCGTCGCCCGGGCACCGGCCACGCGTTCTGGATCGACGAGTCCGCGCCGGGAGAGCCGAGCCACTACGTCGACGCCTGGCCGGGCGTGGTCGACTCCGGCGCCCTCGTGTGGGGCGGAGCGCACTAGTCGCGGTCGGGGCCGCGATCGGCCGACGACCGAGGCGGGGGCGTCCGCGGCTCGCTCTCTCCGAGCCGGTCCGCCTACTCGATCTCGCAGATCACGCGATGGGTGCGCGCGCCGCTCGGGCCGTCGTACGCGATCGCCTTCTCGTCGCGGTCGACCCAGCCCCACGTCCCCGACCACGTGAGCGCGGCCGCGCGTCCGGCGCCGTCGGGGCTTGGTCCGGCCCACGCGAGGAAGTTCGTCTGCGCCGCGTCGGTCCACGCCCAGCTGGCCAGCGCCAGGCTGCGCTCGAACGGGCTCTTGCAGCCGCCCTTGCAGTAGCAGTCGAGGAACGACGGGTGCGTCGCTTCCGGGCACGTGAGCCCGATCCACGCGTCCGCGCCGTCCTTTGCGTCGGTGAGCAGCCTGCTCGTGACGAAGCCCTGCTCGGCGTCCGATCCGATCGTCACGAGGTGCGACCAGCCGGGTACCAGCTCGTCGCACGTCGCGCTGGCCTTCGCGTAGCTCGCGCCTCCGGGGGGCGTGCGGTCCACGTAGCAGTGCTTCGAGCTCGGTTCGGCCTGCGCTTCGACGACGCCTCTGCAGGGCTCCGCGCTCCCGGTCCACCCGCCTCCTGCGCCCGTCGTTCCCGAGGTCATCCCGCCGCCGCCTCCCACGCTCGTTGTCGGCCTCTCGACGGTGCTCACGGGGCCGGCGCCGCCGCGCGAGGCGGCCGAGCCTCCCGCGGCGAACGTCGTCGGGCCTCCCGCGCCGGCGCCCCCCACGCGCGCGCCATTCGCGGTGGGGACCTCGAGCGTGGCGCCCTCGCACGCCGCCAGCGCGAGGCACAGCATCGAAGCCCCGAGCTGCGCGCGCGTCTTGAGCATCGATCGCGCATCGTATCACGCCCGACGCGGAGGCTGCGGTCGCGCTCGCCCGACGGCGGGGCCTCGACCGCGCGGCGCGAGCCCGGTGCGGCGCGCGGCGCCCTTCGCTCGCATGCGGGCGTGCGCCGCCTCCCGCTCGCCGTGATCGCCGCCGCGCTCCTGCCCGCGTGGGTCGCGGCGCACGCGGGGTGCGGCGACGCCGCCACGACCGGCGACGTCTCCAGCTCCGGCGCTGGCGGCGGCTCGTCGACGTCCCGCGACGCGGGCGCCTTCGACGCCCGCGGCGACGGTCCCCTCGTCCCAGCGGACGCCGCCGACGCCGGCCTGTCGCCCGTCCTCGTCGCGATCACGCCCAACCCTTCCACCGAGGCCGCAGGCCCACCCGGCCCCGCCGATTCGCTGAAGGCCCAGGTCGAGACCTTCGCCGCGGGCACCCGCGCCATCGTGCTCTCCCGCGCCCCGCGCGATCTCGACGCCGCCGGCCTCGACGCGCTGTCGTCGGTGCGCGACTTCGTCGCTTCGCACGGCCAGGCCGTCGTGCTCAACCTCGCTTTCGTCGACCGCGCGTTCGACGGCCGCCAGGAAGGCCTCCGCGGCAAGCCCTGGAACGACCCCGCGTCGCTGTCCGCGCTCGACGCCCTCGTGAACACGATCGCGACCCGTTTCGGGCCCGACCTCGCGGGGCTCACGTTCGGGCGCGACGTCGACGTGTACCTCGCGCAGCACCCCTCCGAGCGCGCCGCCTTCCGCGCCTTCGCGGTCGAAGCCTGCACGCGCGCGCAGAAGCGCCTCGGCGCCGGCCCTCGCCTCGGCGTCGGGGTCGCGTTCTCGTTCGAGGGGGCGACGAAGCCCGACCCGATCTTCGCGCCCGTGCTCGCCGCGTGCTCGTCGGCCGTGATCTCGTACATGCCCGGGCTCGGCGACCAGGAGGCCGCCCCCGCCAGCGCCGTCGCCGGCGCCGTCGACGCGATGATCGGCGCGGCCGCCGGCAAGCCCATCCTGCTCCAGGGCCTCGCCTACCCGAGCGCCGAGGTCGTCGGCAGCTCGCCCGAGAAGCAGGCGCTCTTCTTCCAGACCTTCTTCCAGGCCCTCGGCCCCAGGCGCGCGGCGTTCGGCCTCGTGGAGGTGTTCGAGCTCCACGACCTCGCGAAGCCCGCCTGCACCGCGTTCGCCGAGCGACAAGGCGAGAGCGCGATCGGCCCCTTCGCGAGCTACCTCTGCTCCACCGGCCTCCACGCGACGGGCGACCAGGCCAAGCCGGCGTGGCTCGAGGTCCTCGCCGGCGCGTCCGCCTTCCTCGTGCCGTAGCGCGCTCGCGCCCCGACCGCCCGGCGGGCGAGGGAGAGGTGCGGCAGGCGCGGCGGCGTCCTGCTAGGCTCTGTCGCGCGCCGCTGCAGCACCGATCGGGCGCCGAGAGGGTGACGAGATGGCCGAGATGCGCTCACGCATGGTCGACAAGATCGCCTCGATGCAGGACTTCGCGCTCTACCGCGATCTGTCCTGGGAAGGCAGCTTCGAGGACTACCTCGAGGTCGTGCGGCAGAACCCGCAGGTCACGCGCAACGCGTACCAGCGCGCCTACGACATGGTCATCCGTCACGGCATCGAGGAGTACACCGACAACAAGAAGAAGCTCGTCCGCTACAACTTCTTCAAGGACGAGCAGAACGGCGGCGCCGACGCGGTCTTCGGCCTCGACATTCCGCTCATGCGCCTCGTGCACGTGCTCAAGGCCGCGTGCGAGGGGTACGGCCCGGAGAAGCGCGTCATCCTGCTGCACGGCCCCGTGGGCTCGTCGAAGTCGACGATCGCGCGCCTCCTGAAGAAGGGCATCGAGCACTACTCGACCACGCCCGACGGCGCGCTCTACACCTTCGACTGGGTCAACCTCGAGGACGTCGGCATGGCCGGCGCCGAGTGCGCGCGCTTCAAGTGCCCGATGCACGAGGAGCCGCTGCGCCTCATCCCGCTCGCGTGGCGTGACCGCGCGATCCGCGAGCTCGAGCTCTCCAGCCCGCAGTTCCAGGTCAAGGTCGACGGCGAGCTCGATCCGGCGTGCCGCTTCATCTTCAACAAGCTGATGGAGAAGTACGCCGGCGACTGGTCGAAGATCATGCAACACACCCGCGTGCGGCGCATGATCTTGAGCGAGAAGGACCGCGTCGGCATCGGCACCTTCCAGCCCAAGGACGAGAAGAACCAGGACTCGACCGAGCTGACCGGCGACATCAACTACCGCAAGATCGCCGAGTACGGCTCCGACTCCGACCCGCGCGCGTTCAACTTCGACGGCGAGTTCAACATCGCCAACCGCGGCGTCATCGAGTTCATCGAGGTCCTCAAGCTCGACGTCGCGTTCCTCTACGATCTGCTCGGCGCCTCGCAGGAGCACAAGATCAAGCCGAAGAAGTTCGCGCAGACGGACATCGACGAGCTCATCCTCGGCCACACGAACGAGGCCGAGTACAAGAAGCTCCTGAACAACGAGTTCATGGAGGCGCTGCGCGACCGCACCATCAAGATCGACATCCCGTACATCACCAAGGTGTCCGAGGAGGTCCGCATCTACGAGAAGGACTTCGGACGCGAGAAGATCCGCGCGAAGCACATCGCGCCGCACACGCTCGAGGTGGCCGCGATGTGGGCCGTCCTCACGCGCCTCGAGGACCCGAAGAAGCACAACCTCTCCGTCGTCCAGAAGATGAAGCTCTACGACGGCAAGGTCCTGCCCGGCTACACGCAGGACACGGTGAAGGAGCTCCGCAAGGAGGCCGCGCGCGAGGGCATGGAGGGCATCAGCCCTCGCTACGTGCAGGACAAGATCTCCAACGCGCTCGTCAACGACCTCGGCGAGGGGACGATCAACCCGTTCATGGTGATGAGCGAGCTCGAGAAGGGCCTGCGCCACCACTCGCTCATCACGAACGACGAGCAGCGCAAGCGCTTCACCGAGTGCATCGGCATGGTCAAGCGCGAGTACGACGAGATCGTCAAGAACGAGGTCCAGCGCGCGATCAGCGCCGACGAGGACGCGATCCAGAAGCTCGCGGCGAACTACATCGACTCGATCAAGGCCTTCACGCTCAAGGAGAAGGTGAAGGACCGCTTCACGCGCGAGGACGTCGAGCCCGACGAGCGGCTGATGCGATCGATCGAAGAGAAGATCGACATCCCCGAGAACCGCAAGGAGGACTTCCGGCGCGAGATCATGAACTACATCGGAGCGCTCGCCGTCGACGGCAAACGCTTCGAGTGGCACACGAACGACCGCCTGCGCCGCGCCCTCGAGCTCAAGCTGTTCGAGGACCAGAAGGACTCGATCAAGCTCCAGACGTTGGTGTCGAGCGTCATCGACAAGGACACGCAGGAGAAGATCGACATCATCAAGACGCGCATGATCAAGTACTTCGGCTACAACGAGGTCTCGGCGCGCGACGTCCTCGACTACGTCGCCAGCATCTACGCGCGCGGCGACGCCAAGTAGCGCGCGCGTCGGCCGAGGTCGCCGCGGGGCGGCCTCGGCACCGCCGGCGTCCACCGCCGGTGCACGATTCCAGGCGCGCTCGCCCCTCCGCGCCTCGTAGCGAGGCTGCGCGTCGGAACCCGAGCGCCCTCGGCGCAGACTTGGTAGCGTCGCAGGGTGAGGATCCGCACAACGATCGCGGTCGGCGGCTTGCTGCTCGTGACGAGCGGCTGTTCCCCGTACCTCGGCGTGGCCGAGCGAGACTTCGTCCAGGGGCGCTATCTCGAGGCGTCCGAGGTGCTCGGCGCGCACGAGGGCGACGTCGGCGGCCTCTCGCCGCGGCGGCAGGCTCAGTACGGCCTGGTGCGCGGGCTGTCGCTCCTGGTGCTCGGCGATCCCGCGGGCGCGCACCGCTGGCTCGGCTTCGCCCAGCGCCTCGAGCTCGCCGTGCCGGGCACCCTCGATCCACGGCAGCGCGTTGCCCTCGCGGGCGGTCTCGACGACCTTGCGCGCGCTCCTGGGGGCCTGCGCTACGCGGATTCGCCGCGCCTGCCGGCCGCCGACCTCGCGGGCGCGCGACCCGGCGCCGCGCTTCGGTAGGCGCAGCTCGCGGCCGATCGGCGTAGCCCGCGTGCCGTCAGGGCTGCGCCGCCCGCTTCAGGCGCGCGACCGTCTCCTCGAGCGCGGTCACGGCTCGGCGCAGATCCCGGACCTCGTCTGCGGTCGCCAGGCCCATGCCCTTGGCGAAGGCTTCCTTCTGCTCGGTCGTGAAGGTCGCGACCTTCCCCGGGACGCTCATCGCCGCGATGACGAGCTTCATGAAGCGCTCGTCCTGCATGAGCTTCGCCACGTTCGGGCTCATCGCGAGCTTGAGCCCCTCGGTCTTCAACTTTTCGGTGAGCTTCATCGGACGACGAAGCTAGCACCGCCGGGCCGCGGCGGCGCGCCGGCCGTGCACGGATCCGGCGAGTCGGCCCGCTCCTTTGGGCGCCCTCGCCGCCCCGCCGCGACGCCTCCACGCCGAGGCGCGTGGGGTTCCGAGGCTGCGGGCGGCCCCCCGCGGGGCCGTCGCCGAAACCGAGCGAGCCCCACGCGGCCCGACCGCGACTACCGCCGACGGCGACGCGACGCGATCACGAACGCGGAGGCCAGCGCGCCGAGCGCCGCGAGGGGCGCGTCGTCGGGCGTCTCGCCCGGGACCGTGCAGCCGCAGCCGCCTCCCTCGCCGACCTGGCTGTCGTTGTTGACCGGGTTCGCGCCGAGGCCGCTCGACCCGCCGCCGGCGCCGCCGCCCGCGCCGCCCGCCCCCGTCGGCTCGCACGTGCCGATCGTCGTGTCGGCCGACGTGCAGACGAAGCCTTCGGGGCAGCCGTTGCCGCCATTGCCGCGGCAGCCTTCCCTGCACTCCTCCGGCACGGAGTCGCAGACCTTGCCGCTCTTCGCGTCGCCGCAGTCCGAGTCCGCGGTGCAGCCGCAGTGGTTGCCGTCCTTGCCGTTGACGCAGACCGGGCCCGCCGGGAGGTCCTTGCACTTCGACGGGTCGCCGCCCTTGCCCGTCGTGCACACCACGCAGATGCCGGCCGACGTGTCGCAGAACTTGTCCTGCGGCAGGCAGAGCTTCTCGTTCATCTCCGAGCACTCGCCGCACGCGCCCGTCGGCAGGCACGCCGGGTGCGACTTGTCGGGGCAGTCCGCGTCCGTCTTGCAGGGCACGCAGGTGTGCGTGTTCGGGTCGCAGTGCGGCTTGTCACCGCCGCACTCCGCGTCGGTGTTGCACTCGTCGATCGTGATGACCGTCGGCTGCTCGCCGACCTGGTTCGGGTCGCCGTCGCTGTCGTAGCTCTTCTTCGGCGCGCCGGCCTTGCCCGCGGCGCTCAGCACGGCCGCGTTCTGCACCGAGCCGGTCTCCGCCGCGACCTTCGCGCGGAAGCTCACGACGACCGTGTCGCCGATGTCCACCGAGCCACCGTCGGCGGCCGAGGCGGAGTCGCCGAGGCGCACCGTGATCGTGTGCGTCTGCGCGTCGTACTCGGCCTCGTCGTCGCCCTTCGCGTCGGTCTTCTTGCCGACCTTGCCGCCCTTGACGATCTCGATCGAGCCGGCGACGTACTCGAGCCCCGCGTCGAGCTCGTCGGTGAGCACCGTGTGGATCGACGGGTCGTTGCCGTCGTTCGTCGCGGTGATCGTGTACTCGAGGATGTCGCTGTGCTGAATGGCGCCGCCGTTCTCGTCGAGCACGCCCTTGGTGACCGCGAAGTTCGGCGCGAGGTTCGTCACCGAGGTGACGAAGCCTCCGAGGAAGAAGATGTCCTTGGCCGAGTCCGCGGCCACGACGCACGTCTTGTCGCCGGCCTTGAGGAGCTTGGTCACGTCGACGGTGTCGTTGTCGTAGCCGGCCATCGCGCCCGACGCTCCCGAGAGCTTCGGCACGTCGTCGGCGCCCGAGACCGGCGCGCCGAGGACGCTGCGGCTCGAGTTGAAGAAGTTATCGGCCGGGTTCTGCGCGTCCGAGAGCTGCGTGCCGTTGAGCGTGAAGTGGTCGCCGGCGTACCCCTTGTCGCCCTCGTACGCGAACGCGCTCATGCGGGCGCTGAACCCGGGGGGCACGAGGAAGCCGCTCAGCGTGACCTTCGCCTCGGCGGTGTTGAGCGCCGGATCGGGGTCGATGCGGTTGAAGCCGTCGAAGAGCGCGAGGTTTCGCAGCTCGTCGCCTTTGTGCGAATAGAAGACGACGAGCGTCCAGCCCGAGAACGCGCGGTCCGTGTCCTTGCCGACGAAGTTGAACGCGTCGACGTCCGTCACGCGGAACGTGCCCGCGCCGAGCGACTGGACGAACTTCGTCGCGTCGCCGGACGCCTGGTAATAAAACCAGTCCGGGTGCGCCGCGAAGCCGTACGGGAGCACCCAGCTCTGGTCGGCGTTGATCGTGGTCGTCTTGCCGGCGGCCCGGTCGAGGACGACGCTCTTGTCGGCGTCGGGCTTGTCGAGGAGCGCGCCCCAGTAGAGCCGGGCGTACGTGATCTTCGCGTTGGCCGGCAGCGCGAGCGTCGCCGAGGTCCGAGCCTCCGTCGGCTTGAGGGCCAAGCCCGCGACGGCGTCGCGCCAGAACAGGTCGGGCGACGGGCCCGCAGGGTTCGTCTGCGTGGCGCAGTCCGTCGTGGTGCCCGCCGGCGCTCCGATGCCGCTGTCGCAGTCGAAGGCCATCGTCGAGCCGATGCTCAGGACGTCGCCGTGCAGGTCCTCCTGATGGCGCAGCACCGGGTCATCGGCCTGCGCGGGAGCGGCGAGCGAGAACGCGCTGGCGAGGACGGCCAGGCTCGTCAAGGGGCGAAGGAAGGCGCGGCTTTTGGAGGTCATGGCAGCCTCCGAAACTAGCAGATCCGCACCCTCCGAGTGAGGCAATTTGCGCCGTCAGCGGAAGCCTCCGCCTTCGCGATTGGCCTCCGCGCCGCGAGCGACCTGCGCCCCGCCGACGGCTCAGCCCTTCGGTCGACCGCTGCCCTTCTTCGCGGGCGTCGCGCGCTTGGGCCCCGAGCCCTTCTTCGCCGGTCCGCCGCTCGCGCGGCCTCCCGCCGCGGGCCTGCGCGTCGGCCGCTTCTTCGCCCCGGTCGAAGGCGCCGCGGCCTTGGGCGGCGCGGGCGCCGGCGGCAGCCCGGGGGCGCTCGGCGTCGTGCGGACGACGAGCACCGCCTGCCCCTCGCGGTACTCGGGCGCGACGCTCGTCCAGCCTCGCTTCGCGGCGAACCCGGACATGTCGCCGCGGTGCTCGTCCATGTGCTCGCTGAACTCCTTCCAGATCGCGCGCGCCTCGTCCTCGGGGAGCGATCGGCCGTCGACGAATGCGGAGAGCGCCGTGTCTTGCGTCATTGGATCCCGTACTCTTTCAGTCGCCTGTAGAACGTCCGGCGCGGCATCCCGACCAGCTGGGCTGCGCGCACGCGGTTCCAGTTCGCTTGCGTGAGCGCGCCGAGCATGCGCTCGCGCTCGGCGGCGCGGTGCTCGTCGAGCGACGTCTCGAGCGGCGGGCGGGCCTCGGCGCGAGCGGCCGCGTCCCCCGTCGGCGCGGCGATGCGCGGCGCCCGCGTCGGCGGCTCGGGAAGCTCGAAGTCCTCGGGCTCGAGCTCGGGCTGATCGGAGAGCACCCACGCATTGAGCAGCACGTTCTCGAGCTGCCGCACGTTGCCCGGCCACGCATAGCCCATCAGGCGCTTGAGCGCCGCGCGCGACACGCTGCGCCTCTCGCGCGAGTAGCGCGCGGCGAAGATGCCGAGGAAGTGGTCGATGAGGATCGGCACGTCGTCGAGCCGCTCGCGGAGCGGCGGGACGCGCACCTCGATCACGTGCAGCCGGTAGAAGAGGTCCTCGCGGAACGAACCGGCCTCGACCATGCGCGAGAGATCGCGATGCGTCGCCGCGATCACGCGCGTCTCGACGCGCTCCTCGCGCGCGCCGCCGACGGGCCGAACGACGCGCTCCTGCAGCACGCGCAGGAGGCCGGCCTGCATCTTCGGCGGCATCTCGCCGACCTCGTCGAGCAGGATGCTGCCCTCGGTCGCCTCGCGGAACAGGCCCTTGCGGTCGCGGTCGGCGCCGGTGAACGCGCCGCGGACGTGGCCGAAGAGCTCGCTCTCGAGCAGGTGCTCCGGGATCGCGCCGCAGTTGATGCCCAAGAAGGGCTTTTTCCCGCGCGGTCCGGCGTTGTGGATGGCGCGCGCGACGCCCTCCTTGCCGGTGCCGCTCTCGCCCGTGATGAGGACCGGCACGTCGGTGTCCTTCAGGCGGTCGATGAGCGCGTAGACGCGCCGCATGGAGTCGCTGCGGCCGACGAGGCCCTCGTAGCCGAAGTGGCTCTTCATCACGGCGCGGACCGATCGCAGGTCGCGGCGCGTCGAGGCGAGCTGCGCCGTGCGGTGATCCAGGAGCTCGGCGAGCTTGTCGCGCGCGATCTCCAGCTCCTTGTTGGCCTTCTCGAGCTCGCGCGCGCGGCGCTCGTTCTCGCTCACGAGCCTCGCGGTCTCGATCGCGATCGCGACCTGGTCCGCCAGCGCGGCCAGGGTCGGCATCTCTTCCGAGAACGTCGCCGTCGGCCGCAGCCGCGTCTCGAGGTAGAGCGCGCCGATGACCTCGGCGGTGCGGCTGCGGATCGGCACGCACGCGACCGATTGCAGCATGAGCTGGTGCACCGAGAGGTACCCGGCCATGCGGCTGTCCTGGCTCGCGCTCGCCGTCACGACGGGCTCGCCGGTGCGGATGACCTTGTCGGCGATCGACCGCGAGAAGCGCCCGTGCGGGTCGTCGCCGGCCTGATCGCGCGAGGCGTGGATGGACAGGGCGTCGGTCGCCTCGCCGACGGGCGCGCCGCCCTCTGCGGCGATGGCGTCGCGGTTGCGGTAGCCGCTGCGGAGGATGACGAAGCCTCGCTCGGCCTGCAGCAGGGCGATGGCGTGGTCGGTCACCTTCTCCAGCAGGCGCCCGAGGTCGTGCTCGCCCGCGATCGCGCGGTTGACCTCGAGCACCCGCGCCAGCCGGTCCTCGCTCGGGGGAGGCGCATGATTCGGCACCGCGAAGCTCACGGTCGGGCTCGACGCGATCTCGAACAGGCACGCCGTGCGCAGCGCCTGGCGGCGGGCGTCGTTCCAGTACACCTCGCGCAGATCGCGGGGCAGCTTCGACGCGATCTCCTCGAGCGTGCCGAGCGCGGCCTCCCGGTCGCGGCGCGCGGCGAGGCTCTGGCCGGCGTGCTGCTCGAGCGCCGCGCGGGCCTCGAGGATGCGCCACACGAGGTCGCGCTGCCCTGCTTGGCGCGCGGTCTCGAGCGCCTCGTCGTACGCCGCGCGCGCCCGCGGCTCGTCGCCTGCCAGGGTGGCCACCCTCCCGCGCGCGAGGCCCATCAGCGCCCGGTGCGCCGTCGCCTCGCCGAGCGCGGCCTCCGCCCGCGCGAGGCACGCGGCGAGCGCCGTGCCGGACGCCGTCGGCGCGTCGGCGGCAAAGAGCACCCGCTCGAGGTGCGCCTCGGCTGCGTCGACCGAGCGGCCCATGGCCTCCCACGCGTCGGCCGACTGGCGGCACAGCTCGTCGGCGGCCGCGTGATCGCCCGAGCGCGCCGCGTGCACGGCCTCGAGCGCGAAGAGCTGCGCCTCGATCTGTGGCGCGAGGTCGTCCCGGTCCGCGCGCAGCGCGTCGATCGACACGCGCGCCCGGGCCACGCGGCCGAGGTAGAGGTCGAGGTTCGCCAGGTTCAAGAGCGCCTGCCGGAGCGTCGCGACGCGACCCGAACGACGCCCCATGTCGACCGCGGCCTCGAGGTGCCGGATCGCGCTGGCGAGGTCGCCCTGCGTCTGCGCGATGCCCGCGAGGTTCAGCCGCGTCGTCGCGACCGTCCCGGCGTCGCCCGCGCGCTCGGCGGCCTCGAGGGCCTCCTCGTAGGCGGCCTTGGCCTCCGCGAGCTGGTCGTCGCGCTGGAGCGCGAACGCGAGCGACGCGAGCGCGACCGAGAGGATGCGCGGCTCGGCCGCGTCGCGGGCGAGGCCCACCGACCGCTCGAGCGTGACCTTGGCGGCGGCGTGGCGGCCCGCGTAGCTCTGCGCGAGACCGGAGACGGCGAGCGCGTCGGCGACCAGCGCGCGCGCGTCGCCGGGCATCGCGGAGGGCGAGAGCGTCGCCGGATCGGGCTGCGTCGCCGAGGCGCATTTGCGGGTGTCGAGCCGCTGCTCGACCTCCTCGGCCAGGCGCTCGGCCTCGCCGTACTCGCCCGCTCGCAGGAGCGCGCGCGCCGAGTGCAGCCTCCACGACGCAGAGAGCAGCTCGTCGCCGCTCGCGTCGACCTCGTCGCGCACCGCCCCGAGCTCCATCCGGGCACGCAGCGTGTCGCCTCGGTTGGTCGCGAGCCGCGCGCGCGCGATGGCGACGATCGGCGAGCGATCTCCGGCGAGCCGCGCGAGCGCGTCCGCGGCCTCCTCGAAGTGCCCGCGATCGAGCAGGCGGTGCACGGCCGCGGGCTGCGGCGCGCCCATGCCCGACACCGGATCCGCCTCGAGCAGGCGGTCGACGTCCGAGGGCGCCACGACGGGCGCCCCATCGAGCCGCGCCACGATCGCGCGGATGCGCCCAGGCCAGCCTTCGGCGCGCGCGAGCACGTGCGCGACGACCGCGTCCGGCAGCGACGGCGCCGTCCTTCGGACGAGCTCGCCGGCGATCTCGGGCGCGAGAGGCGGCAGCGCGAAGACCTCGAACGTCGGGCCCGGGAGGGGGGCCTTCGCGCCGTCCGCGCCGAGGACGAGCACGAGCCGTCCGCCCGCGTCCCGCACCTCGGTGAGCCGCGCGAGATCCCGATCCGACAGGCGATCCGCGTCGTCCACGACGGCGACCACGTTCGCCGGGTCGCCCTCGGCGCCCGCGAGCTCGATGTCGATCGCCTCGCTCGCGCGCGGCGCGGTCGCCGCCTCGATCCACGCGACCTGCCGGCCCTCGACGCCGAGCGACCAGGCGATGCGCCGCAGGAGAGCGCTCCGGCCCGACCCGCGCGGCCCGGTGACCACGAGCCCGCCGCCCGGGCGGAGCGCGCCGATCTGTGCGAGCAGCTGCCCGCTCGGGCCGTCGAGGCCGACGATCGGCCACACGAGGCCGGTCCGCTCGTGGCTCGGCTGCGGCAGCCTCGCGGCGCTGCGGAGCGCGCTCGCGAGCTCGTCGGCGCTCGGGTAGCGCGCGCCCGGGTCCTCCGAGGTCGCCGTCGCGACGACGTCCTCGAGCGCGCGCCGCACCTCGCTCGCGAGCCTGTGGCGGCCGGCGCGCAGCACCTCCTCGATCGTCGCCCCGAGCGCGAAGACCTCCGCGCGCACCGTGAGCGGCGCACCCTCGAAGAGCTCGGGCGCGGCGTAGCGGGGCGTCATCCCCTCGGGCTTCGCGCCGCCCTCGCGCCACGCGGCCGCGAGCCCGAGGTCGACGAGCGACGCGCGCCCGTCGCGCCCCACGATGATGTTCGCAGGCTTGAGATCGCCGTGGAGCAGCAGCGCCCGGTGCAGCCGCGTGAGCTGGTCGGCCGCGTCGGCGATCGCCGCGAGCCAGGCGAGCGGATCGCCCTCGTCGCGCAGCATCCGATCGGACAGGCTCGCGCCCTCCACGAGCTCGCGGACCATGTAGGAGCGTGCGCCGCCCGGCAGGCGCCCGAACCGCAGCACGCGCGGCACGCCGAGCCCCTCGAGGCCCGAGAGCGCCGCGGCCTCGCGCACGAGCGCCAGCACCTCGCGCTCGTCGGCGCCCTCGGCGAGCGCCTTCAGCGCGACCGTGTTGCCCGTGATGCGATCACGGACCGCCCAGACCTCGCCGCCGCCTCCCTTGCCGAGGGGCGCGACCGGCTCGTAGCGCGGCGGCAGCGCCGACGGCCCGCTCACAGCCCGTAGCCGCCCGAGAGGCCGAAGAAGAAGCCGGACAGCGACCAGCCGGTGTCGAGCCGGATCTGCACCTGCTTGACGGGCTTGTAGCGGAACGACAGCTGCGGGATCGACACCCAGGGAAAGACGATCGGCTTCGACCCGCCGTTCGCCCAGCTCTTCTCGCTGTACGTGCCGTAGTGGTCGTTCGAGCGGTCGCACCACGCCTTGGGCGGGTTCGCGCTGCCCGGGATCGGGGCCTGAGGCGCGCCCAACGCGTTCGCGTCCGGGCAGTTGGACCAGGCGCCCACGTTGTTCGGGTCGGGCGTCGAGCCCGGGTTGCCGGCGTAGCCGCTCGGGACGACCTGGTTCCTGAACAGGTTGCCGAAGACGAAGCCGATGCCGACGCCGCCGCCGATGAGAAACGAGAAGCGGCCCTTGTCGTCGATCGGGATGTCCTTGAGGAGGTCCACCGAGAGGTAGAGCACCTTGAGCGAGCTCATGATCCTCTCGTAGGCCTCGTCGCCGTCGTTCTTGCCGCGGAAGAGGAAGCCCTCGTCGGAGCTCGAGTAGTCCGCGTACCAGACGGTGCTGTCGATCTCGATCCCGCCCTTGCGGTAGCCGAGCTCGGCGCCGACGCTGGGCACGTTGATCGTCGCGCCGCCCTTGCCGAACACGCTCATCATGAACTTCGGCAGCACCACGTCGCGAAACTTGAGGTCCACGAAGTAGTAGGCCTTGTGCGGGTCCTCGAAGGGATCCCACTTCGCCGGATCCGAGGGCGCTTCGGCCGCCTCGGGCTTCTTCTTGTCCTTCTCGCCGGGCATCTTCTCGCCCTGCGCTTCCTTCTCGGCCTGCTCCTTGGACGCGATGACGTCGTCGGCCGACTTGTCGAAGCCCTCCGCCGCCGCCGTGGACGTGAAGGTGAGAGCCGCGCTGGCGAGGAGGAACGAGAGCGACCGAGTGGCGGAGAAGGGCATGTAGGTCCGGGGCGCCGGGCGGCGCGGCTTGCGCGAGCGTGAGTGCCTAGTTGTGCCAGGCGCAGCCTACACGAGTCGGCGAAGGGAGCGGAACGCGATGAGGGGCGGCGGGCGACATCGTCGGAAGCGCCTCCCCTTCGGCTCGCGTCCGGCCCATACTTCGACCGATAACGGATGATTTTGCACCAGCAGGTCGTCGACCAGGTCATCGACCGCGAGCTCCGCGGTCGCTTCATCAAGGAGCTCGTGGTCGCCCGGGCGCGCAGCGCGTCGGGGGCCGACGTGCCGCTCGCGATGATCCGCAAGCGCGCCGCCGGGCAGGGGGGCTCGCTCGCCCCCGTCCTGCTCGTGCACGGCTACGGGCAGAACCGCTACGCCTGGCACCTCCCCGCGCGCAGCTTCTCGAACTACCTGGCGCAGGCCGGGTTCGACGTCTTCAACCTCGACCTGCGCGGACACGGGCGCTCGCGCCACCTCGGCGCCCACCGGCCGACGCACGTCGCCGACTTCGTGCGCGAGGACGTCCCGGCGGCCATCGAGGAGATCCAGCGCCACGCCGGGCCGCGCCCCGTGTTCCTGATGGGCCACTCCCTCGGCGGCCTCGTCAGCTACGCCGCGGCCGCGGAGCTCGCCGGCGCGGTCGCCGGCATCGTCACGCTCGGGAGCCCGTACCACTTCACGCGCGGCTCGTGGGCGCTCACGCTGCTCGGCAGCCTGATGATCGGCCTCGATCGGCGCGTCGGGCTCGGCCACGGCGCCGTGCCCCTCCGTGGTTGGGGCGAGGCGATCCGCTTCGCGCGCGGCTTCGTCGAGAGCCCCATCTTCCCGCTCCCGATCCGAGGCTTCTCGCCCGGATCGCTCGAGCCGGAGGTCCTCAGCCAGCACATGTCGCTCGCGATGGACGCGGGCAGCATCACCGTCCTGCGCAACATGTTCCTGTCGGCGGCGCAGCAGCGCCGGACGGGCAACCGCCTCGGCGGCCTCGTCGGCTACGCGCACGACTTCGAGGCGCTCGACGTGCCGCTGCTCGTCGTCGCCGGGACGAAGGACGACCTCGCGCCGCCCGCGTCCGTGCTGCCCGCGTTCGAGCGATCGAGCTCGACCGACAAGCTCTACCGGACGTTCCCGCGTGGCCACCTCGACCTCGTCGTCGGCCGCGACGCTCCCCACACGATCTGGCCCATGATCGAGGCCTGGGCCCGGCAGCGCGCGGCGCCACGCCGATCGGTCGCGGCGTAGGCCGGGTCGTTCACGCGGCGGGCGCGCGGCCCGACGCAGGGGCCGTGGTGACCGCGCCGGGCATGGCGGCAGCTCGATCCACCCGGGCACGTCGGGCCACGCGGGGCCCGGTGAGCCGCGGTGGGCCGTGGTGGACCAGGAAGGCGTGATCGTCGACGTCCGGATCGGCCGCGCCCGCATTCCGCCGGCCTCGGGCGCGGCGGCGCGGGCTCGCGCGCGCCGTCGCGCCTATACTGACCTCGCCGACGATGACCCCAAACCTCGCGGACGCGATCCGACGCACGCTCGCGGCTGCCCTGGCGGGCGCGATCGCCGCCGCGACGGCGATGGCCTGCTCCGATCGCGCGAAGGTCACGGGGCTGGAGGCGACGCCGAGCGCGGCGCGGCCGCCCGGCGAGGGCGTTTCGGGCGGCCAGGGGTCCGGCGGCGCGAGCGGCGACGACGGCGGGTCGGGGCATGGCAGCGACGCAGGGGCTCAGCAGGGCTACGAGCTCGGCGCCGTCGACGGCGGGATCGACCCGGACGCGGGCTGCGCGACGGCGACGACCGAGGGCAAGCTGCACCCGGTCGACCTCTTGCTCATGGTCGACAAGTCGGGGTCGATGGCCGATGCGGGCAAGTGGGACGCGGTCTCCCAGGCGCTGCGATCGTTCTTCGCCGACCCCGCGACGGCCGGGCTGCGCGTCGCGCTGCGCTTCTTTCCGGACGCGGGCTGCGACAGCCAGGCGTGCAGCACGCTGCAGTGCTCCAAGCCGCTCGTCGACCTCGCCCCGCTCACGCTCGCGTCCGCGCCTGCCGACGCGCAGGAGCAGGCGCTCCTCGACGCCGTCGCGTCGCGCCTGCCCGGAGGCGACACCCCGATGCACGCCGCCCTCTCGGGCGCCGAGGCGTGGGGCGCGAAGCACCAGAACGGCGAGCCCGGCGAGAAGGCCACCGTGGTGCTCGTCACCGACGGCGAGCCGAACGGGTGCAACGACGACATCGCCGCCATCGCGTCGCTCGCCTCGGCCGCGCGCGTCCAGCACGGCGTGCTCACCTACGCGGTGGGCCTCGCGGGATCGAACGTCGACCAGATGAACCTCCTCGCGCAGGCGGGCGGGACGAAGCTGGCCTTCTTCATCGGATCCGGCGACGTCGGGGCGCAGCTCGTCGCCGCGCTGAAGTCGATCCAGGGCGACCAGATCGCCTGCGATCTGCCGCTCCCCGCGCCGCCCTCCGGGCAGCTCGACCCGGCGAAGGTCAACGTGGTCTACGTCCCCGGCGACGGGAGCCCGCCCGTCACGATCGGCCGCGTCGAGAGCAAGTCGTACTGCTCGCACGGGGGCTGGCATTTCGACGATCCGGTCGCTCCGGCGAAGGTCGTCCTGTGCGGATCGACCTGCGCGGCGGTGCGGACCGACGTGGCGGCGAAGGTCGAGATCGTGCTCGGCTGCGACAGCGCGCTGAACTGAGCCTCTCGCCCGGCGCGCGGGCAATCGCGCGACCGCGCCGCGGTCGACTTGCTGACCGACGCATCCGCCCCTATTCGTGGGCCATGGTGAACGTGACGCGCCGCGCGGGGGCATGCGTGCTGGGGGCGGTGCTGGTCGCGGCCGCGGTGGCCGCGTGCTCGTCGGAGGACGGAATCTCGCCCGCGCCCGGCGCGAGCACGACGGCCACGGCCGCGGCCGGCGGCGCGGGCG
>CAIVJW010000027.1 GCA_903906315.1 uncultured delta proteobacterium | reverse complement strand
CGATCGTACCGTAGGGCGCGGACCCGCACGGGCTCGCGCCACCGCCCGCGCCGCCCGCGCCTCCTGCCGCGCCGCCCGCGCCTCCTGCCGCGCCGCCCGCGCCTCCTGCCGCGCCACCCGCGCCTCCTGCGCCACCCGCCGCGCCGTGGCACGTGTCCACGACGAGCTGGTCGCTCGCCCCGTACGCTTCGAGGTTCGACTGGCAGTCCGCCGGCGACTCGTTCGGGCCGTTTTCCCCGTTCAGGTAGCCCTGCCAGACGTACGTGGCGGCGATCGTCCCGAACGACCGCCCGTCCGCGAGCGCGTACGACACGTTCGTCGTCCCGCCGAACGGGCTCGCCAGCGGGTTCGTCACCGTCGACAGCATCGGCCCGAGCTTCGCGTACGTCGTCAGCCACGTCCGCCCGTCGCCGGCCGCGAGCGCCGCCGTCCGCAGATCCGCGTAATTGGACCTGATCGCGGCGAAATCCCACGAGATCTGGGCCTCGTCGATCAGGGCGTTCGGGAAGTTCTCCGCCTCCCAGCGCCCCTCGCCGACGACGTACAGCGTGACGGCCACGTTGTCGCCCGTGCCCACGCCGACCATGCGCAGCGGAAGGCTCGCCTGCGCGCCCGGCGACACCACGCGCACCGGCTTCATCTGCTGCACGTTCGCGCCCGGCTGCAGCCGCAGCGCGATGAAGTCGAAGCCCTCGCCGCTGTACGCGTCGATGATCGGCTGGTCGGACGACGCGACCGCGAAGCCGTGGTTCTGCAGCCAGCCGACGAGCGCGCCCTTCACGTTCGCGTGCAGGGTCACCGTCTCGTACGGCCCGACCGTGCCCTGGTGCACGACGCTCACCGCGGGCGGCGCGCCGGCGCCGTCGGGGCCGGCCGCGGCCGCCATGCTCGTCCCCTCGCTGGCGCTCATCGCCGCGCAGCCGCAGCCGCTCCCGCCGCCGTCGTCGTTGCCGCCGAACGAGCCCCCGCCGCAGGCGAGCTGGGGCGCGGCGACGTTCTCCGACGTCGCCGCGTCGAGCGTCTCGAAGAACGCGTCGGATCCGAGCTCGAGGTAAGCGCCCGCCTTGACCGGCAGCACCCACGCGAACTCCTTGGGCGACCCGGCGTACTTGATCTGGTCCCAGAGCACCGTCCGCGTCGGCGACACCGAGAGCGCCATGCGGTGCGCGGTGACGAGCGTCGTCTCCGGCTGGCTGGGGCTCTCCTGGTGGAAGCAGCCGCCGCACGCGGCGGCGTCCGCGGCGACGAGGGTGGTGGAGGCGAGCGCCCCGACGGCGAACGTGGCGATCCATCCTGATCGAAGCGACATGGTGACGAGCTCCTCGTGCGGGGCGGGCTGCGCCCATCGACGCCGGGCGCGCCGCCTCGGGGGTGAGGCGGGCATTCGCGGCCAGCGTCTCCCTCGATACCAGAGCTCGCGGCATTTCGTGCGCCCCTCCTCGTCGGCCCTCGGGAATCTGGGCAGGAGCGCCGAGCGGTGCTAACCGACGGTTCACTCCCGGCGCGCCCATGTCGAATGTTGCCCCGTCCCGTCGTCGCCAGGTCGCCACCGTGGTCCTGGGCGCGGCCGCGGCCGCCATCGCCGTGTCCCGAGCGCACCGCCTGGACGACACGAGCGGCGACCGATCGGTCGCGCTGGCGCACGCGCTCGAGGCGCGCGGCCTCGTGGCCGACGCCGCGGACGTGCGCTGGGTCGACGGCCCGGGTGGCGTCCGATCGGCGTTCGGCGGCGGTGCCCGCGCGATTGTCCGTGCCGCGCCGGTCAAGGGCGAGCCGAACGACCTCTACCTCGTCGAGGCGCGGCTCTCGCCCGAGGGCGTGCTGCTCGGCGTCGGCAGCGCGTACGACGTCACGGAGACCAGCGGCGCCGACGAGGGCGTCCCTTCGATCCGCGGCGAGCGCGTCGCGTATGTGACGCGCCCGCTCGTCGAGGGCGCGGCCATGACGATCCACGTGCTCGACCTCGCCGGCCAGGCCGGGCCGGCCGCGGGCTGGACTCGCCTCGAGCGCGCGCAGAACGCGGTCACCAACCTGCAGCAGCTCGGCCAGCTCCGCGGCGCCGCGCGGCGCACGTTCGCCGTCGAGGCGACCAAGGGCGAGGCGGAGGCCGCCGAGGCGTCGGTCGATCTCGAGGAGGACGGCCTCGTCGTGCGCGTAGGGGCGAACGAGGCGCGCGTCGCGCTCGCCGCCGCGAGCGGCGCGCCGCCGGCCTCGCTCCCCGCGTGGCTGCGCGAGGAGCCGACCGAGGTACCGCGTCCCGGCAACCTCGTGACCTGGGCCGTCGATCGCGTGCGATCGATCCCCTGGATCGGCGACGACACCATGCAGACGGTCAAGGCCGTCGCGTTCACCGCGCTCGATATCGTGCTGCGCAACAAGGAGCAGGTCACGGGCGACACCGGCGAGGCCTCGATCGCCGCCGACCTGGGCCAGGCCGAGCTCGAGCCGACGTCGCGATCCATCCCGGTCGACCCCGAGATCGGCTGGCCGCCGCCGCCGCTCGACGCGTACATCCAGCCCGCGCTGCCGGGCGAGGGGCAGTGGCACCCGCTCGATCGCGACCCGTTCGTGCGCACCAACGACGGCCTGCCGCCGGCCTTCCTGACCACGTTCATCCGGTCGGACAGCACGCGCAAGGCCACGCGCGTCTACATCGCGCTCTGGGATCCGCGCCAGATCGAGCTGCACATGATGGCCGGGTCGGTCGAGCCGAAGAGCGCGACCGGCGAGGCCGGCCCCGGGCTCATCCCGCGCACTCCCGAGGTCATGAAGCGCGTCGTCGCCGCGTCGAACGCCGGCTTCCAGGCGCTCCACGGCGAGTTTGGCATGATGGCCGACGGCGTCGTCTACCTGCCGCCGAAGCCGTACGCCGCGACCGTCGGCGTGCAGCGCGACGGCTCGACGGCCTTCGGCTCGTGGCCGGCGGACACCAGCATCCCCGAGTCCGTCCTGTCCTACCGCCAGAACATGACCGTCATGGTGCAGGACGAGAAGTTCAACCCGTACAACCGCACCTGGTGGGGCGGCACTCCGCCCGGCTGGGCCGACAAGACCCACACGGTCCGCACGGGCATCTGCCTCACGCGCGAGAAGCACGTCGCCTACTTCTACGGCAACGACGTCGGCCCCGAGGCGCTCGCGCAGGCGATGATCTCGACGCGCTGCTCGTACGGCCTCGCGCTCGACATGAACGCCGGCCACAGCGGCCTCGAGTTCTACAAGGTCGCGCCCGCCGCCGAGCTCGAGGCCCTCGGTCGACCGATCCAGACCGACTGGGAGGCCGAGGGCGACGTCCCCGGTCTCGACGGCTGGAAGTTTCGCGGTCGCCGGCTCATCCGCGGCATGGGTCTCATGCACTTCCCGCGGTACATCAAGCGCGAGGCGCGCGACTACTTCTACATGACCCTCCGCCACGTGCTGCCCGGCGCCAAGGTCGCTCCGGTCGTCGCGCAGCCCGCCGTCGCGGGGGAGGGGGAGTGGCGCGTGAAGGGGTTGCCGCAGCACGGCTTCCCGTACGCGCTCGCGCTGACCGAGCTTCGCGTCGATGCGGCGCGCCCCGACCTCAAGGTGCGCCTGCTCAAGGTCGACCCCCGCGCGGTGACCGCCTCGCTCGGGTCGGCCAAGCCGGCCGTGAGCGGCGCGACCGTCGCGGTCGTCGATGCCGGCGAGGCGCCCGCCGTCGAGACCGCGTCGCTGTGGCACTCCGCGGGAGCCTTCTCGATCGGTCCCACCGCGCCGGTCGCGGGCGCCATCCGCCTCGCGTCGGCGCACCCGGGCGCAGCCGTCGCCGCGGTGGGCGTGGTCGACGACGGGGGCATGCTCGTCTACGCCGAGCTCACGCCGCCCCCCGCCGCGCCGACGCCCGCCGATGCGAAGGCGCTCGACGATCTGCTGCAGCGCCTCGGCGCGAGCACCCGCTTGCCCCTGGCCAAGCCCCTCGCGCTCGCGCTCGGTGGCGACACCGACGTCGGTGGCGGCGCCGTGCGCGCCCCGTCGGGCGGCTCCGCGGTGCGCCTCGTGCGAGCCGCGCCGCCGGGCGGTCGGCGCTTCTTCGAGGACACGCCGGTGGTGCCGTTCAACGTCTGGTACACGCTGCAGCAACAGCGCATTCGCTACTTCAAGAAGGCGGCCGGGCAGGCCGAGGCCGCGGGCGGCGCCGAGGTCGGCGGAGCGAACTGAGGTGAGCCGGCCGACCCGGCCGCCGATGTGGCCGCCAGGCGACCCCGAAGTGGTGCTAGAACGACCCCCTCGTGCACGGGGAGACGTTCGGATCGTACCTCTTGGTGGAGCGCATCGGGATCGGCGCCACCGGCGAGGTCTTCCGGGCGGTCGCGCGGCGCGATGGGCGCGAGGTGTCGCTCAAGCGCCTCATGCCGAGCGCCGCCTCCGCCGACGCCACGGCGGCCCCGCGGATGGCCCGCGAAGCCAGGCTCGCGGGCGGCCTCGCGCACCCGGCGGTCGCGCGGCTGATCGACGCTGGCGAGGTCGGCGGCATCCCGTTCCTCGCCTACGAGTACGTCCGGGGCCGTGACCTCCGGGCGGTCCTCGACCGCTCCCGCCGCGATGGCCGGCTCGTTCCGGTCGACGTCGCGGTCTTCATCGCGCGAGAGGTCGCCAAGGCGCTCGATCACGCGCACGGCTGCCCGGTGCCGCCCTCCGCCCTGCCGGGCCTGATTCACCGCGACGTCAGCCCGGCGAACATCCTCGTTTCCTTCTCGGGCGAGGTGAAGCTCATCGATTTCGGCGTAGCGGTCACCTCGGAGGAAGCGGCGGCTGGGCGACCTCTCCTCGCCGCCGGCCGGGACGTCGCCGGCACGCCTGGCTACATGGCCCCCGAGCAGCTCGCCGGCGGCCCGTTCGATGCGCGGGTCGACGTCTACGCGCTCGGGGCTTGCCTTCAGGAGCTCTGCACGGGCACGCGCCCGGGAGGGCGACGCGAAGCCCCGCCGAGCGACGCGCGCCGGGCCCCGGCCCCGCAGCTCTCCGAGGCCCTGCGGAGCATCCTCCGCAAGGCTCTCGCGAATTCGGCGGAGGAGCGCTACCCTACCGCCGAACGACTCCACGGCGACCTCGTCGCGTACGCGCTTTCCGCGGGGCATGCTGCCTCGCCGGCCCGCGTCGCCGAGGTTCTGCAGACCCTGTTTCCTGAAGCCGCGGCCGAAGGCGCCGCAACTGGTGAGGAGTGCCTGAACATGGCTGAGAGCAAGGGCGGCAGCGACCTGGATGTCTTCGACGGGCTGGCCAAGAAGCCGCGGACCCCGGCTGGCCTGACCCCGCCACCGCCGTCCGCTCCTCCTGGTCGCCAGAAGACGCTTTTGGGTGGCATGTCGCCTCTCGCGCCGCCGCCTCCGGCGACGATGAAGGGCCCGCTTCCGCCTCTGTCCGCGCCGCCCTCGCGCGCGGCCGGCGCAGGCGTGCCGTCGGTGCCGCCGGAGGCCGCACCCGTGACCGTCCTCGCCGCGCCGCCGCCGCCGCCGCCGCCGCCACCACCACCTGCCGCTGCTGCTGCCGCGCCGCCGCCGCCTGCCGCTGCTGCGCCCCCTCCGCCTCCTTCGATGACCGAAGCGGTGACGATTCCGCCGCCCGCCCACCCGTTCGCGTCGACGCTCGTCGCGGCCCTGCCTCCGCCGCCCGCGACGCCTGCCCCGTCCTCGGTGGCCGCTCCGCCGCCGCCGCCGCCCGCGCCTCTTCCGCTGCTCGCCGTTCCGCCGCCGCCGGCCGCACCTTCGCTCGGCACTGCGCTGGGCCTCGGCGAGGCGACGGCCAAGCCTGCTCCGGCCGCGGCCAAGGCTGCCGTCGACATGGATTGGGACGACGAGGAGGAGTCGACCCACGTCTACGACAAGGCGACCCACGACCTGCCGCCGAAGGGCCCGCTCCCGGCCGCCGGCACGCCGCCGCCGGCGAGGGTCGGCGCTGCGGCCGCGCTCCTCGCCCACTCTGGAGGCGCCGCCGCCTCGATCCGGCCCGCGCTCCCCGCGCCGCTTCCGCCGCCCGTCGCCCCGCCGCACCCTGCCGGGGCGACCGCCCTCGCGTCGATTCCGCCGGAGCCCACGGGCGCCGCGCCGACCGTGAACGATGCGGCTGCGCAGCCGTCGATGTCTCCGTCGGTCGTCCCCGCGAGGCCCTCGTACCGCGCGGACGAAACGGTGCTCCGCACGCCGCCGCCCGCCGCGCCGGCGCCCGGCTCCGGTCGAGCAGGCGTCATCCTGGGCGGGCTCGCGCTGGTCGTGGTGCTCGGGCTGGCGGTGTTCACCTTCCTGCCGAAGAACGGGCAGCTGAAGATCGACATCAAGGCGAAGAGCGGCGCGCCGATCGCCAAGGCCGAGATCTTCGTCGACGGCCAGAAGAAGTGCGACACCGCGCCGTGCGTCGTCACCGACCTCGCCCCGGGGCCGAAGTCCATCAAGGTCCTCGCGAGCGACTTCGCCTCGCCCGAGCCCGTCACCGAGACGGTCGAGGCCGGCAAGGAGCGCCTCGTCTTCATCACGGTCGACGTCGCCGGCGGCACCGGGCTCAAGGTCGCGTCCGTCACCCCGGGCGTGCGCCTCTTCGTCGACGGCACGGACCGCGGGGTCCTCCCGGTCGACCTCAAGGATGTCGCCCCGGGCATGCACCGCGTGCGCTTCGAGGCCGGGGACCGCTACGAGAAGCTCGAGCAGAACACCGAGGTCGCGGCCGGTCAGCAGAAGGACCTCGGCACCATCAAGCTCAAGGTGCTCAAGGGCCAGGTCACGGTCGACCTGGCCACCAAGGGCGCCATCGTGACGCTCGTCGGCAAGAAGGTTCAGAAGAAGCTGCCGGACGGCCCCTGGCCGATCAAGCTCGACCTCGAGGCCTCCGACGGCTGGCGCCTCGTGGCCGCGAAGAAGGGGTTTCAGGACTTCAGTCAGGAGCTCTCGTTCGACGACGGCCGCGCCGACAAGAGCGTGACCATCACGCTCGGCGAGGAAGGCACCCCCGAGCCTGCCGCGGCCGCTTCCGCGACGCCCTCCGCGACGCCGTCGGCCGCACCGGCCGTCGCGGCACCTGGCCCCGCTCCGGTGCCGGGCCCCGCACACGTCGCGGCGAAGCCCACCGACAAGCCGGTCGACAAGCCCGCTCCCACCCCGTCGGCCGCGCCCGTCGACAAGCCCGCTCCCGCCGCAGCTGCCGGTGCGGGCACGCTGAACATGAACTCGATCCCGGTGTCGAAGGTCGTCCTGGATGGCCGCCCGATGGGCAGCACGCCCAAGGTCGGTCAGAGCGTGCCGGCGGGCTCGCACACCGTCGTCTTCATCCACCCGGAGCTCGGGAAGAAGAGCGTCACCGTGGTGGTGAAGGCCGGCGAGACCAAGACCGCCGCCGTCAAGTTCAAGTGACCGACGCCTGAGGGGCGCTCCCGGTCACCGGATTGAAAGCCGGTGACCGGGCAGCCACGAAGCCCGTCCTCTGGCCGGGCTGGCTTTCGAGCGCGAGGAGCTCGGGCTTCTTGGCGGCTCCGCCCCGGATTTTCGTCCGGGGTGCCTCGTCGCCGAGGCCGCTCGGGCCCGCCGGCGGCGAGGTCACTCGACGATTCGCTTCTCCTGCAGATCGGCCCACGCTCGCCACGTCGTCGCGCAGCGCAGGTCGCTGGGGTGCGATCCGCCCGCGCAGTACGCCGGGTCGAGCGGCGGTCCGAGCAAGAGGAGCCGGCTCTTGCCGATGAAGCGAAGGTCGCGCCTCCATAGCTCGAGGAAGCTGCGGTTGCGGGATTTGTACGCGTCGGCAAGCTCCTCGCCGAGCAGCTTGCCGAGCTGAGACTGGAGCTTGTCGCGGAGCGCGTCGTCGTCGGTGACGGCCAGAGTCCGCCGGATCAGCCGGATTGCGGCGTCCCGCTCGCCCGCGCGCAGGTAGATGCCGGCTCCGCCGATCGCCTGCCAGCTCAGGTTCGCGTTCTCGGACCCGAGCTCCGCGGCGCGGGCGAGCATCGCCGCGCCGTCCGTCCGCCACTGCGCCTGCTCCACCGGGTCCTTCAGGTAGCTGGCCGGCGCGATGAACCCGGTGAACTGCCCGGCCCCGAGCCAGATCTCGGCGTCGAACGGCAGCGCCTTCGTTCCGCGCTCCATGATCTCGCGCGCCTTGAGCACCTCGTCGTGCGGGATCTCCCCGCTCTGAAACGTGACGAGGGCGTCGGCCATGATGTACGGCGGCCGGAACGTCGGCTCGAGCTCGTTTATCGCGTCGAGGAGGAGCACGAGGTTCTCGAACCGCCGCTTCTCGACCGAGTGGAGCCCCTGGGAGACGAGCACCTGCGCCCACAGGCCGTCTGCGAGCGCGGACCGATACCCCAGCGACACCATCCCGAGGTACTCCTTCGGGGGCAGCACGTAGACGTCGGAGGTCTCATTCACCTTCCGGATCGTCTGCGCGCTGGGCTCGCGCGTCACCGCCACGCCGGCCATCGCGACCGCCACGGCCAGGATCGTCCCGAGTCCCTCACGGACGCGCTTCATCACTCGACCTCCCGATCGACGAACATCCCGGGCAGGGCGCGGGCCGGCTGTCCCGGCGTCCTCTCGCCGCGCACCTCGAACGTGGAGAGCACTCCGTCTCCGTCGAGATCGCCGTACGCGCTGACCGTGAATCGCGCGGTGCGCGTGGAGTCGACGTCACTGCGGAACTCGAACGCGAACGCATGCGGGTGATCGACCTTGAACTGGAGCGACTTCCAAGTCAGGTGCTCCCACGTATCCGGCGGGTCGGTCTCCCGGCGCGCTCGCGGCACGGCGCTGGGCGTGAGCGGGGCCGACGGCGGAAACGAGAGCTCCTGCGGCCTGGCCTCGGCGTAGGAGACCGCCGCGCGCATCAGCCGGTCGAGGCCCTCGATGGGCTCGGAGAGCTTCGACGCGCTCAGGTTGCGGACGAAGGCCGGCACCGCGACGGCGACCAAGCTGCCGCCGATGGCGAATGCCGCGCTCAGCTCGAGCGCATTCCAGGAGCGCCACACCCCAACAGCCTAGCACACTCGTGTGGCGTCCCCGAGCCTGCGCGGCGTCGAGGAGGCCAATCGACAGCTGGCCCACAAAAAGCCGACGGCGCCACCGAAGTGACGCCGTCGAAGTTCGGGCGGTCTCAGGACCGAGCGAAGGCCGTCAGGCCTCCTTCGATCACTCGAACTCGTTGTCGACGTAGATCTGCGTCGCGAGGATCAGGTTGCCGGTCGTCGTGTTGACCGTACCCGTACGCGCGAACGTGGCGAGCGTGTCGTCCGCGTCGATGTCGCCGACGGCCGCCGTCTCGAAGTACGTCGTGGCGCCGTTGATCGGGGCCTTCGTCTTCTGCGACGCGCGGAGGTAGCTGTACTGGTAGTAGATGGGCTGCGTGAGCGAGAACTTCAGGCACTTCCAGCCCGTGATGGTGTCGCCCTTCTCGAAGTCGGTACCTTCCGCCGTGTTCGGCTGGTACTTGGTGCCCTTCGGGACGGCCGCGGGGACGCCGGTCGCGCTGAAGCAGAGGTCGTTCGACGACGCGGCCGAGCTCGAGCCTTCCGTGACGATCTGCGACGCCGTGGTCTCACGCTCGTAGGCGGCAGCCGCGCCGCGCGAGATGGCACCGATGGTGTTCTTCGCCTCGGACGTCTTGGCGCTCGCGAGGTACTTGCGGACGCCGTAGATGGCGAGGGCTGCGAGGACGCCGATGATCGCGACGACGATCATCAGCTCGACGAGGGTGAAGGCTCGCTTCTCGAAACGCTTGAATGCGCGCATGGTTCGGTTCTCCGTCTCATTGTGCCGGGTTATCGTAAACCGCCCGAGGCGGGGGCCCGGCTAGATGCGCCCCGCTTCGTCACGTGTCTGCGAGCCAATCCGACGGATAGGCCGGGAGCCCGCGAAATCTCGGTGTCTATTCCGTCTCGTTCTCGTAGTAGACCTCTCCCGTGAAGGAAGAGGACAGAAACACGGCGAACGTGCCGTCGCAGTCGCGGTCGGCCATCGCCATGATCACGTACCAGGGCTCCGTCGCAGGCGCGGGCAGAGTCGGCGTGTTCTTCAACGCCGCCGGCCAGCCCGGGTAGGGAGTCGTGGTCGTGCCCGCGACCGCGGCATACGAGAAGGCAACCGGCGAGTCCGCCGTCACGTTCAGCGTCTTCCAGTTGACCGCGGTCTGGGTGGCGCCACCGCCCCAGCCCGTCTTGATCGACTTGCCAGCCGCGCACGAGGTGGCCGGGTTGGTCGGGTAGTAGTCCGCGGCGGCGTTGAGGCTGGGCGAGACCTTGAGATAAACCAACATCTCGGCCTTGTAGGCCTCTTCTGCCGCACGAATGCCCTGGATCATGGCCGTCGCCTCCGAGGAGGACGACGCGCGCATGTACTTCCGGTACCCGACCAGCGCGAGCGCCGCGAGCACTCCGATCATCGCCACCACGACGAGCAGCTCGACCAGCGTGAAGCCTCGTGCTGCGGAGGCCCTCGAGCTGCGGGAGGAGCGGTTCGTCATCGCGATTCACCCTTTTGCAGAGGCCGTGCCAGAGGGCCAACGGTACGGCACGAGGGGCGGGATGTCCCAAAACTCTGCGAGAATCAGCCAGCGGGGACCTCTGGCGACCGCCGGCGGGGCTTTGTGTCCCTCGGAGGCGGTTTCGAGGTGCCGATTTTTGTCACCGACGGGGCGGACGCGGTGACAGTTCTCGGCCTGGGCTGGTCGCGGGCCCGTCATCGTCGTCGTCCCCCTCCTGATCTCCGAGCGCATGCTTGGAGAGTCGGTAGCGGAGGGAGCGAAACGTGACACCGAGCAGGCGTGCCGCCGACTTGCGAATGCCGCCGGTGCGCTCGAGCGCCTGGAGGACCAGGCGCCGCTCGACCTCACCGAGCACCTCGTCGAGGTTGCAGCCCTCTTCGGGCAACTGGGTGAGTAGCGGGGCCGGGCTCGCCGAGAGGCCGCTGACGACGGCCGGGAGGTCGCCGAGGCCGATGGAAGGCCCGCCGGCGAGCGCGACAGCGCGCTCCATCATGTTCTCCAGCTCACGCACGTTGCCGGGGAATGCGTAGGCGTCGAGGGATCGCAAGGCGTCCGGCGTCACGCCTCGGATGTCCTTTCCAAACTCGGCGGCGAAGCGGCGTATGAAGCGGTCGACGAGCCGAGATACGTCCCCCGGTCGCTCGCGCAGCGGCGGGATCTCGATGCGGATGACGTTGAGTCGGTAGTACAGGTCCTGCCGGAAGCGGCCTTCACGGACCTCGGCCTCGACGTCCCGGTTCGTCGCCGCGAGGACGCGAACGTCGACGGGGAGCTCCGCGGTGCCCCCGACTGGGCGCACTTTGCGCTCTTGCAGCACGCGCAGCAGCTTCACCTGCAGGGGCATCGGCAGCTCGCCGACCTCGTCGAGGAGGAGCGTCCCGCCGTCCGCCTCGCGGAACATGCCGAGGGTGCGCACGCCGGCGCCCGTGAATGACCCCTTCTCGTGGCCGAAGAGCTCGCTCTCCATCAGCGCCTCGGGGAGCGCGCCGCAGCTGACGACGAGGAACGGCTTCGGGGCGCGGTCGCTCCGGTCGTGCAGCGAACGCGCGATGCGCTCCTTGCCCGTGCCGCTCTCGCCCGTGATGAGCACCGTCGTGCGCATCCCCGCGACCTTGTCGAGCAGCTCGCTGATCTGCTGCATGGCCGGGCTCGCGCCGACGAGGTCGCCGTCGTGCGGCTCGAGGCGCTCGAGGTGCGCCCGCAGGCCCCGGTTTTCGGTGACGAGCGAGCTCTTCTCGAGCGCCTTGCCGGCGCGGACGACCATCTCCATCACGGAGGAGAAGGGCTTGTTGACGAAGTCGTACGCCCCGAGCCGCATCGCCTCGACCGCCGTGTCGCGGTCGCCGTGGGCGGTCATGACGATGACCTCGGTCGCGGGGCTCCGCTCCTTGGCGACGCGGAGGACCTGCATGCCGGCCTGGCAGCCGGGCAGGTCGGGCATCGCGAGGTCGGTCAGGACCAGCGGGAACGGCTTCGGGCTCTGCTTGAGGGCCTCGAGGGCCTGGCGCATCCCGGCGGCCTCGACCACCTCGTAGCCGGCGCGCAGGAACGCCCGGCGCAGGATCTCGCGCAGGCCCGGCTCGTCGTCGACGACGAGCACGCGGGTGGGGGGCGGGGGGATCGAGTCTGCGACGGACGAGCTCATGCGGATGCGGCGCAGTCTACGGAATGAACCGGGGCGCGTCAGCTTCGGGCGCGGCCGGGTGGCGCGATTGCTGGCGCCGTTCGGGCCCTGATCGCCGCGGCCAGTGGGGACGGCCGGGGGGCGCGCGCCTCGGTGGGGCTACGGGCAGGCGCCCGCGTCGACGGGGGCGTTCCGCGAGCGGGCGCCGATGACGAAGCCGGTCTGGCCGCTGCGCTCCTCGTCGACCTCCTGCATCACCCAGGCGGGATCGCAGGCCTCGGCCTCGAGGTCGACCACGTAGCGGCCCGCGCGCGTCAGGTCCTCGACCACGGCGCCGCGTCCGGTGCGCGCGTCGAGGACGGTCACCCGCGCGCCCGGCGTGCAGTCGCCGGCGACCTGCCAGTGTCCGGCGGCCGTCGCGTGCATGCTGTCCGGCGGGTCGGGCGGCGGGATCGGCAGCGTCGGGCTCAGGCACCCGGCCCCGACGAGGGCCGAAACCCCCACCGCGGACAGAGCTCGGAGCAGCGCGCGACGCACCATTTCAATCGCGAACCAGCATACTGCGTGCCGCGCGCGGATGCGCCCAATTCGCCCGGAAGCGAGCCCTTCGAGGGCCGGCGTCCGTCAACTCGATTGGCGGTCGCGCCCGTCGGTTTGCAGCACGCGCAGGGCGACGCGCTTTGGTCCGGCAGCCGTGGAGGTGGTGGTCCTGTCCTTCGTCGCGGGGCGCGCCTCGGCGTGGGCTGCGGCGTCGGCCGCGGCGTCGCCGTCGAGGAGCTCGCCGACGAGGTCGTAGTCGCTCGCCTGCGTGATGCGCACGCGGCGCAGCTCACCGGGGCTCGCGAGGCCGCCCGAGAGGTAGACCTGACCGTCGATCTCCGGCGCCTGGCCCGCGTGGCGCGCCATCAGGACGAACTCGTGCTCGTCGCTCGCGCCCTCGACGAGCACCTCGAGGTCGCGCCCGACGATCGCCTCGTTCTTTGCGTGGGCGATCCGGCGCTGCAGGGTCATCAGCTTGCGGTGGCGGGCGCCGGCGGTTCGCGCGGGCACCTTGCCGGGGATGGCGAAGCTCTGCGACGACTCCTCGTCCGAGTAGCGGAAGACGCCGACGCGGTCGAACTCGGCCCACTTCACGAAGTCGCAGAGCTCGACGAACTCCTCGTCGGTCTCGCCGGGGTGGCCCACGATGAAGGCCGTGCGGAACGTGAGGTCGGGGACGTTCTTCTTGAGGGTGGTCACGACCTTGCGCAGGCGCGCGCCGCCGTGGCCGCGGCGCATGCGCTTCAGCATGCCGTCGGCCGCGTGCTGCAGCGGCATGTCGACGTATTTCACGACGCGCGGGTGGCCGGCGAGCACCTCGACGAGCTCGTCCGAGAGCGTCTCGGGGTAGAGGTAGAAGAGGCGCACCCAGTGGATGCCGCGGACGTCGGCGACGCGGCGCGCGAGGTCGGCGAGCGTGGCGCCCGCGCCGGCGAGGTCGCGGCCGTACGCGATGGTGTCCTGCGAGACGAGGTTCACCTCCTTCACGCCGGCGGCGACGAGCTGCTCGACCTCGCGGACCACGTCCTCGGGCGATCGCGATCGCTGCTTGCCGCGGAGCTCCGGGATGACGCAGAACGAGCAGGTGCGGTTGCAGCCCTCGGCGATCTTCACGTACGCGCTCGCGCCCGGCGTGCTCAGCGTCCGCGGGGTCGCCGCGGAGGCGAGCCAGTCGGCCGGGTTGCCCACGAGGAGGCGCTCGGCCTTGCCCGCGAGCACCTCGCCGAGGCGGAGCATGTCGCTCGACCCGAGGAAGTGGTCGACCTCCGGCAGCTCGCGCGCGAGCTCGTCGGGGTGGCGCTGCGAGAGGCAGCCGGCGACGACGAGGCGCTGGCAGGCGCCGCCGTCCTTCTGCGTGGCCATCTCGAGGATCGCGTCGATCGACTCCTTCTTGGCCTCGCCGATGAAGCCGCAGGTGTTGACGACGATGACCTCCGCGTCCGCCGGGTCGTCCACGTGGGCGTAGCCGGCGCCCTGGGCGACGCCGAGCATGACCTCGGAGTCGACGCGGTTCTTGGGGCAGCCGAGGCTGACGAAGTGGATGGTTCGGCGTGCGGGCATGGGCGCGCCAGCGTCTAGCACGCCTGCCCGGAAGCCGCCGCTTCAGGCGTGCGCGCGCCGGTCCCGGGCGAGGTCGATGCGGTCGACGAAGCGCCTGAACAGGTAGAGCGCGTCGTGCGGGCCGGCGGCGGCCTCGGGGTGGTACTGCACCGAGAACGCGTCGAGATCGGGGACCTCGAGGCCCTCGCTGGTGCCGTCGTTCAGGTGCAGGTGGGTCGTGCGCGCCTTGCCCTCGAGCGAGGCGAGGTCGACCGCGAAGCCGTGGTTCTGCGTCGTGATCTCGACGCGGCCCGTCGCGAGATCCTTCACCGGCTGGTTGAGGCCGCGGTGGCCGAACTTGAGCTTGTAGGTGGTGGCGCCGGTCGCGATCGCGAGCAGCTGGTGGCCCAGGCAGATGCCGAAGATCGGCCGCTTGCCCAGCAGGCCCTTCACGGTGTCGATGGCGTAGGTTACCGCGGCGGGGTCGCCGGGGCCGTTGGAGACGAAGACGCCGTCCGGATCGAGGGCGAGGATCTCGGCGGCCGTCGTGCGCGCGGGGACGACGGTCACCGAGCAGCCGGCGTCGACGAGGCAGCGCAGGATGTTGCGCTTGAGGCCGAGGTCGATGGCGACGACGTGGCGCGTGGCGCCGGTCGGCGCAGGGGTCGCCCGCCAGACGCCGCTCGATTCGGTGAAGCGGTACGGCTCCTTCGGCGTGACGCGCGCGACGAGGTCGAGGCCGACCATCGACGGCGCGTCGCACGCGCGGCGGACGAGCTCCTCGGGCGGCGCGGCCCCGATCGCGCCGTTCTGCGAGCCGTGATCGCGCAGGTGGCGGGTGAGGCGCCGCGTGTCGAGGCCCGAGAGCGCGACCACGCCGTGCCGCTCGAGCCACGCCGACAGCGTCTCGGTGGCGCGCCAGCTCGACGCCACGGGGCTCGCCTCGCGCACGATCAACCCCGAGACCCAGGGCGCCTCGTGCGCGCTCTCGGCGTCCTCGGCGACGATGCCCGTGTTGCCGATCTCCGGCGCGGTCATCGTCACGATTTGCCCGCAATACGAGGGATCCGTGAGGACCTCCTGGTAGCCGGTCATCCCGGTCGTGAAGACGACCTCGCCGGTCGCCACGCCGGCCGCGCCGAAGGCCTCGCCCTCGAAGATCGTGCCGTCGGCGAGCGCGAGCCTCGCGCGCACGCCGCTCATCCCTCGCCCCCGAACGCGTCGAACACCACGCGACCTCCAGCCAGCGTCATCCTCACCGCGCCCGTGACCGTCCGCCCCAGGAAGGGCGTGTTCTTGCTCTTCGATCGCAGGCGAGCGGCCTCGATCGTGTAGGTGCGCGCCGGGTCGACGAGGCAGATCTCGGCGGTGGCGCCCTCGCGCAGCGTCGGCGCGGCGAGGCCCACGATGCGGGCGGGCGCGCGCGTCAGGGCGTCGACGAGGCGCGCGAGCGGCAGCGCGCCCTCGCGCACGAGCCCGAGGAGGAGCGGCACGACGAGCTCGAGCCCGATCATGCCGGGCGACGCCTCGGCGAACTCGCAGTCCTTTTCGAGCGACGAGTGGGGCGCGTGATCGGTCGCGATAGCGTCGATGGTGCCGTCGGCGAGCGCGGCGCGCAGCGCGTCGACGTCCGCCTGCTCGCGCAGCGGAGGGTTGACCTTGCAGGCCGTGTCGTAGCCGAGCACGGAGGCGTCGGTGAGCGTCAGGTGGTGGGGCGTGACCTCGGCGCTCACCTTCACCCCGCGCGCCTTCGCCTCGCGGAGCAGGCGGACCGAACCGAGCGAGGAGACGTGCGCGACGTGGTAGCGGGCGCCGATCGCCTCGGCGAGGAGCAGGTCGCGCGCGACGATGACGTCCTCGGCGACGCGCGGCCAGCCCCGCAGGCCGAGGCGCGTGGAGAGCGCGCCCTCGTGCATCTGCGCGCCCTCGGTGAGCGCGTGATCCTCGGCGTGCTGGATGACCGGCAGGTCGAAGTTCGAGGCGTACTCGAGCGCGCGGCGCATCACGGCGCTGTTCGTGACGCAGCGGCCGTCGTCGGAGACGGCCACCGCGCCGGCGTCCTTGAGGTCGCCCATCTCGGTGAGCTCGGCGCCCTTCTGGCCCATCGTGATCGCGCCGATCGGGTGGAGCGCCGGGCCGCCGACCTCTCGCGCCCGCGCGAGCATCGCGACCGTGATGCTGCGGGTGTCGTTCACCGGGCGCGTGTTCGGCATCACGCACACGTGCGCGAAGCCGCCGGCCGCCGCGGCCGCGAGCCCGGAGGCGATGTCCTCCTTGTACTCCTGGCCCGGCTCGCGCAGGTGCGCGTGCAGGTCGACGAACGCGGGCAAGGCCCAGAGGCCCGATCCGGAGACGACCTGGGCGCGCTCCGAGGCGCGGATCTCCGCCGTGGCCGCGCCCACGCCGGCGCGGGTCAGCAGGCCGTCCTCGATCACCAGGTCGATCAGCGCGTCGAGCCCGATCGCGGGATCGATGGCGCGCACGTCCGTGACGACGAGCAGGCGAGACGCGGCGCGGGGCGACGGAGAACGGGTCGAGCTCATCGGCAGACCTCCCGGGGCGCGCGTGCGTACCACGGTGAGGCCGCGTGAGGGAGACGGGATGGTCACGCGCGATTTCGGCTCTGGGGCCGCGACTCTGTGCTTGACGGATCGGTGGGGGGCGGGCTAAGAAGGTCGTCCCTTTTGCGAGGGTGGCGGAATTGGCAGACGCGCTGGATTCAGGTTCCAGTGCCCGCAAGGGCGTGGAGGTTCAAGTCCTCTCCTTCGCACCGGTTGCATCAACGGGCGCTTCCCTCCGGGGGGCGCCCGTTTTGCTTTTGGGCCAGCGCTTTCGCGGCGTGGCGGGCGCATGCGGCTCGGCTTACCGCGCCACGAGCCGGTAGGCGGCGGCGGTCGCGTCGGCCGTTGCCGCCCAGGTGAACCGGCCGGCGCGCGTCTGCGCCGCGGCCACGAGCTCCGCGCGGCGTTCGGGCGACGCCTGCAGCGCGATCACCGCGTCGGCGATCGCGTCGGCGTCGCCGGGCGCGACGTAGATCGCCGCGTCGCCGCCGACCTCGGGGAGCGACGAGGTGCGCGCCAGGATCGCGGGCGTGCCGGCGGCCATCGCCTCGAGCGCGGGGAGGCCGAACCCCTCGTAGCGCGAGGGGAACACGAAGGCCTCCGCGGCGGCGTAGACGGCGGCGAGGGCGCGATCGTCGACGGCGATCCGGTGCACTCGCGCGGCGAGCGCGCTCCGACGGAAGGTGTCTTGCTCGGCCGCGCCGAACGGCGCGCCGCCGACGCAGACGAGGTGGAGCTCACGGTCGGTCGCTGCGAGCGCTCGGAACGCTCGAAAGGCGGTGGCAAAGTCCTTGTAGCCGTGGCGGCGGCCCACGAAGAGCAGGTAGCGCGCGGGCAGCCCGGCGGGAGCGGGCCCGGGCGTGAAGAAGGATGCGTCGACTCCCAGGTGCGTCACCGCGTACGGGATGTCGCGCTGGCCGTACACCGCGAAGGCGTCGTCCCGCGTCGCGGCCGAGTTGAAGATCACGAGCTGCGCGCGGTCGTAGAAGCTGCGCTTGGCCATGTGCGGGTTGCCGAACCACATGCGCTCGCCGAGCCGCTCCGGGATCATGTCGTGGATCGTGACGACCTTCGGCACGCCCACGAAGTCGCGGAGGAACGGCGGCAGGTAGTACGTCGTGTGAACGAGGTCGACGCCTGTCGAGGCGCGTCGGCGCCGCAGCGTGGCGGCTGCGAGCGCGAGGTACGGCGCGACCGCAGGCGGCCCCGGCACCGCCGTGAGGCCCGCGATTCGCTCGATCGCGTGCGCATTGACGACCCGCCGGGCCGCGAGCTCGACCTCGACGCCGCGGTCATTCGTCCGGAGCTCGTGCAATAGCTCCACGACGTACCGCGAGATGCCGCCGCGCCGCTGCAGGAGGAGGATCTGCTCGTCGAACGCCACGCGCACGGGCGGCCTACCGCCTTCGCCGGGCGTCGAGGACCTCGGCCCAGAACGCGAGCGTGCGCGTCGCGAGGGCGGCGGGCGTGTGGCGCTGCCCGCGGACCGCGGCGTCCTCCTGCTTCGCGCGGAGGAGCGCCGGGGCGTCGAGCAGGCGGGCGGCGATGCGCGCGAGCGCCGCCGGGCTCGACGGGGGCGCGAGGAGGCCGGGATCGCCCACGAGGAACGGGAGCTCGCCGGAGTCGGTGGCGATCACCGCGCGCTGGGTGAGCATGGCCTCGACGACGACGCGGCCCCATTGCTCGGTCCAGCGGGCGGTCGGGCGCGAGGGCACCACCACGACGTCCGACCAGACCATCGCGCGGCGGACGTCGTCCTCCGTCGCCGCCCCGGCGATCTCGACGGGCGCGCCGATCCGCGTGGCGAGTGCGCGGAGCGCGCGCTGCTCCGGCCCTTCGCCGAGGATGCGCGCGCGCACGCGCCCGCGCAGCGGCGGCTCGCAGGTCATGCGAACGACGTCCTCCGCGCCCTTCTCGGCGACGAGCCGACCGACGAAGAGCAGGCGGAGGACGCCGTCGTCGACAGCGCGCGCGGGAGCGGGCGGGAAGCGCGCTGGGTCCGGCGGAGCGCCGCTGATCACGGCGCGGGGGGTGGCCGCTGGGAGCCCGCAGGCCGCGAACGCGCGAAGCCCGCTCTCGCCCCAGTTCACGTAGCCGGCGACGCGACCGAGGACGTAGCGGACGCCGAAGCGCCGGGCGCGATAGGCGAGCGGCGCCTCGGCGCAGAGGTTCTCGACCCCGTGGACGACGACGGGCGTCTGGCCGCGCACGAGGCGCAGCGCGGAGAGGGACCACGGCTCACCGAGGAGGTGGACGAGGTCGAAGCGGTCGCCCGCGATGATCGCCTCGAGCCCCGATAGCCACTGGCTGTTGTGCCTCGTGCCGAGAAACGGAAGCGGCGTCGGCCGGGCGTCCGCTGGCCACGAAGCGGCCTCGGGCTGGCTCGGCACGAACACGGAGACCCCGGGGTGGCGCCGCATGCACTCGATGCAGAGGTGCGCGGCCCGCGCGTCCGCGAGCGGCAGCACCATCGCGACGCGCGCCCCGCTCAGCAACGCGCGGTCCGCCTCGGTGCCGCGGGGACGGTGATCACGGCGCCCAGATCGATCTCTGCGAGGCCGGGCTGGGCGGGGCGATCGAGCTCGGTGTGAAGGCGCGTCGCCGGGGCCTGCGGCAGGCCGAGCGACCGCGCGACGAACGTCGCCTCGACGACGTCGGGGAACCAGTACGAGCCGAGCTGCACGACGCGCGCGTGCCCGTTCGCATGCAGGTGGACCGCGTGGTGACCGAGGCTCAGCCCTTGGAGCACGTCGAGGATCCGGCGCGCCCACTCTGGATCGCGCAGGCGCCCGAGGTGGTGAAGCTCGACCACGATCTGCTCGAAGCGCCCGAGCGACGGTCCGCGCAGCGCGTCCCACTCCGCGCCCTCGACGTCCATCTTGAGGACCGCGCGGACGCCGTCACGCACCCCGGCGCGCGCGGCCAGGTCGTCGAGCGAGAGCAGCTCGCCGCCGGACTCCGCGCCCACGCCGAGCCGGTGGAACGTCACGCCCGGCGCCCTCTGCGGCAGGCCGCGCACCGTGTGATCGAAGGCGTGGACGCGCGCGCCGCGCCGCGCGAGCTCGGCGTCCCAGGAGACGTCGCCGCCGACGCCGATCGAGAGCGCGACGTCGGGCGCGGGGCGGTCGAGCATGACGTAGCCGCCGTCGTGGTCCGCGCCGACGCGGACCAGCCGCGCGCCGTCGCCGAGGGCGGTCGGGCGCAGGACCTCGAGCGCCTCGAGGAGGCGCGCGTCGGCTTCGGTGGACGGCGGGCGATCGAAGGTGATGAGCGCCGTGGCCAGCGTGTTGGTCTGCGACTTCAGGTCGCGGTACGCGCCCGAGGCGTAGACGATGCGGTCAATCGTGGGCATCACGAGGCGCTTGATGGTGCGGCGGGAGAAGGCGGCCAGCGTGCTCATCGAACCTCCCCGGCGGTGCCCAGCGTCGCCACGTTGCGAGGATAGCGCGGGAGGGGAGGGCGGCCAACGCGCGGCCACGCTTCCCGAATCCGCCGGCGCTTCGATCGTCGACCGTCGCGCGGTGCGGTGCGCGTCCGGCGCTCCGCGTGGGGGCTGGGCGCGCGGGGCGATTGTCCGGCTGCGAGGCTCATGGTACGCGGCTCGCCCGGACCGAGGCTCACCGATGCTCACGACGCGGCTCCGCAACTACTTGATCGACCTCCGATCGCGCCAGCGCATCGCGATCGCGCTGAGCCGGGGCGCGGCGATGATGCACGCGCGCCGCGTCGACCTCGCCCGCCCCGCAACGTGGGAGTTCTCGGGGTTCAGCCAGAACGGCGAGGACGGCGTCCTCGACGTGCTGCGAGGTCAGATGCGAGCCTCGAACCGCTATTTCCTCGAGATCGGCGCGGCGGACGGGATCGAGAACAACACCGCGTGGCTCCTCGTCGCCGAGAAGTACGCCGGCCTCATGGTGGACGGCAACGAGGCCGCGCTGGAGCTCGCGCGCCGCACCGTGTTCGAGCAGAGCGTGGGCTCCGAAGGCGAGCTCATGTTCGTCACGCGCGACAACGTCGCCAGCTTGCGTGGCAAGCTCCCCGTGGCCGATCCGGACGTGTTCTCGCTCGACATCGACGGCAACGACTACCACGTGGCCGAGGCGGCGCTCGCGTGCGGCTTCCGGCCGCGGATCTTCGTCGTGGAGTTCAACTCCGTGTACGGGCCCGAGCGCAGCCTGACGATCGAGTACGACGAGGGCTTCGTCTTCACGCGCGCCCACCCGACGTGGCTCTACTACGGGGTGTCGATCGCCGCGTGGCGCAGGCTCTTCGAGCGTCACGGCTACCGGTTCGTGACGGTCGAGCGCAATGGCGTCAATGCGTTCTTCGTCGACCCTGCCTGGTTCGACGCGGAGTTCCTCGACCGCGTCGACGGCCTGCCCTTCGCCGAGAATCGGTATCAGGGCCGCAAGTTCAAGGTGTCGTCGGAGGAGCAGTTCCGCTGGATCGAAGGCGAGCGGTTCGTGACCGTGTGAAGCGTCGCCGCGTTCGCACCTTCGGTGCGGGTCAGCCGGCCGGTACGATGAGGAAGTTGATTCCGTAGTACGTGCGCGCGAAGCGATAGCCGATGCTCGCCACGAAATCGACGTAGTCCTGGAAGCAGGTCCCGAACTCGTCCTGGAACCGCTCCTCGTACTCGAACAGGATGGGCATCCGATGGCGGCGAATGGTCTCGACCGCGCCGCGCATGGCGAACAGATCGCACCCCTGGACGTCGACCTTCATGAAGCTGACGGCGCCGTCGATCGGTGCGTCGTCGATAGCGATCGTCTTCACGCGCCGACCCGCCGTCGCGCGGGGGTCGATCCCGTAGGAGCCGTACGACCCGAAGCGGACGAAGTCGGGCTCGGGGTAGATGACCTCCTCACCGCTGCGTTCGTGCACCGCGGCGAGGAACGTGCGCACGTTTCCCGCGGCCGCAGCGTCGAGGTTGCGACGGAGGACGGCGTGCACGTAGTCGTCCGCCTCGAACGCGAGCACGCGGCCGGTGGCTCCGACCATCCCTGAGAAGAGTATGGCCATCTGGCCGAAGTTCGAGCCGACGTCGAGCACGGTGGTGCCGGGCCGCGCGTGGGACCGGACGACCTCGACCACCTCGGGCTCGAAGACCTCGCCGCGCCGCATCGCTCCGGCCACCCAGTCCGCGTGGGCGTCGGCCGGGAGGAAGTACGTTCCGAGCGCGGTTTCGTACCTCCGCATCGGCTTCGCCGGGAACAGCGGGTCGACGACCGTACGGGCCGTGGCCTCCACGCGGAGCCGACGGATCGCGCGTAGCGCCCGGCCGCGCGCGGCGTCAACGAGCCTCACGCGGCACCGCTGCTTCGCACGATCTCGAGCACGGGCAGGGGGAAGATCAGGCCCACACCGCTCTCGAGCATGGCCCGCTCGCGCACGAGGAACTCGTCCCGGAAGTGCCAGGGCAGCACGAGGTAGTAGTCCGGGCGGAGCGCTCGGGACTCCTCCTCGCTGACGATCGGGATGTCCGTGCCGAGCGTGCGGGCGCCGAACTTGTCAGGGTTGCGCTCGGCTGCGACTTCGATGGTCCGGCCGTCGATGTCACACCATTGGAGGATGGTGTTGCCCTTCGTCGAGGCGCCGTAGATGTGGATGCGCTTGCCCTCGCCCCGCAACCTGCGCAAGAGCGAGGTCAGCTGCTCGCGGTGCACGTTGGCGCGCTCCTGGAAGTTTCGGTACGGCTTGTTCGTGTCGAGCTCGAGGTCGAACTCCTCCTGTCGCAGCCGCCGGACGTTCTCGAGGAACTCGTCGCGCTTGTGGCGGAAGCTCGCGGCGTGCGTCGCCCAGCACCGGATCGATCCGCCGTTGATGCTGTTGAGAGAGACGTTGGCGATCTTCAGCCCGGCCGCCTGGAGGATGAACTCGATGACGGCGAGGCTGTAGTACTCGAGGTGCTCGTGGCAGATCGTGTCGTAGCTCGTCGTGGCGAGCATCGTCGGCATGTACGACATCTCGAAGCACCAGAGCCCGTCGGGCGCGAGCACTGATTTTACCGCGCGCGAGAACGCGATCGGATCCTCGAGGTCGTAGAACATCGCGATCGACGTCACGACGTCGCACGGCGCGCCGTCGAGCCACGCGGCGATCTCGGGCGACGGAAAGAGATCGCGCACGACCTTGATGCCGGCGGGCACCTCCTTCGCGAGGTCCGACGGGTCGACGCCGAACCGCTCGAAGTGCGCGGGGTAGCTCGCGAGCAGCGTGCCGTCGTTGCAGCCGATGTCGAGCACCCGCGCCGACGGGCGGCCGAGCATCGCGACCGCTTCCTCGGCGATGCCTCCGAGGTGATCTCGCATGGTCGCGTTGGTGCCCGATCGGTACCAATACGACGAGTACAGGAGCTCCGGCGGCACCGTGTGTTCCATCTGCAGGAGCCCGCAGGCGCGCTGGTCGCGCTGAGGATCGCAGCGGACGAGCGAGGTCGGGATCCTGCGCAGGGGCGGCTGCTGCTTGCCGGGCTTCACGAACGACCCTTGGAGGTGCTGCTCGCCGAGGTCGATCACCTTCGTGAGGGCCTCCGAGCCGCACACGCGGCAGGTCGTCCGGTGTCTCAGATGCATGCGTCCATCCTGGTGTGCGGTTCGGGGTGCGCGGTTGCGCGGGGGAGCTTCTCGACCCCGGATCGCGCTGGGAGGCCTCGGCGCGGTGGCGCGCACATGGATCCATCGCGCGGGGCGGTCGCGAGCCCCCGCGGCTCGGCGCCGCCCGGGGTCCGGGGCAGGGCTCCTCGAAGCGGGGTTTCGCCCATCGACAGACCCCGAGAATGCCCGCGCGCGCGCGGTCCCGCAAGGGGGTGCGGCGCCCCGTGGCCCGCTGGCGCTCGCGCTCGCGCTCGCGGCGCGCGATGCGGCCGCTCGTCAACGCGCCGCGAGCGCGCACCGGACCGCGCGCTCGAGGTCGTCGCCGACCACCCCCCACGACAGCTTGCGCTCGGCCACCTCGCGGCCGCGGCGCCCAGCGGCGTCCGCGCGCGTCGGGTCGGCGAGGAAGCGCGCCACGCACGCGGCGTAGTCCTCGGGGTCCTGCGAGGCCACCGCGCCGATCTCGCCGTCGTCACGGAAGAGCTCGACCACGTCACCGACGTCCTGGATCACGGCGGCGCGCCCCGCGGCCAGGAAGTCGCCCACCTTGTGCGGCCAGCGGGCGCGGTCGACGACGGCGTCGGCGAGCGGCAGGGTGAGCACGTTCGCCGCCGCGAGCCATAGCGGCAGCTCGGCGTCCGATACGCGCCCTGGCGTGACGAGGTCGCTCGTGGGCACGCCGAGGGCCGCCGCGCGCGCGAGGGCCTCGTCCATGCGCCAGCCGACGAGCAGGAGCAGCGCGCCGGGCACCTCGCGCCGGACCCGCGCGAACGCCTCCACCGCCCGGCCGACGAACGCGCCGTGCATCGCGAGCAGGGCGGGGCGGTCGGTCGGCAGGCCGAGGCGTGCGCGCGCCTCGGCGCGATCGATCGGTCGGAAGTGCGCGAGGTCGGTGCCCTCGCGGACGACGAACACGCGTGCGGGATCGACGCCCGCCGCGAGCGCCCGGTCGCGCAGCGCGCGCGAGATGACGGTGACCGCGCCGACCCGGCGCCGCGCCGCGTGCTCGAAGTGGGCGTCGATCCGGTGCAAGAGGCGGCTGCCGCGGAAGTGATTGGCGGCCCCCGCATGCCAGTCGCACCAGTCGGAGATCGTCGCCGCGCCGAGCCGCCTTGCGAGCGCGAGGGGGGCCTGCACGTCGAGGAAGTGCTCGAAGCCGTAGACGACGTCGTAGCGGCGCGCGACCTCGGCGAGGCGGAGGCCGACGTCGAGCGGGCCCCACCCGAAGCTCGGCAGCGCCCGGTCGCCGAGGCACGGAGCCTCGATGACGCGCACGGCGCCGATCCGCTCCTCGCGCACGCGGATCCGTGCGGTCGGCGACACGGTGACGAGTGTCGCCTCCGCGTCGAGGCGGCGCGCGAGCTCGCGAGCGAAGGCGATCGCGCGGTGGTACGTCCCCACGCCGCGCCGGTTCGCGTTGAGCAACAGCACCCTCATGCGGCGGGCGCGACCTCCCGCGCGGCGACCCGTCGGAGCCTGCATGCCCTCACGCCTTCGGCGTTCTCACGACCACGCGGGGCGTGTCAAGCGAGCCTCGCAGCGGTCTGGCGACCGGGCGCCCCCCGCGGGATTGCGCGAGCACCCGCCAGCAGGCTGGCGAACCGAGTCCATCCTCCGCGTCCGGGGCACAGGAGCCCTCGGACCTCGAGGCGCGTCCACTTCGGCCTCGACCGCGTCAGTCGGTGTTCTCGCCGGCGGCCAGGCGCTCGATCGCGCGCGTGAGCGCCGTCTCCGCGTCGATCGGTGGATCGGGCGCCGCGAAACGGGGGGCGCACCAGGTCCGCACGAGCTCGAAGACCTCGCCGGTGGTCTCGGCGACCCGCAGGCCGGCGAGGTGCTGGTAGCTGCGCGCTGCGGTGTAGGTGGCGACGATCGGCACGCCGGCGCACGCGAGCTCGGGGATCCGCGTGAGCGCCCCCGTCGTCGCCGCCTGGCAGCACACGCACAGGCTCGCGCGGACGAGGTAGTCGTCCAGCACCTCGTCGCTCACGCCGCCGAGCACGCGGACCTCCGGGGCCCGGACCACGGCGCGCAGCGCTTCGGTGCCGTGCCCGATCACGACGACCTCGCGTGGCGCCGCGGCTCGCGCGAGCTCCGGCGCCCGCCGCAGCAGCGCCTGCATGCCCTTGAACGTAGGCTGGTTGTGCGCGCTTCCGAGGACGATCACGACGTCGCCCGCGCTCGACCCGCGCCGGTCCCGGAGCGCCGCGAGCTGACGTCGCCGATCGGGGGTCGGGTGGTAGGGGAGGTATCGCGCGGGGATGCCGTGCAGCGAGAGGAACCATTGGTCCTCGCGGCTCAGGCAGCACGTCAGGTCCGCGCGACGGTAGACGTCGAGCTCGTCCTCGAACCAGGCGGGCGAGACCCGCCCGGAGATCGGGTCGACGACGCCGTCGTAGAGCGAGTCGACGTTCTGCGGGAAGATCACCGTGCGGGCGCCGCGCTCGCGCAGCTCGGGGAAGATCGCGCCCCAGGCGCGCACCATCGTGTCGAACACGAGCACCGTCCCGTCGAGGGGCGCGTCGTCGTCGAGGATCGCTCGCGCCACGCCGTAGTTCCGCACGGCGCGCAGGTTCAGGTAGCGCTCCGCGGGCCCGCTCCGGCGCGGGAGGAGGCCGCGCGCGATCGCCTCGACGTTGGCGCGGGGCGACCCGCCGAACGAGTCGAGCACGAGTCGCGTCGACGCTGCCCGGGCGCGGAAGAACTCCACGAGCTGCTCGAGTCGCTTGTTGCCCCCATGGCCGCTCGACGTGGCCTTGTGCGTCGAGTGAATGACCACATGGTAGGGAGTCATGATTCGTGTTTCCTGGTCACGGTCGACGTGCGGCGGCCGGGGTGACACGATTCGAAGGTCCCGCGGCGAGCGCTTCCACGAGGGCTTCGACGAGCACCCTCGGCTCCAATCCGATCGAGCGCAGCTTGCCGATGTCGGCCTGGAAGGGCGTCGGCGGGAGACCGCCGGGCGCCGGAGCGAGGCCGTCCGCGCTCGCGCCCACGGCGCTGAACAGGCGCTCGACCAGCTGACGGGCGTGCACCGTGTGGCCCGTGGCCAGCACGAAGTCCTCGCCGGGGGCGCGCTCGGCGAGCGCGGCGACGATGCCCATGTACTCGTCGGCGCTGCCCCAGTCGCCGTGGAAGTCGAGCGTCGTGAACGTCTCGCGCACCGGCTCGCCGCGGCGCGCGGCGCCGAGGCAGCGCGCGAGCTTCGGTAGGAAGAACTCGGGCGGTCGGCGATCGGACTCGTGGTTGAAGAGGAACACCTGCGAAGCGAGGGTGCCGTGCACGCGCCGGTAGTACCGGACGAGGTCCCCTGCGGCGTTCTTGGTCAGGCTGTACAAGCAGGGGCTGGATCGCGGCGACGCCTCGTCGACGCGCGCTGGCAGCGGCACTCCGAACACCTTCGACGAGCTCGCGTAGACCAGACGTGCGGCTGGATCGACGAGCCGGAGGTGCTCGAGGACCGTGTGGACCGACCGCACGTTCACGGCGAGCATCGCCTCGAAAGCGGGCTCGTAGCAGGCTCCGACGGCCGAGGCGTGGACTGCGGCGAAGTGGAAGACGCGGTGCGGTCGCTTCGCCGCGAGGAGGTCGGCGAGCGGCGCGGACGGGCCGCGCAGGTCGAGCGGCACGTAGAGGAACCGCGAGGCGTCGTGCTCGCCGCTCGGCGCTCGCGCCAGGCCGACGCCGATGACCTCGTGTCCCGCGTCGAGCAGTCGTCGGCAGAGGAGCGTGCCGTCCTGGCCGTTGCTTCCGAGGACGAGCGCGGTCGGAACCGTCGGCGTCGCGGGGGTCGCGGCCTCGGGCAGGTAGCGCGGGGATGCGGTTCGGGGGGCCGCCATGGTCAAGCTTGGGCCGTTGGTAGCGAGGGTGGAGTGGCGGGGCTGGCCGCCTCGGCCGGCGCCGAGGAGGGGGCCAGCTTTCGGTTCACGAACCAGAGCGTCTCGGCGATGGTCGGGATCAGGCCAAAGACCAGGTACGAGATCGACAGCGCCGCGATCACGCCCGTGATGCCGAACGGCTGAACGAGCGCGAGCGCCAGGCCGACGTTCGCGATTGCCGCCACGAGCCCGTACCCGATCTGCCCTACGAGGCGCCCCGCCGCGTTCAGGAGCGCGGCAAAGAGGATGCCTACCGTGCCGCCGATCGTCCAAAGGCCCATCCAGAACAGCAGCGCCTGGGGTGGCACCGCCGCGGCGCCGGCCCAGGCGCGAATGAGGGGCCGGCCGAACGCCACGAGGAGGATGGTGCCCGTCAGGGTCATGGCGAGCGTCGTGCGCAGCGAAACGCTGAGCGTGCGCCGTATCCACGCGATGTCGCGGACCGCGAGCGCTTCGACGTACGCCGGCCAGAGGGCTGGGAAGATCAGTGTCGCCGGCAGCGTCCCGTACGAGAAGAGCCGCCAGGCGACGGAGTAGGGCGTGACCTCCGCGGCGCCGAGGCGGTGGGCGATCAGCAGCACACCGGCCTGGAAGATGAGGATACTGTTGATCTGCACCAGGAAGAAGAGCCAGCCCATCCCGACGAGCGAGCGCCCTCGAGCCCACGAGAAGGCGCGCGGGCTGGGTAGCAGGTAGCGTCGCTCGCGCCCGACGAGCCACGCCGCGCTGGCGACGCCCAGCACGAGCTGCGTGCCGGAAAACGCGACGACCAACCACACGAGCCCGCCCTGCGTGCGCGTCACCGCGAAGACGGCGACGAGGCTCGTTACGCTGCCGGCGCTCTGGAACAGGTTCGACACGGAGGTCGCCTGGTGTGCCTGGTACACGCGCTCGACGACGGAGAGCGGGAATCGGGCCAAGAACAGCGCGACGGCCACTCCCATCGCCGTGCCGACCTCCCGTCGCGCGTCCTCGGACTGGACCTTGAAGACGGTGGGCCAGCGAATCCACGGCGACGCGACCGAGTACGCGAGCCCGAGCGCGAGGGCGATGCCGACCAGGAACCAGAACGTCGTCGCGACGTCGGTCCGGACCCGCTCCTCGTCGCCCTCGCCGAGGGCCGCTGCGACGGCGTTGGTGAGGCCGTGACCGAGCCCGAGGTCGGCGAGCTGCACCCACGCGAGCACGGTGCTGATCGCGATCCAGATGCCGTACCGCTCGGCGCCGAGGTAGCGGAGCGTGAGCGGGACCGAGGCGATGGCGACGAGCGTCCCGACGCCCTTGCTCGCGAGGCCCGTGGCGGCGCCCTGGAGGATCCGCGTATGGCGCCGCTGTCCGGCGTCGGAGGGGCGGAGCCGACCGACCGTCAGCGCGGTCCAGTGTCGTACTCGGGTCTCGAGGTCCATGGCGTGTCTCGTTCGCGCCCGTGCGTCAGTCGTCGCGGTTTGGGCTGGTCGAGTCGGATCCGATGCGGTGCCCGGCTCCTTCCGACCGACGGCGAGTCATTGGCGCGGCCTCACGCGACCGCGCGAATCCTAGCATGTGGGCCCCCGGCCCGCGCGCGCCTGCCCACCTCGTCGCCGCGAGGCGCGCGGGCGAGCTTCGCCACGGCGGTGGCCGGCGCATCGCGGGGGCGCGCGTCTTTGGGGCTCCACGGTCGCGCCGCGATGAGCTATCGGGTGCAGGTCGGGGGGCGGTCGCTCCCCGCGCCACGAGGCCTGACGTGGGACGAGCCGAGGAAGTGTACCGCGACGACTACCGCACGGACGCCGACGCGCGGCCGCTTCCCGACTGGAAGATCACCGACGGGCGTCCCGTCAAGGGCCTCCGCATCCTGTCCGTCGGATCGGGGCACGCGCGCGACCTCTGGCACCTCGCGGCCGACAACGAGGTCTTCGCCCTGGACTCGTCGCCGAGCGCGGTCGCCGTCGCGATCCAGCACGGCGTGCGCGCCGCCGAGCACGACCTCACGCAGCGCCTGCCGTTCGACGACGCGAGCTTCGACCTCGTCGTCGCGAAGGACGTCGCCGAGCATCTCGTCGACCCGATGCCACTCTTCGCCGAGCTCCGTCGCGTCCTGCGCGACACGGGCGAGCTCGTCGTGAACGTGCCGAACCACTTCTACTTCCGCCTCCGCGCGAGGCTGCTGTTCGGCGGGGACCTTCGCTGGAAGGCCGGCATCCACGACCACTCTCGCGATTTCGAGGTGTGGGACTACATGCACCTGCGGTTCTTCACGTTCGAGAGCTTCCAGCGGTTCCTCGGCGCGGCCGGGTTCGAGCCGCGCCGCTGGTACTGGGATTTCGGCCTGCTTGCCCATTACATGGATCCAGGCATGTTCGTGCCGTTCCTCGAGGCCAAGTACCGCGATCTCGGCGTGCGGAGCGCGCGTGACCGCCTCATCTGCCACGGGCTGCTGCCGCTGGTGAGGGCGGGCGAGCGCGTGTTCCCGAAGCGCGCGCGTGCCGCGATCGTCGGCCTCGCGCCCGGGCTCCTGTCGTCCTGCTTCTACGCTCGGTGCGCGAAGAGCCCGGCGCTCTGACGGCGGGCGCGCGCCCGAGCTCCGGTCAGAACAGGTACGGCGCGCGCGCGGGCTCCCTTCGGAAGAGGATCATGGCGCCGAAGAAGTGTGCGTGGTCCGAGAGCTCGACGTGCAGGCTCCTCGCGCCGGCTCGCTGGAGCGACGCCACGATCGTCCCGAGGTCGTGCTCGTTCATCTGCATCAGGCGCGCGCCCTCACGCCGAACGAACGCCTCGCGCAGCGCGCGGAGCGGGCCTCCGAGGCCGAGCGCGCCGATGATGCGGCGACCCCGGTGGCGGGCCGGCGACGTGTCCTTCGCGTAGGTGAAGTGGAGCGCACCGACGCCGCCCGGTGCGAGCACCTCGAGCAAGCGCGCGAGGAGCGCCTCGCCGCGAGCCGGCGGGATGTGCTGGAACACGATGAACGAGTGCACGAGATCGAACGAGCCCCGCACCGCCGCGAGCGTGTCGTCGCCCCGCACGAGATCGACGTTCGACAACCCCTCGCGCTCGCAGTTCGCGGCCGCCTCGCGCAGCATCGGCTCCGACACGTCGACGCCCGTGACGTGGTCGGCGAGCCGCGCCAGCGGCACGATCACGCGGCCGACGCCGCAGCCGAAATCGAGGGCGCGCGTCGGGCGAAACGAAGGATCGAGGTGCTTGCGTGCGAGGTCGAGGACGGCGTCGAGGTGGTGGCGTCCGCGGTCGAAGAACTCGGCGCGCCGCGCGTCGTCCAGGTTCTCGCGCCGGAAGCGGTCGTGCGTGTCCACCGCCCAGTAGGGGTCGAGCTCGCCCAGGCGGCGCCAGTCGTCGTCCGTGTCGTTGCCTCGCATGCGGTCTCCGGGCGGGGATCGGTGCGGCTAGGGTACCACGCGCGCCGTGGTCACCGTGCGCCTCGGCGCGACAGCACGACCGGGATCGTCGCGAGCAGGATGCGCAGATCGAGCGGGATCGACCAGCGGTCGACGTAGTCGAGATCCATGCCCATCCACTCCTCGAAGTCGACGTCGTTCCGCCCGCCGATCTGCCACAGGCAGGTGATACCGGGCTTCATCGACAGGCGCCGCCGATGCCAGCCGCGGATGGCCTGCTGCTCCTTCACGGGCAGCGGGCGCGGCCCGACCAGGCTCATCGTCCCGCCGATGACGTTGACCAGCTGGGGGAGCTCGTCGATGCTCGTTCTGCGCAGGAACGCGCCCAGGCGCGTGACGCGCGGGTCGCCGGTAACCTTGAAGACCGGGCCGCTCATCTCGTTTTTCGCTTGGAGCTCGGCCTGCCGCTGCTCGGCGTCGACGACCATCGTGCGGAACTTCAGCATCCGGAACGGGCGCCCGCGCAGGCCGGCGCGGTCCTGCCGGTAGAAGACCGGGCGGCCCATCGTCACGAGGATGGCGAGCGCCGTGATCACGAACAGCGGGGCGAGGAGCACCAGGCCGATCGCGGATGCGGCGACGTCGGACGCGTGCTTGATCGCGAGCGATGTGGCCGGCTTCGTCGCGAGCTCGTACTCGAGGAAGGTCGCGCCCGAAAGGCGGCGGACGGTGGGCGCGGACTTGCCGGCCGGGGTGAGGTCGAGCGCGAACGCGGCGGGCACGCCGACGGTCTCGCAGTGCTCGATCGCGGCGAGCTCGCGGTGCGGGTCGTCGTGCGGCGGAAAGAAGAGCACGCGGTCGACGGGCTCGCGGTGCAGGATGGCGGGCAGATCCGCGATCGCGCCGATCGGGCGGACGCCCTCGGGCGCCGCGGACTCGTTGGAGGCGGCGTCCTCACCGACGATCCCGACGATCGTGGGGGGCAGGGCGCTCGCCTGTGCGTGGCGGACGAAGCGGGCGAGCTCCTCGGACGCGCCGCCGACGAGCAGCAGGCGCTCGCGGGCGTGGCCGCGCTCGTGCTGGAAGCGCACCCAGCTGCCGAGCGCCGCGCGCTCCGCGTAGAGCAGCGTGAAGGACGACGCGAGGAAGACGGCGACGAGGCTGCGGTTGAGGACCGCCTGGGAGAGGAAGAGGAGCGCCGCGAGCGCGACGGCCCCGACGAGGTGAAGCCTCGCGAGCCCGGCGACGAGCTCGCCGCGCGTCCACACGCGCTCGAACACGCGATGGAGGTCGAACCGCGCGATGAGCGCGAGCCACACGGGCAGCGCGATCACGACGACGAGGAAGTACTCCTCGAACGCGGGCGGCGACTTGAGGACGGGTACGAGGGCGCGCAGGCCCGCGTGGACGAAGAACGCGAGCACCGCGGACACCGCGACGATGGCGCCGTCGGTGACCAGCACGAGCTTGCGCAGCGCGCGGTCGCGGGTCGTGTCCAAGCCAGGTTCACCTTGCCATCGTCGACTGCCGCACGGTAATGTTTCTGCCGCGAAGGGGATTCGCGACGGGATCAGGGTCGACCGCGAGCCGCACACGCGAAGGATGAGTCGATCGGTTCGCGGGCGACGGGGCGCGCGGGGGCGCATGGCGGCGGGGCGTCGGCCGGTCGTCGCGGGCGCTCGCGGATGATCGCCGCACGTTCGCGGGTCGTCGCGGCGGACGCGGTGGTGCGGCGGGGAGCCGACCGCGGCTTGGCGGCGATCGGGATCGCGACGCTCGGCGGCGTGCTCACGCTGTCGGTGGTGCCCTCGATGTTCACCCTCGACGAGGCGCACTACCTCGAGACCGTGATCGCCCTGCGGAGCGGTCGGGTCACGCTGGGGGACACGCGCGGGCTCACGCCGAGCCGCGAGCTCTACGCCTTCGATCCGGCCGCGCGGCTGCGCACGCCCGCCACCCCGGCCGCGCCCAGCGTGCCGCCGCTCTACGCGCCCTTCGCCGTGCCGTTCACGTACCTCGGGTGGCGGGGTCTCGTGCTCCTCAACACCGCCGCGTTCGCGATCGCGGCGTGGCTCGTCTTCACGCTGACCGATCGCGTGGCGAAGGGCCGCGCGGCGCCGTGGGTCGCGACCGGGGCCTTCGCGCTCGGCGGCTACTCGCTCGAGTACGCGCAGGGGCTTTGGCCGCAGATGCTCTCGGTGGCGATCTGCCTCGGCAGCGTCGTCGTCGCTGGTCGCGCTCGCGACGCGCCGGGGCCGAAGGCCGGCCTGCTGGCCGCCGCAGCGGGCGTGTTCGCGGGCGTCGCGGCCGGCGTGCGCTACCAGAACGTCGTGTTCGCGGGCGCCGTCGGGCTCGGGCTCCTGCTCGCGCGGCGCGCGTGGTCGGCGAGGCTCGCGTCGCTCGGGGCGTACGTCGCTGGTGCCCTCGCGCCGCTCCTCGGGTGCTCGGCCATCAATCACGCGAGGCTCGGCTCGTGGAACCCGGTGAGCAAGGGCGGGAGCTACCTCGTCGACGGCGCGGCTTCCCAGGCGTGGGCCGTCCCGTTCTACGACCCGCTCCACGTGCTCGCGGCCAAGGTCGTCGACTTCTCGCTGCACCCTCCGATGACGGGCTGGCTACCCGAGGCGGGGTCGGGGGCGTTCCTCGTGTTCGGTGCGGTGAAGAAGGCTCTGCTCCAGTCCTCGCCGTGGTTCGCGGTCGCCTTCGCGGCGCTCCTGATCGCGTGGCGCGGCCTGCGCTCCGGCGCCGCGGGCCACGATCCGCGCACGACCGAGCTGCGCGCGATCGGGATCCCGGTCGGTGCGGTGATCGCGCTGTTCGCCACGCAGGGCTTCCTGCGCCTCGACGGGATCGGCTTCAACCAGCGCTACTTCCTCGAGATCGTGCCGCTCGGCGCCATCGCCTTCGGCCTCGCCCTCGACGACCACGAGCCGCGGCCGCGCGCGATCGCCGTCGGCGCGATTGCGGCCGCGATCGGGGCCGGCGCGGTGCTCGCGATGAGCCCCGAGTCGGTCGCGCGGCAGGTCCTCCTGCTGAAGGCGCCGCTCGCCCTTGCCGCCGCGTCGCTCGCGGTGTGGATCGCAGCGCGCCGCGCGCCGAGCCTCGCGTGGGGCGCCGCCGGCGCGTGCCTCGCGTGGGCGCTTGCCGTCCACGTCGGCGACGACCTGAAGGCCTCGCGCGCGCTTCGCGCCTACAACGAGGTGCGCCAGGAGGAGCTCGCTGCCCTCGTGCCCGAGCGCTTCGCGGTCTTCGCGATCGACCACTGGAAGGACCCGTATTTCCCGCTCGCGATCGATCACGACCTCCTGGTCGTGGACCCGTCGGTCGACGCCGCGCGCGACGCTCCGGTGCTCGTCGGCGAGCTGCTCGGCAAGGGGATGCGCGTCTTCGTCGACGTGAGCGACGTCTCCCCGGGCCTGTTCGAGCGCATCCGCGGGGGCCGGTCGTCGCGCGCGGTCCTGCCCGCCTCCTCGAGGCTGGTCGAGCTCCTCGATGCGCCACCCTGATCCCGCGCCCGCCGCCGCGGCGCCCGTCGCGCGGCCGTGGCGCCTCCCGGGCGGGCGATCCCGCGCGATCGTCCTCGCCGTGGCCGTCGCGATCGCGTTCGGCCCCGCCGCGCGCGGCGAGCTCGTTTGGGACGACGCCACGGTCGTGGGGGCCGCGGCGCAGCGGCCGTCGCTCCTCGCGGCCTTCGGCGCGGATCTGTTCGCGCTCGGCGACGCCTCCGCGAACGTCGGCGCGAGCTACTGGCGACCCCTCGTCACGGCGTCGTTCTACCTGGACGCGCACGCCTCGCCGCTGCCCCTCGAGCTCGCGCTCCACCTGACGAACCTCGCGTGGCACGCGCTCGCCGCGATCCTCGTGGCGCGCGCGCTCGCGCGCTGGGTCCGCGCGGTCGCACCCTCGATCGCGGCGGACCGCGCCGACCTCGCGGGCTTCCTCGCGGCGATCGCGTGGGCCGTGCTCCCGATCAAGGCCGAGAACGTCGCCTGGATCTCGGGGCGCGGGGACGTGATCGGGCTGGCGCTGCTGCTCTCGGGCCTCGAGCTGCGGCGCCTCGCGCGCGGCCGCGTCGCCCGGGTGGCGCTCGCCGTGATCGCGACGGCCGCGGCGCTGCTCGCCAAGGAGGCGTTCGTCGTCGCCGGCGTGATCGTCGCGATCGAGGTCGCGGCCGAGGGCGCGCCGCTGCGGCGTGCCGCGCGATCGCCCGAGGTCGTCGGCAGCCTGCTCGTCGGCGCGCTGTACCTCGTCGTGCGGTCGCGCGTGCTGCGGGTGCACGGGGGAGGGGAGGCGATGTTCGCGGGCCTCGACGTGGGCGATCGGGTCGGCCTCGTGCTCGAGACCGTCGGCCACGCCGTCCGCGCGCTCGCGCTGCCGACGCACGCCGAGCTGCTCCGCGGGCCGGTCGGCTTCTCCGCGCCGTTCGTGATCGCGCACGAGCCCTGGATGGCGGCGATCGGCGCGCTGGCGATCACCCTCGGCGCGGTCTCCGCGGCGACGTGGCGTCGATCGCGCGCCCCGATCGCGCTCTTCGCCGGGACGTTCGCGCCTGTGTCGAACCTGGTGCCGACCGGCCTCGAGTCGCGCCTCAGCGACCGCTTCCTCTACGTGCCGAGCCTCGGGATCGCGCTCGCGCTCACGGCCGCGATCGGCCTCGCCGGCGTCGTGTGGGCGCGCCGCGCGACCGCCGCGGTCCTCGTCGCGAGCCTCGCGCTCGCGGTCGTCGCCGCTCGCCGCTCGCTGCTGTTCCGATCCGAGGCGGCGCTCTTCGGCTTCGAGCGCCTGCACGGCGATCGCGCGACGAGCATCCTCGTCGCGGCCGGCACCCAGGCGATCCGCGCGCGCCGCTACGCCGAGGCGCGCGACCTCCGGCTCGAGGCTGCCCGTCGCTACGCCGAGCTCGGCTTCGCGCCGGAGGCCTTCCCGTACGCGCTCGAGGCTGTGCGGCTCGACACGATCGCGATGGGCGAGGCGCACCTGCCCTCGTACCGTGCCTATGCGCGCGCGCTAGGCGCGCTGTTCGACGGCCGCGCGGAGGACGTCGCCGTGCCGCTCTCCAGCGGCGACACCCTCACGCTCGCGACCGGCGCCCCGGAGGCGCGAGCGTACGCCGAGAGTCGCCGCTCCGACCTCGGGATGCGCCTCTTCGTCCTCACCGCGCGGAGCGGATCGCCCGAGGCCGGCGCGGCTGCCGACGACCTCGTGGCGAGCTGCGATCGGGGCTGCGGGGGGCTGCTCCTCGGCGCGTCGCGCGTGCACCTCGCGCGGCTCGCGCCGGCGCGCGCGCGGGAGCTCCTCGCCCGCGTCGCGCGGCCGAGCCCAGACGCCGACGCGCTCGTCGAGGTCGCCGGCCTCGTCGAGCGCGCGCTCGCGAGCTCCGGGGCGTCGACGCCGGCGCTCGCGACCGCGAAGGCGCTCTTCGGCGCGGAGGCGTTCCGCCGGTCCTGTCGCGAGGGCGCGCCCGCGCTGACGGCGTCGGCCCGATCGTCGGACCTCGCGGTGGTTGGCGCGGCCTGCCTGCTCGGCGGCCTCGCCGAGGACTGGGAGCGACTGCGCCCGGGGCTCGGGGCCGCGGCCGCCGACCTCGCGCGCGACCCCCAGGCGCTGCGCCTCGATCCGGCGCGCCGCGCAGCCTTGCTCCTCGCCGCGCTCCCCTGATCGCGGGCCGTCGAGAGCGGTCCGCCACGCTGGCGCTCCGCGGCGGGCGCGCGGCTCCTCGCGGCGCTAGCATCGCAGGGTGACCCCGGTGTTTCGCTCGCACCGTGACGATCCGGTCGCCCCGGTCGAGGACGCTTCGCCGCCGATCGTCGATCCGTACCTCGCCGCGCGCCCGGCCCCGCGCGCGCGGCTGTCCGCGCTGGCGCTCGGATCGGCCCTGTCGGTCGTCTTCGGGCCGGTCGGGGCGGTCGCCGCGGTGATCCTCGGCTGGATGGCGCTTCGGGACATCGAGCAAAGCCAGGGGCGCCAGCGCGGGGCGGGGCTCGCCCGAGTCGGGCTCGTCCTCGGGGTCCTGCTCGCGTGCGCCTGGGGCGGCGTGATCGCGCTCGCGGTGGTCGTGCGGGGGCTCGACGCGGGCGCCGCGTCCGTGCCGGTGCCGATGCGGCCTGCCGGGACGGCCGAGGCGCGCGTCCCGGCCGTGTTGCCGACCGCGCTCCCAGCCCCGCGAACGCCCGCGAGGGTCGCCCCCGTGGTCGTCGCGCCCAAGCAGACCCGCGCGCTCGCCTTGGGCGCGGTCACGGTCGTCGACGTCGGCGTCGCCGTGACGTCGCTCGGCGAGGAGCTCGCCAAGCAGCGCGCCGAGGCCACGGCGGCCGGTCAGGCGCTCGTGCTGATGACCACCGCCGCCGCGTGCGATCCGTGCCGCGGCGTCGACGCTTCGCTGCCCGATCCCCTGCTGCAGGCGGCGCTGTCGCGCGTGCGCCTCGTGCGCGTCGACCTCCTCGCGTTCCACGAGGAGCTCGAGTCGCTGCGCGTGCCCTGCGATCGGTTCCCCGGCTTCTTCCTGCTCGGGCCGGACCTGGGGCCGCGCGACGGCATCGACGGCGGCGAGTGGGACGACGACGTCGCGCGCAACATCGCGCCGGTGCTCGGCGCGTTCGTACGCGGCACGTACGCGACGCGCCGCGAGGGCTGGAAGCCGCTGCCCGGGACCGGCGTGCGGCTCTGACCCCTCCAAATCAGAAGCCGATGCCGACGGTGATCGCGCCGATCACCCACGGGCCGAGGTCCGGCGCGGTGGCGCCACGGATCGCCGGCAGCACGCCGGTGACGTCGACGGCGACCCGTGCGTCGGCGTCCTCGAACGGCAAGCGAAAGCCGAGCCCGGCGCGGACGAGCCCGACGCCGAGCGTCGCGCCCGTCGACGCGTCGACGCTGCCGTCCTCGCGCACGCTCGACGAGGAGCGCGCCACCCCTCCGCCGGCCCCCACCACGGGCCGGAACCGCGATCGCCCGCCGAAGTCGATCGTGAGCTCGCCGGTGTACTGCGACACGCCGCGGTCCTTGCCGACGTCCAGCCACGCGCCGGTGAGCCGGAACCCGGCGGGCCCGCGGCCGAGGTCGGCGGCGACGAGGAGCCCGGGGGACGCCGCGGCCTTGTCGACCTTGCCCGCGGGCCCCGCGAAGAAGCGGATGATGCTCGGCTTGGGATCGGGCGGCGGGATCGTGCGACCGTCGTCGTCGTCGACGACCGTGACGGGGCTCCGCCGGTAGGGCGGATCCTGGTGACCCGGCGGATCGGCGTAGCCGTCGGCGCGCGCCGCACCGGGCGCGAACAGGACGGCGACCGTCGCGGCGACCGCGGCGATCGTCACGACGCCTCGGGTGTGTTGTGGCCGGCTCGGTCGGCCGGACCACGTTCGTAGGCCTGCGTGCGCGGGGTTCATGCCGGAAGAACGCGCCCGCCTCCGCGGACCTTACGCTATAGCTACCGGGCCGACATGCAGGCTCCCCGCACGGCCGCGCTCGCGCTCGCCCTGCTCGTCGCCGTCCCCGCGGCCGCGCAGACCGCCGCGCCGCGACCGATCGCCGCCGAGTCGAGCGCCGGCGCGGCCGAGGCCAAGGGGCTGCACGACCAGGCGCGCGTGCTCTACGAGCAGGGCCAGTACCACGCCGCGATCGAGAAGCTGGAGCGCGCGCTCGAGCTCGACCCCGGCGGCACCGAGCTCGTCTACAACCTGGCGGTTTTGCACGAGAAGCTGCTCGAGTTCGACGCCGCCGAGGCCTACTACCGGCACTACCTCGACATCGAGACCGACGCGAAGCTCCGAGAGCGCGCGCTCTCGACCCTCAAGCGCATCGAGGGCGCGCGGCGGGCGCTCTCCGACCGCAGGGCGCCCGGCCTCCGCGGGCCCGCGGCGGCTTCCGCGGCCCCGCCGGTCGCCGCCCCGTTGGTCGTCGTCGCCCCGGCGTCGCCCGGGTCGCGTGGCCCCGACGTCCTCGTCGTGACCCTCGGCGCCGTCGCCGGTGGGGCGATCCTCGTCGGTGGCATCCTCGGCGCAGCCGCGCTCGCCACGTCGCCGGGCGATTCGGCCGCCACCGGCGCCGGCGTGGGCGTCGAGGACCTCCAAGCCCAGGCGGCGCACGCGCACCGGCTCGCCGTGCTGGCGGACGTCTCGTTCCTCGTCGGCGCGGTCGCCGGCGGCACCGCGGTGTTCGCGTGGCTGGCGCGCGGCTCGCACGGCGCGCCGACAGCGCCCCCCGCTGCGGCGGGCGGGTCGCTCCGCGTGGGCCTCGGCCCCGCGGGAGGGCGCTTCCAGGTGACCTTCTGATGCCCCCGACGAGGCGCCGGATCGTCGCGGCGCTGGCCGCCATCGCTGCGGCCGCGAGCTGCCAGGTGATCGTCGACGGCGAGCTTCATGCCGTCCACTGCGTCGAGGACGGTGCGGTCGGTCCGCCCGCTTGCGTCGCCGGGTCGACGTGCGTCGAGGGCGTGTGCGTCCCCAGCGTCGAGGGCCCCCGCCGGCTCGGCGGGCCCTGCGCCGTCGAGGCCGATTGCGAGGCGGGCCAGATTTGCCTCGAACCGCCCTCTTTCGGCGGTAGCGGCGGCCGTACGTGCTCGCGGCCCTGCTGCTCCTCGAGCGATTGCGACGGTGCCGTGGACGCCGCCCACGGCGCGCGCGGCGACGTCGTCTGCTGGGTCGCTCCGCTCGGCGGGGCGAGCTTCTGCCGTCCCGCCGCCGAGGTCGATCGCGCCGCGCCCGGCTCGGGCAGCGTGGGGACGGCGTGCTCGGCGCCCTCGGACTGTCGATCGGGGCTCTGCGAGGAAGCACGGTGCCTCGACGGCTGCTGCTCCGACGCGGGGTGCGCCGTCTCCGGCGGCGCATGCCGGCTCGCGGCGACGGCCCTCGCTCAGGGGAGCCACTGGGTCTGCGGCTCGGGGTCGTCGCGCAAGCCGGTCCTCGCGCCCTGCGCCGCCGACGACGAGTGCTCCTCCTCCTTCTGCGCGCCCCTGGGCGGTCGCTCGTTCTGCGTCGAACCGTGCTGCAGCTCCACGACCTGCGCCACGCTCCCCGACGGCTCGCCCCTCGCGTGCGTCGAGGTCGTCCGCGCCGACGGGGCCTTCCGCGCCTGCGCCGCCGTCCTCCCGATCGGGGCCGCGTTCGGGCTCGGCCACGAGTGCGCGAGCGGCCACGAGTGCCGGAGCGGGGAGTGCGCCGCGGATGCGTTGGGTAAGGGCATGTGCACCGACGCATGCTGCACGGACGCGAGCTGCGCGGACCCGGCGTTCGTGTGCCGCCCCGCCGAGGCCGCCGACGCCGGAGCCTCGACACCGCGAGCCTTGCGCTGCCAGATGAAGTAGCCTTCGTGCTGCCATCGTGCCGCCCCCCCACGCGGACTCGCCCCCGCGCTCCTCGCGCCCGCCCGAGGGATGGGTCTGCCCGCGCTGCCGCGTCGCGAGCGACGCGCCGCCGGGCGCGCTGAGCGGCGCGCTGCGGCGCTGTCCGGAGGACGGCTTCGCCTACGTCACCCGCGCCGCCCTCGCCGAGGCGGACGGCGACCCGCTGCTCGGCGCGACCATCGGTGGCCGCTTCGTCGTCGTCGCCAAGCTCGGCGCGGGCTCGATGGGCACCGTCTACCGCGCGCGTCACGAGGCGATGGGCCGCTGGGTCGCGCTGAAGGTGCTCCGATCGGACCGCGCGATCGACGCCGTCGCCAAGCAGCGCTTCGTGCGCGAGGCCCGCGCCCTGAGCCTCCTCGCGTCGCCGAACACGGTGACGGTGTTCGACTTCGGCGAGATCGCCGAAGCGCCCGCCGACGACGGCTTCGGCGGCGGCACGTCGCTCTACCTCGCGATGGAGCTCCTCGAGGGCGAGTCGCTCGGGGCGCGGCTCAAGCGCGTGCGCCGCCTGGCCCCGACCGCTGCCGTGCGCGTCGCCCGACACGCGCTCGCGAGCCTCGCCGAGGCCCACGACAAGGGCGTCATCCATCGCGACCTCAAGCCCGACAACCTGTTCCTCTGCCGCCCCGACGGCGGCGAGTCCGGCGAGGTCTGCAAGCTCCTCGACTTCGGCATCGCCAAGCTGGTCACCGAGGCCGCCGGCGCGGTCGACGTGCTCGAGACGCAGGCGGGCACGGTCTTCGGCACGCCGCGCTACATGTCGCCGGAGCAGGCGCAGGGCCGGCCGCTCGACGCGCGCAGCGACCTCTACTCGCTCGGCGTGCTGCTCTACCAGATGCTCGTCGGTCGCCCGCCGTTCGTCGACGACGACGCCGTCGTCGTGATGGCGCGCCACATCAAGTCGCTGCCCGTGCCGCCCCTCGAGGCGGCGCCCGACCACGGCATCCCGGCGCCGCTCGGCGCTCTCGTGATGCGCGCCCTGGCCAAGGACCCCGACGACCGGCCCGCGACCGCGCGAGCGTTCCTCGCCGATCTCGACGCCGCGATCGCCGAGCCGCGCCACGTCGCGCCCGTCACGGCGACCACCGCGGCGGTCGCGCCGGTCGTCCGCGACGACCTCGACTCGCTCCTCCCGGCCGAGCCCGGCGCTCCGCGTCGCGTACGCCCGCCGCGGGCGGCCATCCTCGCTGGCGGCGCGCTCGTCGGCGGGTTGGTCGGCGCGCTCTTCGCCGTCGGCGCCCTGCGCGGCGGCTCGTCGGGCGCGGCAGAGCGCGCCCGCGCGGGCGTCGCTGCGGCCGCGAGCGGGCTCGGGCAGGCGGTGAAGCTCGCCGCGGTCACGCCGCCCGCGTCGTCTCCGGAGCCCGCCGCGCCCGCCGTGCTCACCGCATCGCCCCTCGTTGCGGCCTCGGCTCGCGCCGCGCAGCCCCCGCCTCCTCCTTCTCCGGCGCGCAAGCCTGCCACGCCGAAGAAGCCCTCTTCGTACTCGCGCTTCGAGCCCTGATCGAGCTCGCCCAGCGCCGGCGCGTCGGCGCCGTTCCCTCGCTGGTGCGACCGCCCCCGACGGCCGTCGCCGCGGTCGGCGCGTCCCGTCCCCCCTGCGGGACGGCGAGGGCGGCCGGTCCCCCACGATCCGGGCGTCGAGGTCCCTGTACGATTGCGTCGCTACCGTGTACCTTCGCGCCACTCAAACGATGGACGCCCGCGAGATGGAAACGCTGATCCAGCGCTTGGTTGCGAACCCGCACGACGAGGAAGCGCTGGCCTATGCGCACCGCGCCGGCACCCAGGATCCGCGTTCCTACGCGATATTACTGGAGAAGGTCGGTACCGCGACCGCCGATCCCGCGTACGCGGCGCATTGGCTGAGCGAGGCCGCCAACGTCTGGTCGACCACGATCGGCGATGCGCACCACGCGGCGCGCACGCTGATGAGCGCGATCGACAAGGACCCGACGCAGCGCGTGGCGGCCGAGCGGCTCGCCGGGCTCTACCGCGAGAAGGGCGACCAAAAGGGTCTCGCTGCGCTGCTCGAGCGCCTCGTGAAGGCGCTCACGACGATCCTGCCGGATCGCCCCGAGGTGCGCGAGCAGCTCATCGCGATGCACGACGAGCTCGGTCGGTTGTGGAGCGAGCCCAGCATCGCGCGCCCGGAGCGCGCCGTCGAAAACTGGCGCCGCCTCGCGGAGCTCGATCCGGCCAACGCCTACGCCATCTACGCCGCGCGCGAGATCCTCAAGGCCCAGCAGCAGTGGGCCGACGCGGTGCCGTTCTTCGCGATGGAGCAGGCCATCGTCGACGACGCCGAACGCAAGATCGCGCTCTACCGCGACGAGGCCGACGTCCGTCGTCGCGCGGGCGACCTCGCGGGCGCGACCGCATCGCTCCGCGGCGCCCGCTCCTTCCTGCCGGACGACGTCGCGCTCACGCAGGAGGTCGGGTCGCTCGTCCTGGAGCGGATCGATGGCGGCGAGGCCGTCCCCGCACAGGAGCGGCAGGAGTGCGCGCGCCTGTTCCTGTCGCTCGCCGAGATGTACGACGGCGAGTACGGCTACAGCTACTCGGTGTCGGCGCTGCGCGCGACGCCGGGCGACGACCGCGCGATGCAGCTGGCCGACTACTACGGCAAGATCCTCGGCAAGGGCGACGAGCTCGGGCCCTTCTACACCGGCTACCTCGCCGCGAACCCGGGCGGCTTCATGGCTGCCGTCGCCGCGCAGAACCTCGGAGCCGCGAGGGCGTCCGCTCCTCCGTCGGGGCCGGTCCATTCGGCCGCTCCGGCGGCCGCCGCGCCCACGCCGTCCGTGGTCGCACCGGCTCCCGCCGCCGATCCCGCGCCGGCGCAGCCCGTCGCGCCCGCACAGCCTTCGGTGCCCGTGGCCGATCTCTCCGCGCTCCTCGAGGAGGCGCAGTCGGAGAACCAGAAGGGCAAGAAGCCCCAGGCGCTCGCAAAGTACCGCGAGGCCCTCAAGGTCGACGCGGCAAACCCCGAGGCGCTCTCGTGGTGCGAGGAGTACCTCCGCCAGAAGCGCATGTACGGCGACCTTCGCGACGTGCTGCTCGCGGCGTCGCGTGTGGCGACCTCGAGCACCGAGACGCGCAAGGCGCAGCTCCGCGACGTGGCGGGTCTCTGCGAGTCGCAGCTCCGCGACATCGAGACCGCCATCTCGGCGTGGAAGCAGATCTGTCAGCTCGACCGCGGGGACGAGCCGGCGCGCGACCAGCTCCGGCGGCTCCTCGAGAAGGGCTCGCGCTGGGACGATCTCGCGCCGCTGCTCGAGCAGGAGGCGATGAGCGCTCCCGACACGGAGCAGAAGATCGCCCTCGAGAAGAAGCTCGCCACGCTGCACGAGTCCAAGCGCAAGGATCCGGTCTCCGCCGCCGAGGCGTGGGCCCGCATCGCCATGCTGGCGCCCGAGGACGACACCGCGGTGCAGACGGCGGTCAAGCTCTACGAGAAGGGCGATCGGCCCGACCTCGCGGCCCAGGCGATCGCCGACAACGTCGTCAGCATCACCGACGTCCCCGCGCGTGGGGGCCTCCTGCAGAAGCTCGGCGAGCTGCGGCACAAGCTCGGTGACGCCGGCGGCGCGGGCGAGGCCTTCTCCGAGGCCGCCGAGGCGCTCGGTCAGGGCAAGCTCTGGGAGCTCGCGGAGAAGGCCTTCGCGGAGGCGGGCCGCCCGGCGGACGTCGCCAACGCGCTCGAGCAGCGCGCGCAGCTCACCGACGGCAAGCCGCAAGCGGCGCTCTTCGCGCTCGCCGCCGAGCAGTGGCTGCTCGCGACCGAGTTCGACAACGCGATAGTCAAGCTCGAGCAGGCGACCGAGCTCGACCCCGCCAGCGATGCGTACGCCGCGTCGCTCGAGGACCAGTACCGCAAGGCCGACCGCCGCGCGGACCTCGTGAAGTTCCTGCTCGTCCGCGCCGAGCGGCTCACCGACCGCGCGCGGCGCATGGCCACGCGCCGCGCCGCCGCCGAGGTGCAGCGCGAGCTCGAGGACAAGGAAGGGGCGCGCGAGACGCTCGAGCTGCTGCTCCTCGACGGCGACGACCCCGACGCCTTGAGCCTGCTCGTCGACGACGCTGCCGAGCGCGGCGACGTGCAGATGCAGGTGGAGCTCCTGCGACGTCTCGGCGCGGCCGCGACGGACCCCGAGCAGAAGCTCGCCATCGCGCTTCGCGAGGCGGAGCTGCTCGCCGACAGCATCGGCGACCTGGAGCAGGCGATCGAGCGCTACGAGGCCATCCACCGGATGGCCCCGAGCAACCGCACGGCGCTCCGGGCCATCGCCGATCTCGCCGAGAAGCGCGACGACCCGAAGGGCGCCGCCGACGCGCTCGAGCGCGAGCTCGCCCTGACGGCGGGCCCCGAGCGCACCGAGATCGCGCAGCGCCTCGGTCAGCTGTACGAGGGGCCGCTCGGCGACCCGCGCGGCGCGATCCGCGCGCTCGACGTCGTCCACTCGGCCGACGCGGAGGACTTCGACGCCGCCGCGCGCTTGCTCAAGCTCTGCGAGGATCTCGAGCTGTGGGACCGCGTCCCCGCGCTGCTCACCTCGCTGATCGAGGTCGAGGGCGACGACGACGAGGCGAGCGCCATGACGCGCCGCCTGGCCGACGTGCTGGCCGACCGGCTCGGCCGGGGCGACGAAGCCCTCGCCGGGCTCGAGAAGCTCGCCGACCAGGGCGACGAGGCCTGCCGCAAGGCGTACGTCGACCTGGGCGACCGCCTCGGCTGGAAGGGCATCGTCGCCACGAAGCTCGTCGCGTGGCACGAGTCGAGCTCCGGCCCCGAGCGCAACGAGGCGCTCCGCGGCTCGTTCGAGCGCTTTCTTTCCATCGGTCGCGAGACCGACGCCGTGCAGGTGGCGATGGAGCTTGCGCGTTCGCGCGGCGCCGACGGTGAGCTCGCCTCGCGCCTCGAGGAGATCGCCACGCGGGCGAAGGACCTGGACGCGCTCGGCGTCGCTCACGAGATCCTCTCGCGCGACCTCTCCGGGCCGGCCCGCGCGGCCGAGCTGGTTCGCCAGGCCGAGGTGCTCGTCGCCGCAGGCGTCGACCCTATCGAGGCCATGCAACACGGCGAGTCGGCGCTCACGAGCGTCCCTCCCGGCGAGGTCGAGGGCCTCCTCGGCCGCCTCGCCGCGCTGACGCAGGCTCCCGGGCACGTCATCGACCTCTACGAGCGCCAAGTCGGCCGCTGTCGTCTTCCCGCCGATCGCCTCGCCGCTCTCGCACGGGCCGCGCAGGTCGCCGCCGAGCGCGGCGCGACCGACCGCGCGCGCGGGTTCTTCGAGCTCGCCCTCTCGGGCGGCGTTCAGGAAGAGACCATCTCCGGTCTCGAGGGCGCCGCGCTGACCGGCGACGAGCGCGCCGGTAGCACCGCGCTGCGCAGCATCCTCGCCGAGGCCCTCGCGGCCGGCGGGCAGGGCTCGCGCGACGGCGGCCGGACCCGCGGCGCGCTCCTGCGCCGGGCCGCGACGATCGCCCACCGCGATCTCGGCGACATCGACCGCGCGTTCGGCTGGCTCGGTGATGCGATCGTCACGCACGTCGACGACGCCTCGCTCGAGGCGCTCGAGCACCTCGGCTTCAAGGTCGAGGACATGTCGCGCGTCGAGGCCACGCTCGGCCGTGCGCTCGAGGAGGTCTTCGACGGCCCGCTCGTGCGTAAGCTCCTTCAGCGTCGCGCCAAGCTGCGCCGCGAGGTCCTGGGCGATCGCAAGGGCGCCGCGGTCGATCTCAAGAAGCTGCACGACCTCTCGCCGTCCGATCAGGACGTGATGAACGAGCTCTCGGCGCTCTTGCTCGAGCTTGGCGATCACCGCGGCATGATCCAGCTCTACGAGGACCAGATCCTCCGCGGGCGCGACCCGTCGCTGCGCGCCGAGCTCGCTCGCAAGGTCGCCCGCATCTGGGAAGAGGACGTGGGCGACGCGCGCGAGGCTGCCGACGCTTGGCGGCGCGTGCTCCGCATGAAGGCCGGCGATCCCGACGCCGGCGCCGGTCTCGAGCGCGCCAAGGCCGGCAAGCTGAAGAGGCCGCCGCCGCCGCCCGCGCCTCATGGCGACGGGAAGGCCACGCCGTCGTCGCCGCCGCCGGCGATGGTCGCCCCGCCCACGATGGCAAAGCGACCGCCGGCCGAAGCGAGCCCGGACCCGGCCCCGCCGCCGCCGATTGCCTTCGTGGCCCCGCCGGCGTTCGTAGCGGTACCCGCGCCGGTCGAGCTCGATCTCGAGGCCGAGGCTGAGCCCGAGCTCGTGGCAGAGCCGACCCCGGTCGAGCCCCTCGTCGTGCCGCTGCCGGTGCCGCCGCTGGCCTTCGACGCCGGGCTGCACGGGATGCCGTCCTACGGCCAGAATCCCTCGGCGTACGCGGCCCCTCCCGCGTTCGTGTCCCACGACGCGTCCGCTCCGCTGTCGGGGTCGCCCGAAGCTCCCCGCGTGGACGCCTACGCGCATCCGTACGCGCAGCCCGAGCCGGCGGCCTACGTCCCCGCTCCGGAGGCGCACCCTCCGGCGTATGCCGAGGCGTACGGGGAGCCGGAGGCCCTCGCGGCTCCGGCGTACGCGGCGACGCAGGACCCGCAGGCCGCGTATGCGCCGTACGGCGCGTCCGACGCGCAGGCCGTCGCCTACGCTCCCGACGATGGGGCGGCCCAGCCATCGCAAGCGCAGGGCTACGGCCAGGCCGAAGCGCAGCAAGCGCAGGGCGGCTACGCCGATCCGTTCACGCCGATCGACCCGGCGACCGCGGCGCAGTACGCGACGTACTACCAGGCCCAGGCGGCGGTGGACCCGCAGGCGGCGGCGTGGGCCGTCTACTACGCGCAGATCGCGCAAATGGACCCGCAGCAGGCGTTCGCGTGGCAGATGCAGGCTCACGCGGCCCAGGTCGCGCAGGCGGCTGGCGGCGCAGATCCGGCCGCCGCGGGCGGCTACGCCCCGGTAGCGGGAGCCTCGTCGGCGCAGCCGCTGCATGCGTCCTCGCTCGACGGCATGGAGGACTCGATCGCCGACGTCGACGACGCCGAGCTGCTCGAGGACGACGTCTCGGGCCAGCACCAGCGCCCGCGCGAGTGATCGGCGCGGCCGTCGCGCCTGCTGCCTGCCTTCGGCTCCCTCCCGCGCTGCGGCCCGGCGACCTCGTCGCCGTCGTGGCGCCGTCGGGTCCGTTCGATGCGTTGCCGTTGTGGCTCGGCCTGGGCTGGCTCCGCTCGCGCTACCGCGTGCGCTTCGATCGAGGGATGTTCTCGAAGCGCGGCTACTTCGCCGGCGCCGACGCGCGCCGTCGGGCCGAGCTCGCAGCCGCGCTCGCGGACCCCGACGTCCGCCTCGTGGTCGCGGCGCGCGGAGGCTACGGCGCCAATCGCTTCGCCCACGAGATCGACTGGGCAGGATTTGCCGAGCGGCCGCGCTGGATCGCCGGCTTCTCCGACGTGACCGCGCTCCACGTCGAGGCCGCCCGCGTTGGCGTCGGATCGCTTCACTCCTGTCACGCGACGGCGCTCGGCCGCGGTGACGCGGCGACCCGGGCCGCGTTCGTCCGGGCGGTCGAGCACCCGACCGACGAGCGCCGGTTCGAGGGGCTGGAGGTGCTGCGGCCGGGCGCCGCCGAGGGGCCCCTCTTCGGAGGCAATCTGACGCTGCTCCACGCCTGCGCCGCCGCGGGGCGGCTCGCCGTGCCCGAAGGCGCCGTCGTGCTGATCGAGGACGTCGGCGAGCGGCCGTACCGCCTCGATCGCGTGCTGACGACGCTGATCGTCGGCGGCCATTTCGCCCGCGCTTCCGCCTTCGTTCTGGGCGATTTCGACCAGTGCGACGCGAACCCGGACGGCGTCACCGTCGGCGACGTCGCGCGCGAGCTGCTCGGGGCGCTCGGCGTGCCCGTCGTCGCGGGCGCGCCCGTCGGTCACGGCGCGCGCAACGAGCCGGTCGTGCTCGGCGGACGCGCGCGTGTCGAGGCGCGCGGCGTCGCCGGCTCGCTCACGATCGGCGGCTGACCCGCCGGATCGCTACCAGAAGATCGCCTTCCGCTGCTTCAGGCCGCGGTTCAGCATCGACTGGATCGTCGCCTTCACGCGCTGGACCTTCTCGTCGATCACCGCGTCGTCGTCGTCGGGGTCGCCGTCGAACCACATCGGCTCGCCGAAGTGCACCCGGTACTTCGTCGGCAGCGGCAGTTGCCCGCCCGGCACGAGCAGCTGCGGCATCAGGGGGAACGACGGCGCCCCCATCAGCTTCGCCACCCGATCGAGGTTGCCGAGCGAGACGTACTGCTCCTCGCCGCCGACCACCGCGATCGGCACGATCGGCGTCTTCGTCTCGAGCGCGAGGCGCATGAAGCCGAGGCCGAAGTCCGTCAGGTGGTAGCGGTCGACGAAGGGCTTGGAGATGCCGCGCGCGCCCTCGGGGAACACGAGGATGGCCTCGCCGAGCTCGAGGAGGCGGCGCGCGTTCTCGGGCACGCCGACGACCTGGCCGCAGCGCGAGAAGAACGTCGAGACGAAGGGCAGGGTCTGCGTCCACTTCTCGACCATGCTGCGCACGACCCGCGGCGGCTCCGCGTCGAGGAACATCGACGCGACGATCACCATTCCATCGAACGGGAGCTGGCCGGAGTGGTTGGAGATGAGCAGCACGCGCCCGGGCGGCACGCGGTCGATGTCGCGCACCTCGCTGCGGAAATAGAAGCGATGGAAGAAGGCGCCGACGCCCATCGAGTACTTCGCCCAGGACATGTCGAGGCCGAACGGGTCGACGCCGCCGCCCGCGAGGACGATCGGCACGCGGCGCAGGCGATCCTCGAAATCGCTCCCGAGCATGCGGATCGCGAGCTCGTCGGCGGTGCGCTGCACGCCGTTCGAGACGAGGCGCGCGAAGGGCAGCGCGTCGCGGGTGGCGAAGTCGGCGATGCGGGCGAGCGCGCGCGAGGCGTCCATGGCCCGCAACCTCTAGCGCCGCTGCCGGTCGGCGCACACCCCCGAGGGCAACGTCGCACGCCGCCGCTTGACTCGCCCGCCCGACGGCGGCGACTCTCGGCCTCCGATGACGAACGCCAAGCGCGAGGGGGCGGCGGCGCGCGGGAAGGCCGCCACGAAGGGCCGCAAGGCCGCCGAGGACGACGATCTCGCGTCGCGGCCGGTGCTCATCACCGGGATCTGCGGCCGCCTCGGGCGGAGGCTCGCGCGACGCCTGCACCGCGAGCGCGGGGTGATCGGCATCGATCGGCGCGAGTTCCCCGGTCGGCCGAAGGACGTCGTCCACCACCAGATCGACATCCGTCGCAAGAAGACGCAGGACGTCTTCCGGCAGGAGCGCATCGCCGCGCTCGTGCACCTCGGCGTGATGCACGACCCGCGCGCGAGCCAGGCGGAGCACCACACCTGGAACGTCGCCGGCTTTCAGCGCCTGCTTGAGTACGTCGCCCAGTACGAGATACCCAAGGTCATCGTGCTCTCGAGCGCCTCGGTGTACGGCCCGCGCCCCGACAACCCGCAGTTCCTGACCGAGGACGCGCCGCTGCTCGGCGGCGCTTCGTTCAGCGAGATCCGCGACCTCATCGAGGTCGACATGCTCGCGCAGTCGTTCTTCTGGAAGCGGCCGGAGACCGAGACGGTGATCCTGCGGCCGACGCACATCGTCGGGTCCGTGCGCAACGCGCCGTCGAACTACCTGCGCCTGTCGGTCATCCCGACCCTGCTCGGGTTCGATCCGATGGTGCAGGTCATCCACCAGGACGACATCGTCAACGCGATCGTGCAGGCCCTGAAGCCGGGCACGCGCGGCATCTTCAACCTCGCCGGCCCGCCGGGGCTGCCGCTGTCGCGCCTGGTCGGGCTCACCGGGCGCCCCCGCATCGCCGTGCCGCATTCGATCGCGAAGAGTGCCGTCTCGCGCCTGTGGAAGTACCGCGCGACCTCGTTTCCCGCGCCCGAGCTCGACCACATTCGCTACGTGTGCATGGTCGACGACCGCCGCGCGCGGGACCTCATGGGCTACCGCCACGAGCACGGCATCGAGGCGACCGTGCGGGCGATCGAGGACGTGATCTAGCGCGCGGGCGGTGCGCGCTACCCCGGGCCGTTCGCGGTCCCGTCGTGAGGCGCGCGTCAGCGCCCGAGCTTCGCGATCACCTCCGCGGGCTCGGGGAACCGGCCCTCCGCCTGCTTCGAGAAGACGATGGCCCCGTCCACGAGGACGTCGAACTGGCCCGTCTTGCCTGCCACGACCCGCGGGGGTTCCCCCATCGCGCGCTCGATTTCGGCCGCGAGACTCGCAGCCCTCGGCTTGTAGTTTCAGACCACGCAGTAGCGGATGACGATGTCCACGATGTCTCCTCGTGCGGCGCGGCCTCGGCGCCTCGGCCGACAAGGTTGACGCGCGGCGCCTCGGGCGCAAGCGGTCTCGGGGCGGGGACGCCGGCGACTTCCCGACCTTGCGTCGCCGCGCGGGGCCGCCTAGAGGCGAGCCTCGACCGTTCGGGTCCCCCGCTCCCGCGAGGCGGCCTGCGCGATCGGCGAAAGAGAGGACCATCCGATGCGGACCGAGTGGGTTCAGAAGCGCGCCGCCAGCCAGAATCAGACGCAGATGCATTTTGCCCGCAAGGGCATCGTCACCGAGGAGATGCACTACGTCGCGCGGCGCGAGCAGCTCGAGCCCGAGCTCGTGCGTAGCGAGGTGGCCCGCGGGCGGATGATCATCCCGGCCAACGTCAAGCACACGAACGTCGAGCCGATGGCGATCGGCATCACCGCGCTGTGCAAGATCAACGCGAACATCGGCAACAGCCAGGTGACGAGCGACGTCGACGGCGAGCTCGAGAAGCTGCGCTTGTCGCTCAAGTACGGCGCCGACACGGTGATGGACCTGTCGACCGGCGGCGACATCGACGCGATCCGGCGCGCGATCATCGCGGCGTCGCCCGTGCCGATCGGCACCGTGCCCGTCTACCAGGCGCTCGAGATCGCCAAGTCGGTCGAGGCGCTCCGGCCGTCGGACTTCATCGACATCCTCGAGCACCAGGCGCAGCAGGGCGTCGACTACTTCACGATCCACGCGGGCCTGCTCGTCGAGCACATCCCGCTCGTGAAGGGGCGCCTCACCGGGATCGTGTCGCGCGGCGGATCGATCATGGCGCAGTGGATGCTCGAAAAGCACCAGCAGAACCCGTATTACACGCACTGGGACAAGGTCCTCGAGATCTGCGCCAAGTACGACGTGACGATCTCGGCCGGCGACGGCCTGCGCCCCGGCTGCCTCGCCGACGCGAGCGACGCGGCGCAGTTCGCCGAGCTCGCGACGCTCGGCGAGCTCACGCGCCTCGCGTGGAAGAAGGACGTCCAGGTCATGATCGAGGGCCCCGGCCACGTGCCGTTCGATCAGATCGAGATGAACGTGAAGAAGGAGATGGAGCTCTGCGACGAGGCTCCGTTCTACGTCCTCGGCCCGCTCGTCACCGACATCGCACCCGGCTACGACCACATCACGAGCGCGATCGGCGCGACGATGGCGGGCTACGCGGGCGCCGCGATGCTCTGCTACGTGACGCCGAAGGAGCACCTCGGCCTGCCCAACGCGGACGACGTGCGCGCCGGGCTCATCGCCTACAAGATCGCGGCGCACGCCGCCGACATCGCGCGCAAGCGGCCCGGCGCGCGCGACCGCGACGACGCGCTCAGCCGCGCGCGCTACGCGTTCGACTGGAAGGAGCAGTTCCGGCTCTCGCTCGACCCGGAGATGGCCCAGTCGATGCACGACGAGACGCTGCCGGACGAGTACTTCAAGACGGCGGAGTTCTGCTCGATGTGCGGGCCGCGGTTCTGCTCGATGCACATCAACCGCGCGGTCGAGGAGCACCTCGACAAGGCCGCCGCCGAGCGGCCCGCGGGCAAGCGCGGGCTCGATCTCGTGCCGTGACGGTGCGCCCGCGGAGGTCGGCGCTCGCCGCGATCGCGCTGGCGGCGGCCTCCGCAGGCTGCGGTTCGCCCGTGCGATCGGCGCTACCGGCGCGCGAGGTGGGCCCGATGGTCGATCGGGCGGGCCTCCCGCGCGCGGCGGCGGGCGCGGCGCGCGGCGCCGAGGTGCCGACCGATCCGACCTGGCAGCGGGCGCGGGGCGAGGACGACCTCGATCGCGCGCGGCTCGCGGAGGCGGAGGGCGCGGCGGCGCTGTGGGACGTGGCCGTCGGCGGGGGCGAGGCCGAGGCGGTCGCGCTGTCCGCGCTGCCCTTCGCCGAGGACGCGGAGAGCGTGCTGGAGGCTCTCGTGACGCGCGCGGCCACCGGCGACGCGGCCGGCCGTCGGGCGCGCCTCGTCGCCGCGCTCGCCGTCGCTGCGCGGCCCGCGACGTCGCGGGATCCGCTCGATCCGGCCGCGCTCCGGTCGTCGGCCGCGCTGCTCGTGGCGATTGCGTCGCGCGCCGACGTCCCGGTCGACGAGCGCGCGATCGCGGTCTCGGCGGCGCGCGCCCTGGCCGGCAAGGGCTACCTCGACGCGGCGCGCGTGCCGGTCGACCTCGACCCCTGACGCCCGAGATCTCCCGCGGTTTCGGCCTTCTGGTGCGTCGAGGTGGCGGCGTCGGCCGGCGCCTTGCGCCGAAGATCGTTCGCCTCGACCGACTTGCGGTAGCTTCGGGCTCGTGTCGACCCCGTACTCGAGCGAGGCGTTTCTCCACCAGCTCCTCGGCAAGGCCCTCGCCGCTGGCGCCAGCGACATCCACCTCAAGGTCGGTCAGCCGCCGGGCGCGCGCGTGCATGGCGACATCGTCTACTTCCGCGTCGACAAGATCCGGCCGGAGGACACGGAGGCCGCCGCGCGCCTCGTGCTCGCCGGTCGATCGGCGCGCGAGCAGGTCTCGACCCTCCAGGAGTACGACACCTCGTACGAGGTGCCGGCGCTCGGCCGCTTCCGCGTGAACATCTACCGGCAGCGCAACTCGCTCGCGCTCGTGATGCGCGCCGTGCCGCTGCGAATCCCCCAGTTCGACGAGCTCGGCGTGCCGACCGCGGTGCGGGGCCTCGCCGAGCTCGACCGCGGCCTCGTGCTCGTGGTCGGTCCGACGGGCTCCGGCAAGACGTCGAGCCTCGCGGCGATGATCGGCCACATCAATAACAACTACGCGAAGCACATCGTGACGATCGAGGACCCGATCGAGTTCGTGCACGCGGACAACCGATCGAGCGTGAGCCAGCGGGAGATCGGCCTCGACACGCAGACGTTCGCCGGCGCCCTGCGCGCCGCGCTCCGCCAGGACCCCGACGTCATCCTCGTCGGCGAGATCCGCGACGAGGACACGATGGAGATCGCCCTTCAGGCGGCCGAGACGGGGCACCTCGTGCTGTCGACGCTGCACACGCCGGACGTCGGGCGCACCCTCAGCCGCCTGATCGCGCTCGCGAAGAACCCCTCCGAGCTGCGCGACCGTCTCGGCGACAGCCTCCAGGGCATCATGGCGCAGCGCCTCCTGCCGAAGCGCGACGAGTCCGGCATGGTGCTGCTCGCCGAGGTGCTGGTGGCGACGGGGACGGTGCGCGAGTCGATCCGGCGCCCGGACACGAATCCGTCGCTCAAGGACCTGATGGAGAAGGGCGTGAGCCCGTACGGCATGCAGACCTTCGCGATGCACGCGCAGCAGCTGGCCGCGCAGGGCGTGGTCGCCAAGGACGTCGCGAAGGCCGCGTCGTTGTTCTAGCGCCGGCGCTGCGCGGAGGGCGCGCGATCGCCGGAGCGGGCGCGTCTCACGCGGCTTGGACTCGGCCGGACTCCTCGGCTAGTAGAGCCCCATGAACGCCGTCCAGCCCGAAGCGCGCCACGACTGGCGCCTCGACGAGGTCGTGGCCCTCCACGATCTGCCGCTTTTCGAGCTCATCGATCGCTCCCGCGAGGTGCACCTCGCCGCGCACGGGCCGAGCGAGCTGCAGCTGTGTACCCTGCTCAGCGTCAAGACCGGCGGCTGCCCCGAGGACTGCGGCTACTGCCCGCAGTCGTCGCACCACAAGTCCGACGTCCCGGCCGAGCGCATGCTCGACCTCGAGGCCGTGATCGACTCGGCGCGTCGCGCCCGCGCAGCCGGAGCGACGCGCTTCTGCATGGGCGCGGCGTGGCGCGAGGTGAAGGAGGGGCCCGCGTTCGACCGCATGCTCGACATGGTCCGCGGCGTGAAGGGCCTCGGCCTCGAGGCGTGCTGCACGCTCGGGATGCTCGACGACGATCAGGCGCGTCGGCTCAAGGACGCGGGGCTCGACGCGTACAACCACAACCTCGACACGTCGCGCGACGCGTACCGGTCGATCGTCTCGACGCGGACGTTCGACGACCGACTGAACACGCTCGGCGCCGTGCAGCGCGCCGGCATCCGCGTCTGCTCGGGCGGCATCATCGGGATGGGCGAGACGGTGGCCGATCGCTGCGCGATGTTGATCGAGCTCGTGCGCCTCACGCCTCACCCGGAGAGCGTGCCGATCAACGCCCTCGTGCGCGTGCCCGGCACGCCGCTCGAGGCGCTGCCGCCGGTCGACCCGCTCGAGCTCGTTCGCATGGTGGCCGTGGCGCGCATCCTGTTCCCGCTCGCGCGCGTGCGCCTGTCGGCGGGGCGCACGGAGCTCTCGCGCGAGGCGCAGCTGATGGCCCTCTACGCGGGCGCAAACTCGATCTTCTACGGAGAGAAGCTCCTCACCACGCCGAACCCGGGCGAGGATCGCGACGCGGAGATGATCCGCGTGGCCGGCCTGGTGCCGCTCACCGCGTAGCCGCGGCGGCGAGCCAGTCGTCGAGGAGCGCCGCGAGCCGCGCGCCGAACGGGCGGCCGTCGCCGTCGGAGAGCGTGGATCGAAGGCGTGACGCGAGCGCGGTGGCGCGGGGCTTTGCCTCCGCGCCGAGGAGCGTGCGGGCGGCGGCGGCGACCGCCTCGGGCGTGGCGTCGCGCTGGAGCAGCTCCGGCACGGCGCGCACGCCGACGATCACGTTCGGCAAGGCGACGTGCGGAGCGTGGACGAGGCGCCGCGCGACGGCCCACGCGAGCGGGTCGAGGCGGTGTGCGACGGCGACGGGGACGCCCGCGAGCGCTGCCTCGAGGCTCGCGGTGCCGGACGCGCAGACCACGGCGTCGAGCGCGCCGAGCAAGGGCGCGGCGCCGTGCTCGGGATCGGCCGCGGCGACGCGCACGCCGTGGGACCGCCCCGCATCTCGCAACGCTGCGCGCGCGGCGGCGTCGAGGGCCGGCGCCTCGAGGAGGACGGCTTCGTCGACGTCTCGGTCGTCGAGGAGCCTGCGAGCCGCGGCGGCCAGCACGGGCGCGATGCGGCGGACCTCGCCGGCGCGGCTGCCGGGGAGGAGCCCGATCGCGCGCGCGTCGCCCACTATTCCGAGGCGCGCGCGCGCGGCGATGCGGGGGATCGAGGGCACCTCGAGCGCGGGGTGGCCGACGTAGCGCGCGTCGACGCCGTGCGCGCGCCACAGCGGCTCCTCGAACGGCAGCACGACCGCGAGCCGGTCGAGCGAGCGCCCGAGCGTGCGCAGGCGACTGCGCCGCCACGCCCAGACTTGGGGCGCCACGCACCACAGCACCCGTACGCCCCGCGCCCGCAGCCAGCGACCGAGCAGCGCGTTCAGCTCGGTGAAGTCAACCAGCAGCGCCGCGTCCGGCCGATCGCGCCGCGCGGCGTCGAGGAGGGCGCGCACGGCGCCGAGGATCGCGGGTGCCCGGCGCGCCACGTCGGAGATCCCCATCGCGGCGGTGCTCGAGGCGTCGGCCACGATCCGCATCCCGGCGGCGCGGCACGCGGTGCCTCCGAGGCCGAAGCTCACGAGGTCCCGGTCGCGCAGCTCGCGCAGCGCGCTCGCGGCGATCCGGTCTCCCGATCCCTCGCCGGCGACGACGAGGAGCCCGCTCACCGCGGATCGCCGCCCTGCGCGGACGTCGCGCCGAGCGCGCCCAGCGCGTCGAGGTAGCGCGACAGGCGACGCGCTCCCAGCCCGGGGATCGCCTGGATCGCGGCCCTGCGCGCGGCGTCGTCGCCGCCGTGCGCGAGCAGCGCGTCGGCGACGTCCTGCGCGCAGTGGCCCGGCAGCACCGCCTGCTCGTCGACGCCTCGGCGCTTGGCCTCGGCGCGGCGCCACCCGCTCACCCGCGCCTCGACCGCGCGGCGACCCGCCAGGATCGCGCGGTCCGGCCGGGGCGGATCGAAGAGCGCGCGGTCGTCCTCGGGGATCTCCCCATCCGCGACGCCGGTCGCGACGGCCTCGAGCATCGCGCCCGCCGCGCGCGCGGCCCGCCCCGCCATGGTCCCGCGCACCGCGCGGAGGTCGGCCATCGTGATCGGTCGCCTGCGCGCGAGCTCGAGCAGCACGTCGTTGCCGACGACCTTGAACGGAGGGACGTCGAGCCGCTCGGCCGCTCGTTCTCGCGCCTCGACGAGGCGCCGGAGCACTGCGCGCCCGAGCCGGTCAAGCGCGGCCGCGCCCTTCACGCGAACGTACGCCGGGCGCGGATCGCGAGGCGGGGCCGACGCGGCCACGAGCCGGTACGCGCACTCCTCGGCGATCTCCTCGACGAGGTCGGCCTCCTCCGCCCGCTCGGCGAGCCGGTCGTCGAGCGCGAGCAGGTGCGCGACGTCGTCGGCGAGGTACGCGAGCTGGACCGGCCGCAGCGGGCGCGCAGCCCAGTCGTGCTGCTGGAGGTGCTTGTCCACCTTCACGCCGAGCTCGGCCTCGAGCAGCGTGCCGAGGCCGGTCGCCTGATGGCCGAGCAGCCGAGCCGCGATCGAGGTGTCTCGCACGCGCCCGAGCGCGACGCCCGCCTCCGCGAGCATCTTCGCGTCGAAGGTCAGGTCGTGCAGCACCTTGACGGGCCCGCCCTGCCCGAGGATCGCAGCGAGCGGCGCGACCGGCACCGCGAGCGTGTCGATGACCGCGACGTGCCGCGCGCCGCCGTCGCCCTCGAAGCCGAGCTGGAGCGTGCAGAGCTTCGGCCGGAACGCGTGCAGGCCGTCCGCCTCGACGTCGAGCGCGAGGCGGGGGATGGTCGCAATGCGGGCGCACAGCGCGTCGAGCGAGCGCGCGTCCTCCACGAGCTCGACGATGGGGGGGGCTTCAGCGCAGTCGTTCACGCCCGGCGTCTAGCACTGCTCCGCAGCGACGAACGCGCCATTCGAGGTGGCGCGCGTTCGCCGCTCAACCGCAGCGGCGGCGCGCGCCGACGGCCAGGGCGCCGAGGGCGATCAGGGCGAGCGCGGCGATCGATCCGGACGTGCGGGGGCTCCGAGCGATCGTGCAGCTGCCGGTGGTCGCGGCGTCCTCCGGCTTCGCGCCCGCGCACTCCGAGGAGAAGCCGTGTCGCGGGGTCGCGTCGCAGGCCTCCGGGATCGCCTCGCCGGGTGGGTACACCGCGCAGATCGCGGCGATGTCGTCCTCGTTCAGCGATCGGAGCGACGTGCTGTGCGGCTTGTAGTCCGCGTACATGGTCGCGTCGGGGAGCGCCGCGTGCGACAGGCCGAGGAAGTGACCGCACTCGTGCGTCGCGACGCTGAGGAGGTCGAACTCGACGGCCGTGTCGACGGTCGTGAACGTGACCTGCGCGGAGTTGAGCTCCATGTCGGCGTCGTAGATCTCGCCGGTGTCGAGGTTGAACGTGACCGTGGTGAGCGCGAGCGTCGATCCCTGCCCGGCGTGGGGCCAGCTCTTGTCGCGGAACACGATGAGGTTCGCGTTGCCCTGCTGCTGGCTGTATTCGTGTTTGTCGCAGGCCACCGGCCCCAGGTCGACCATCTCCATCCGGGGCGTGCCGCCGGAGGCGCACGACGCGGTCGTCCAGCTCGCGAAGGCCGCGTGGAAGACCGCGGTGGCGGAGTCGAGCGAGACGTCGGAGGAGGCGTCCTTCTGCAGGTCGAAGCTCACGCAGGGGCTCGGCCAGTGGAGCTCGACGCCGCAGTCGCCGGCTTGGGCCGGCACGCAGCGCGCTCCGGTACTGCCGCCCTCGCACGACGTCGTCCGACAGTAGGCGTCGGCTCCGACGGCGCCGAGCGACAGCGCAATCGCGGAGGCGACGGCGACGGCGCGCGCGGCAGCGCGGCTACCTGCGCGCATCGTGAGCCTTTCGCGCGCGGGCGACCGCGGCGATCGCGGCGTCGAGCGTCGCGCCGAGCAGCTCTTCCCGCGCGGAGACCGTCGGCCCTCGGCGCGGCAGCAGCATGCCGGAGTCGGGGCTCGGGCCCAGCCGGGGTGGCTCCTTCTCCAGCTCGACGACCGGGTAGTGGCCCTGGGCCATGCCGGTGACGACGAGGGCGCCTTCGCCCTGCGCGAGGAAGAGAAGCGATCGGCTGCCGAGCGTGAGCTGGGCTTCGCCCGAGACGCTCTGGCCGATCCCGTCGACGGCGCCGCCGAGGGTGCGGACGACGAGCTCTGTGGCCGCAGCGCCGACGACCGATCGCTCCACGCGCAGGCGCGTGTAGGTCACGATCCGCCGGCCGCCGCCGAGCTCCTCCCAGGCGCTCGTCCGGTCGACCGCGCGCGCGAGCACGACGTGGGTGGAGACGGCCGTGAGCTCGTCGAGCGACAGGAGCACGGAAACGCCCGCGACGGCCTCGTGCGGCGCGAAGGGGTGGACGCCAGGGAAGAGGCCGATCGCGGCGGGAACCGCCAGCGCCGAAGCGAGGGCGATCGAGCGAAGACGCATGTCCGGAGGCTACCACAGACCTTCGCTCGGGGCCGCTGGCCCGACGGCGCGACGGCGCGATCCGGGGGCGGACCAAGCCGGTCAGGCCCGAGCGCGCGACGTTGCCATCGGCATCGCCGCCCACGTAGCCCGGGGTGCCGGCACCGGTCGTCGCGTGATAGCGTCCGGCGGTGCGACTCGCAGTGTTCGGCCTCGCGCTCGTCTTCGGCTCGTCGACGGCGCCCTACCAGTGCAGCAAGAGCCCCGACCCGCAGCGGGCCATGGAGGAGGAGCCCTCCGAGGCCCTCTACAAGCTGGCGGAGACGTTCCACGCGCAGGGCGACGAGCGCGCGCGGGAGACGACGCTGCGCACGGTCGCCGAACGCTTCCCCACGACGCGCTGGGCGGAGATCGCTCGGCAGGACCTCGCGAGCATGGGCAAGCCCGCGCCGCCGCCGGCCGGCGGTCGGTAGCGAGCCCCCGCGAGCGCACTCCGCGCCAACTCGGCGCGGCCGCGTCGATTCTCGACGCAAATTGCCGGACTTCCGCGGCGCGAACCTCGCGGCAAGCGCTAGGGCTTGGCGCCGAGTAGTGCTACGACGCGCCGCATGTCCGGCTATCCGAAGGCAAGCGAAGCCACCAAGAAGAGCGTCTTTTCGCCCGTCCGCAACGACCTCGACTTCCCTCGAGACGAGGCCGAGATCCTCGCGCTGTGGAAGTCCCGCGGCATCTTCCACAAGACGCTCTCGGCGGACACGCGAGCGACGGGGCCGTCGAAGGGCACGTTCGTGTTCTACGAGGGGCCGCCGACGGCCAACGGCATGCCGCACAACGGCCACGTGCTCACCCGCGCGGTGAAGGACGTGCTCCCGCGCTTCAAGACGATGCGCGGCTACGACGTGCCGCGGAAGGCCGGCTGGGACACGCACGGCCTGCCGGTCGAGGTCGAGGTGGAGAAGGAGCTCCACATCCACGGCAAGGCCGACATCGAGGCGTACGGTGTCAAGCCGTTCATCTCGCGCTGCATCGACTCGGTCTTCCGCTACACCGACGCGTGGGAGCGCCTGACCGACAAAATCGGGTTCTGGGTCGACCTCGACGACGCGTACGTCACGTACCACAAGAGCTACGTCGAGAGCGTCTGGTGGGCGCTGTCGGAGCTGCACAAGAAGGGCCTGCTCTACCGCGGTCACCGCGTGTGCTGGTGGTGGCCGCAGGGCGGCACCGCGCTCAGCGCGGCCGAGGTGGGCTGGAACTACAAGACGGTCGACGACCCGAGCGTGTTCGCCGCGTTCCCGCTGGTCGACGAGCTCGATGACGATGGCGGCCCGCCGCGCGAGCCGGGCTCCGCCCCCAAGCCCCCCGTCGCGCTCGCGGTCTGGACGACGACGCCGTGGACGCTGCCGTCCAACGCCTACGCCGCCGTGAAGACGGACGTCGACTACGCCGTCGTGGACGCTGGGGACTACCAGCTCGTGGTCGCCGAGGCGCTCGTCGGCGCGGTCGCGAAGAAGCTCGGCCGGGAGCTGCCCATCCTCTCGACGCGCAAGGGCGCGGACCTCGTGGGCAAGCGCTACCGCCCGCCGTTCGACGTCTTCGCGTCCACGCTCTTCGACGCGAAGGTCGCGCGCAAGGACGGCGGCGAGGACGCGATGTACTGGCGCGTGATCGGCGCCGACTTCGTCACGCTCGACACCGGCACCGGCGTCGTCCACGTCGCGCCCGCGTTCGGCGAGGACGACTTCGAGGCCCACAAGAAGGAGCTCGCGCGGTACGTCGACCCCGCGAGCGTGCCGCTCCTCTGCTCGGTGAAGCCCGACGGCACCATGAGCGACGAGCTGGGCGAGCCGCTCGCCGGCATGTGGGTGAAGGCCGCGGACCCGGTGATCCTGAAGGACCTCGAGGCGCGCGGCCTGCTCGTCCACCAGGAGAAGTACCGCCACGACTACCCGTTCTGCTGGCGCGCCGACGAGGACCCGCTCATCCAGCTCGCGCGGCCCGCCTGGTACATCCGCACCACGGAGAAGATCGGCGACGCGATCGCGAACAACAAGGCCGTCTCCTGGCTGCCCGATCACATCAAGGACGGCCGCTTCGGCGACTTCCTCGCGAACAACGTCGACTGGGCGCTCTCGCGCGAGCGCTTCTGGGGCACGCCGCTCAACGTCTGGGTCTGCAGCGCGAACGGCGACCACCAGCACGCGCCGGCGTCGGCCGCCGAGATCGAGCAGCTGAACCCGCGCGCGTTCGATCACTTCCACGCCGCGAAGAAGGCCGATCCGACGCTCAACGAGCACCTCATCGTCCACAAGCCGTGGATCGACGAGGTCACGTTCCCGTGCCCGACCTGCGGCGCCGAGATGCGGCGCGTGACCGAGGTCATCGACGCTTGGTTCGACTCGGGATCGATGCCCTTCGCCCAGTGGGGCTTCCCGCACCTGCCGGGGTCGCGCGAGGCGTTCGACGAGGCGTTTCCGGCCGACTTCATCAGCGAGGCGATCGACCAGACGCGCGGGTGGTTCTACTCGCTGCTCATGATCTCGACGCTGGTGTTCGACGAGGCGACGCAGGAGCGCCTCGGCCTCTCGCGCATGCGCAGCTACCCATACCCGTACAAGTCGTGCGTCGTGCTCGGACACGTGTGCGATCGCGAGGGCAAGAAGGAGTCGAAGTCCAAGGGCAACTACACGCCGCCCGAGGTCATCCTCGAGCGCGTGCGGATGGAGTTCGCCGCGGTGTCGGCCGCGACGGCGAAGATCAAGGGCGAGGCGCCCGGCGTCGCGCACATCGCGCGCGAGGACTACGAAGGCCTCGACCTGACGGGCGAGTCGGCGAAGGTCGTGCTCTATCGCGAGGGCAGGGCAGGGGAGAAGCTCGCGCTCGAGCTCAAGCCGACCAAGCAGCTCGCGCGCCGCATCGTCGCCCTCGATCCGGCCGACCTCGCCCGCCTCGGCCTCGAGCCCGGCGAGAACGCCCTCACCGTGCCGCCGAACGACGTCCCGCGGCTCCCGCCCGCCCAGCGCGTGTACGTCGAGGACCCGGCGACCCCGGCGCCTGGAGCGGACGCCTTTCGCTGGTTCTTCTACGCCTCGTCGCCGCCGTGGACCAACACGCGACACTCGCTGTCGAACGTGCGCGCGTACCAGAAGGAGTACGCGATCAAGCTCCGCAACGTGTACTCGTTCTTCACGATCTACGCGGGGATCGACCGCTTCGATCCGGCCGAGGGAAACCCCGGCGCCTGCGGGACGACGCCCGCCGACCTCGCGCAGAGCCGCGGCTATCGGCCGGCGGCGGAGCGATCGCAGCTCGATCGGTGGATGCTCTCCGAGCTCGCGCTCACCACGCGCGACGTCACCGCGTCGCTCGAGCAGAACCGGCTCTACGACGCCGCGCAGCGCCTCGTCGAGGTCGTCGACGCGCTGTCGAACTGGTACCTCCGCCGCAGCCGCGCGCGCTTCTGGGCGGCGGTCGCCGGCGGCCCGGGTGACGCCGCGTGGCACGACAAGCGCGATGCGTACTTCACGCTGTACGAGGCGATCGTGACGATCGGCAAGCTGACGGCGCCGTTCACGCCGTTCTTCGCCGAGGAGCTGCACCAGAACCTCGTGCGCGGCCCGTGGCCGACCTCGCAGCCCGAGAGCGTGCACCTCGCGGCGTACCCCGATCCGGATGCGTCGGCGATCGACGAGGCGCTCGCGATCGAGATGCGCGCCGTCCGCGACCTCGTGTCGCTCGGCTTGCAGGTGCGCACGCAGAACAAGCTCAAGGTGCGCCAGCCCCTGGGCGTCGCGGAGGTCGTCGTGTCGAACCACGCGCTCGCCGCCGCGCTCGCCGCGCACGCGCCCCTCATCGCCGAGGAGCTCAACGTGCACGAGGTGCGGTTCCTCGAGCCGGGCCAGGAGCGCGACTTCGTGCGCTACGCGCTCAAGCCGAATTTTCGCGCTCTCGGGCCAAAGCTCGGCAAGAAGGTGCAGCTCGCGAAGGCCGCGCTCGCGAAGGCCGACGCGGCCGCGCTGCGCGCCGAGCTCGCGACGAACGGCAAGGTCGCGATCGACCTCGACGGCGAGGTCGTCGAGCTCGGGCCGGAGGAGATCGAGGTCGCGGTCGAGGCGAACGAGGGCTTCGCCGCCGCCGGTGGCCGCTCGGGCGTCGTCGTCTTGCACACCGCGCTCACCGAGGAGCTCCGCGACGAGGGCCTCGCGCGCGAGATCCTCTCGCGCGTTCAGGGGCTGCGGAAGGACCTCAGCCTCGGCTTCGCCGAGCGGATCGACCTCGCCATCGACGGCAGCGATCGCGTGCGCCGGGTCGCCGAGGCCGCGCGGGCCGAGATCGCTCGCGAGGCGCTGGCCGCCGCCTTCGTCGTGGGGCCGGCGTGGTTCAAGGGCGAGCAGCGCGATCTCGCCGTCGACGGGGAAGCGTTCGTGGTCGCCATCGGGCGGCGCGCCTGAGGTCGTGGTGAGGCGGCGGCGATCTCGGTCGTCGCCGCCGGCACGGCGGGGGTCGTCGCCCGGCCGGAGGGTGAGCCCCGCCGGGGGTTCCGGTCAGAACGCGAAGTCGAGCGACGCATTCCCCGCGCCGAGGTGCAGCATCGGGGTCGTGATCGCGGCCGGCGGCTCGCCGGCTTGCGGGTCGACGGGCACCTTCTTGGCGCCGATGACCGTGAGCGGGATGCCGACTCCGAGGCCCGCGACGCCGAGCACCATCAGCGCGACGCCGGCAGCCTGGGTGCCCTTGTCGGCCGTCCAGCCGCAGTCGTTGTAGTTGTAATTGTAGCTGTAATTGCCCGAGGTCGAGGAGCAGCTCTTGAACGAGCCGACGCCGCCGATGGCGTAGACGGCCAGGCCGGTGATGAGGGAGAGCCCGCCCACGCCGATCAACACGATGCCGCCGGCCATCATGCCCTTGCTGCGGCGTTCCATGCGCGGGGGCGGGCCCATGAGCGACGGCGGCGGGTAGTAGAACTGCGGCTGGCCGTAGCCGGGCTGGGGGTAGCCAGGCGGACCGTACCCGGGAGGCGCGGGCGCGTAGCCCGGAGGAGCCGGGGCGTAGCCGGGCGGCGGCTCGCCGTAGCCGGGCGGCGGGGCGGCCTGCCCGGGGGGCGGAGGAGGAGCCTGCGCGAAGCCGGGGGACGCCGCGAAAAGGCTCGCGGTCAGGCACGTGGCGAACAGGGCGCGCTTCATGGACAACCTTTCCGTGGTCGGTCGATCCCCCGCACGATAGCCCCGCGGGCTGCCGGCCCACAATGTTTGGGCAGGGTTGCGGCGCCCGGCGCGGGCCGGTTCGCGCGTCGTCGCCCCGGGCCGTGCGTTGCGCCACCGAAGCGCCTTTTCCTGATAGGCTCCGTTCCTCGATGAACGTGGTCGCGGGGCGGAAAAAGGGGCGCGAGGCCATCGCGTCAGTGCAGCGGCGAGTCGTCGCCGAGGTCGACTCCGCGCTGAAGCGGCGTCCTGTGTCGGAGGCCAAGCTCGCGGGCGCGGCGCGGGCGATGGCCGCTGGCGCGCCACCGCTTCGCAGCGCGCTCGTCGCCGCCGCGGAGGTGCTCGCGCGGCGCAAGTCGTTCGATCGCGAGCTCTGGGCAGGCGCGGTGCGCGCGCTGGCGGAGGCGGGCGACAAGCGCGTCGTGCCGATCCTCGCGGCGGCGCTCGCGTCGGAGGACGGCGGCGGCTTCGCGACCTTGTCGGCCGCGTGCTTCACCGCCGACGCCGCGCTCTCCGCGCCGCTCGCGCGGATGGCCGGCAGCCGACACGCGCACGTCGCGTTCGCGGCCGAGGTCGCGCGGCTCGCGCGCGGCGAGCCGAGCGGCGCGCACCTCGCGTCCGTCGCGCCGATGATCAAGGAGAGCCATCGGATCGCCCTGTGCGTCGAGCTCTTCGTGCCCCTCGCGCGCGCGAAGGCGTTGCCGCCGGGCATCGCGCCCGCGCTCGCCGTCCTGCGCGACGCCGAGCGGCACCTCGGCCGGTGGCTCGTGCTCGCCGAGGTCGCCACGCGCGCCGGTGATCACGCGCCGCTCGAGGAGGCGCGATCCAAGGCCGTCATCGGCCCGGAAAGCTCTCGCGCCGCGTGGGCGTTCGTCGCCTGGGCGCTCGAGCCCACCCCGACGGCGCCCGCCGCGCGCCCGACGTCCGAGCTCATCGCCCGGCTCAGCGATCGCCCGAGCTCCGACAAGGACACGACCTTCCTCTTCCGCCTCGGCGACGCGCGCATCGCGTCGGCCCGCACGATGCTGGAGGCGCTCGTGCGCACGCAGCCGCTCGGCGAGGAGACGGCCGTGCGCGCCGCGCGCTGCCTGGCGCGTGGCTACGGGCGGCCCGACCTCGTCGCATCGCTCGGCGACGTCGCGGCCGATCCGGAGCGAGAGCACCTCCGCGGCCTCGCCGCCGCCGCGCTCTGGGACGTCGGCGAGCACGATCGCGCCCTCGCCGTCGCAGGCGAGCTGCTCGAGTCGAAGGCGCTCTGCTCCGCCGTGTGGGCCGCGCTCGTGCAGCAGGCGGCGCTCGACCCCGGCGGCGAGGTGCTCGTCGAGCCGCGATTCCGCCGCCTGCAGTGGGGCTGGACGGAGTAGCGCTCGCGGCCCTTGCCGGCGCGCGTGCGTTGGCCGGGCTATCTTCACGGGCCGTGACGCTGCGCCGCAAAGCTCTCCGCCGCGCGCGGCTCGTCCTCGCGGCGCCCGCGGCGTTGGCGGCGTTCGCGGCCATGATCGTCGCGGGCTCCTCGCGTGCGGACGACTCCCTCGTGGTCGCCGTTCGACGCGACCTCCCCGGCGCGCTCGGATCGATCGCGCCGGCGCGCGTGCCGATCGCCGGGCACGACGTCGTCGTCCGCGCGGGCGCGGAGCGCGTTCGCGTGGTCGTCGACGGCAAGATCGCTGGAGCTTCAGCGCGCGTCCCCGCCCGCGCGCGAGTCGAGATCGAGGGGACCGTCCCCGGGCGCGCCGAGCTCGTCGTCGACGGCCGGCCGCTCGCCGTCGCGGTGATCGAGGCGCGCTTCTTCGACGGCGACGGCCGCCTCGTGGACCCCGCGACGTCTCATGCGTCCCTTCAGCGCACCCCGCCCGAGCGCGTCGCCGACGACCCGTTCGCGGACACGCACGATCCGGACGCCCTCCGCGTCGTGATCGTTGCCGCGCGCGACGACCTCCCGGGCACGGTGACGATCGCCTCGCTCGCCGCCTCGGGCGCGGTGATCGATCGCCTCGCCGGCGTTCCGCTCGGCGAAGTCCCGTGCCTCGCGGGGGCGCCCGAGGGATCGGTCTGCGGCTCGACGCGCGCGATCCGCGCGGTCGCCGACGACATCGATCGGCGCCACCCCACCGTCGTCGATCGCTCGATCAAGGCCGAGCTCGGCGGCGCGTTGGTCGTGGGCACCGACCGGGGCGACCCGCTGCAGGGGATCCGCGTTGGCGGTCCGCGGCGGAGCGATCTCGGGCCGATCGATCGCTACCGGGCGCGCCTGCGCGTCGTGATGGTCTGCGCGAGGCCCGGCGGTCCGCCTCCGATGGGCGGCGACGACGCGGGCGCGCTGCGGCTCGTCCGCGAGGAGGTCCGGCGCGCGAATGGCCTCTGGGGCGCCTGCGGCGTGAGCTTCGGGCCGCCCGACGCGCTCGACGTGCGCATCGTCGACCCACCGCCCCCGCACCTGATCGCGATCGGCTGCGACCATGGCCTCCCCGCGTCGGGCGGGCAGCTCCGCGTCCGGGTCGATGGGCGCGACGTTTCGGTACCGGTTCCCGCGGGCACGCCGCCCGCGGCGGCTGCCCGCCTGCTCGCGAGCGCCGTCGGCGGCGCCGGCTTCGTCGCGCGCGTCTCCGACAACCCGCGGATCGGCGCCGGCGCGCTGCCCACCGCTGACGTGCTCGTGCGCCGTCCCGGTGGTGGCCTCGCCGCGATCGAGCCGCCGCGCGCGGGACCGGTGAGCACCGACGGGACGATGACGGCGTGCCTCGGCGTGGTCGATCTCGAGGACGGCCTCCAGCACTTCGGCGACGTCGACGCGATCGCTGGCACCGTCGAGGAGCGGGCGCTCCTCAAGGCCTTCGACGACGGCGACCCGACGACGATCGAGGTCGTGATGGTCGCGAGCTTCGGCGGCGGCGGCCGCATCGGCGAGTCGTTCATCTCGGCCGACGGCGGCGCCTTGCAGAACGTCGTGCTCCTCGATCGCGCGGCGATTCGGGCCGATCGCGCCTCCTTCGCGCTCGCGCACGAGATCGGGCACGTGCTGCTCGACGACCCAGGGCACCCCGACGATTTCGGCGTCGACACGCCCACGCGCCTCATGGACGCCGACGCCGCGAGCGGCACCGCCTACGGCCCGCGTCGGCTCCTCGTCGGCGAGTGCGTGCGCGCGATCCGCCAGAGCGGCCCGGGTGCGCCGGCGCCGCTCCTCGCGCGCTGGCCGCTCGCCCCGATCGGCGCGGAGCCCCCGCCCGCCCTCGGCCGCGCGATCGCCCGATCGCGTCGGTGACCTCGCGCGGCGTGCGCGGCGGCCCCGGCGCCGCGCGCGCCGGCGCGGGCCTCGTCAGGCGGTCGATGGCCCGCCGCGAACGGTGCTTGCACGGGCTCGCGAAGCGCGGACTTCAGCGGAGCAGCTGCTCGAGGACCTCGAAGCTCTCGCGCTCCTCCTCGTCGATGCGCCCGTCCGCCGCGATGGCCTGCTTGATCGTGTCGAGGAAGAGCTTGCGGTGCTCCGGCGGGATGCGCTGCGGGTCGACCTCCTCGGGCCGCGGCGGCACCTTCAGCCACTCCTCCACGTGGGCGGCCTCCTCGGCGTCGAGGTGGAAGCGCTTCACCAGCTTGTGGACGAACGCGCGCTCGCGCGCGTGGACCTCGAGGTCCGCCCACACGAACGAGCACACGAAGCGAATGAGGCGGAGTCGGTCTTTCTGGGAGAGCGTGCGCAGCGGCATGTTGCGACTCTACCTCACGCCGCCTGGCGCCGTCGACCGGGCCAGTCTCACCTCGGCGCGGCGATCTCCCGCAGATCCTGCCCGCCCGCGTAGGCGTAGCTCACGTACGCGTCGAAGCCCGTCACGACGACCCCGACCGGCACGTCGGCGCGGATGCGGTGCACGCCGTCGTTCTGCGTGCCCGGCTTCACGGTCGGCGGCGAGGCGGCCGGGTCGATGACTGGGAAGCTCAGCTGACAGCGGTAGACCAGCAGCGACGGCGGCTGGTTGCCGCGCTGATCCATCGTCAGCCCGTCGGCCGGAGCGACCTCGCACACCTGGTCGCCGAGCTGCGTCTCGTCGAGCAGCACCGTGGCGCCCGGCGGCGCGACGACGGTGACGAAGTCGAACATGTATTTATCCGGCGTGAGAAACACGTAGTCGCTGCGAAACTGCTCGATCGGGGGCTCGATCAGGATGCTCGGGTCGCCGCCCGGCAGGCCGCGCTTCACGCCGGCCGTGTCCTGGCTGCCCATCACCTGCTCGACCGTGATCGGGTCCGTGCTGTCGACCATGAAGTCGCGCAGCGCCGTGACCTCGCGGAAGTCGCCCATGCTCATCAGGTGGAGGACGTCGTCCGGCGGGTCGAGCGTCGTGCGCACCGTCGCGCCCGCCTCGGACGCCGCGACGAAGCGCACGTAGTCGGGCTCGGGCACGACCGCGATCTGCCCGCCCGCGAGGGCGACGGCCTTCGTGCGGCTCGCATCGTGCGCGATCGCGAACGCCTTGCCCTGCGCGCGCAGCGGGTCGAGCTGGTCCTCGAGGTGGTCGGCGCAGCAGCGCCGGTCGGAGAGCGTCGTGAAGTGCGGCGCGTCGCTCGCCTCGCTGCCGGTGAACACCGCGACGGCCGCGTCGGTCTCGACGATCGACCCGGTGAAATCCCCGTTGAAGTCGTCGGTCTCGAGGTTCAGCACGTCGAACGCGCCCAGCGTCGCGTCGATGACGCCGCCGATGGGCGTCTCCGCGACGGGCCCGCCGCCGACCACGCGCGCCCTCGTCCGGACGCGGACGTGCGTGCCCTCCTTCGTGCCGACGATCGTCAGGAACGCGCGGAGCGCGATCGGGTAGTTCGAGCTGAAATTCGTGCTCGGGTCGTCGGTGATCGCGATCGTCTGAGGCCAGCCCGCGACCACGTACGCCGGCTGCATCGTGCCGTCCGCGACCTCGAGCGCTTCGCGCGGCTTGAGCAGCGACGCGTCGTTCGAGAACACGTTGACGTTGTCGAGCGGGTTGAACTGGTAGGCGACGACCGGGTAGTTCGACGTGACCTTGTACGCGTGGCGCGTGAGCGCCGTGTGCGTGCCGGTGTTGTACTCGCCGGCCGGGCTGCCATCGACCTCGCGGGGCCCCAGCTTGAAGACCTGAAGGTTGAGCGGCGCGAGGATCGCGCTCGCGATCTCGTAGGGCGCGGGCGGGTCTCCGGGCGCGCCGTCGTCCTGCCAGACCTTCACGACCACGGGCAGATCGGGCTGCGGATTGGAGACCACGACCGCGAACTGCTGTGCCGAGGCGTTGCTGGTCGCGTCGATCATCGCGTTGTCGAGATCCACGGGCCAGTACTCGCAGCCGACGTTGCTGCGCTGCTTGGCGGCGAGCGAGCAGAGGTTCATGCAACCGCCCTCACGGCAGGCCTCCCCCTTCGACGCATCGCAGGTCTCCTTCAGCTCGGCGACCGTCCCGTCCGGCCGGCACTCGCGCACCTCGAGCCCGTCGCACGCGGCGCGGCCGGGCGCGCACGCCGCGCACTTGCCGAGCGTCGTGGCGCACACCTCCCCGCGCTTCGCGCAGTCGTCGAGGACGACGAACGCCGCGCCGCTCGGCCCGGCCTCGCAGCGCTCGAGCACCGCCGCGCACCGCACCTCGCCGATCGCGCACGTCGGGCCGGTCGCCTGCGGTGTGGTGCCGGGCTCGCCTTCCCACCGCGTCGAGAGGTCGAAGCACCCGGCGAACGCGATCACGCCGAGCGCCGCGAGGCGCAGGGGGCGGGTGGATCGGGCGCGCATCGTCAGCTCGCCGCGCGTCACAGGTGCGCGTTGAAGTAGTCGAGCGCGAACGCGGTCATGCCCTGCTGTCGCATGTCCCGGTAGCGCAGCTGCTTGTAGTCGAAGCCGGCGACCCGGCCGCCCAGCACGCTGATGAGCACCGGCCCGGGCCGGAGCCCCGCGCGATCGAACCCCGAGAGGTCCGGCAGCTCGACCTCGTTGTCGCCGCCGGGCACCGCGATCGTCCAGTGGATCAGCCCGTTCGCCGCCGTCACGTCGTACACGGTGAGGTCGACGGGCGCGCCCTTCGCGTACGTCGTCGCGAGGTGATGCCCGTCCCACGCCGCGTTCTGGGCCGGCGTGCCGAGGGTCGGGATGCCGACGAACCCGTCGACCACCACGGGCTGGCTCGTCGTGTTCGAGAGCATGCGCCCCACGACCGACATCGGCGCCTGGTACGCCGGGCCGGTCACCGCGCGCGCCGACGAGATGTACTGCGCGCCGGCGAGATCGCCGTCGAGCGACGGCACGCCGACGAACGGCAGCGTCGGCGCGACCGGCAGCAGCGGCGTCTGCTGACCGGCGGGCAACAACGCGAACCCGTCGTTGCCGAGCATGATCGCGACCGAGGCGCGCAGCCGGTCCGGCCCCTTCGGGCCGGGGGGGGGCGAGGTGACCTGCCAGGTCAGCGCCTGGTCGAGGGTCTTCGTCATCGGGATGTAGACGAGGTCGACCACGCCGCCCGGCAGCACGGGCAGCCCGCGCACCACGCCGAACGCATACGCCGTGAACGTCGGCGGCACCTGCGTGTCGTCCTGTATGCCCGCGACCGCGTAGAGCGACCGGTTGCCCGCGTACGCCGTCGTGCTGAACGCATAGCCTTTCTCGCCCGGCGTCTCCGGGTGGATGGCCGACGCCGCGCCGGGGGAGGGGACCTGGAACGCCGCCGTCGCGTCCTCGCCCGCGACGAAGACGTAGGCCGTCTGCTTCTCGTTCGGGCCGATCGGCGGAGGCACGTTCTTCCACGGCGCCTTGTTGAACTCGACGCCGGCGCCCCAGGTGATCTCGCCCGAGATCATCCCCTGGTCGCTCGGCTTGTAGCCGACGGGCGGGGGGTCGCCGCCCTGACCGCACGACGGGTCCATCACCGGGTCCAGGTACGCGGTCACCGTGTCGACCGGCTCGGCCACGAACGTGATCGGCGAGTGGCACGTCGCCGCCACGGTCACGGTCTTCGGCGACGTGAGCGACGGGTCGTCGAACTGGATCACCCCCGAGGCATCCGCCTGCTTCACCAGGCCGCCGGCGAGGCTCGGACCCAGGACCGCGTACGCGCCGCCGATGGGGTCGCCCGAGTAGTTGTCGTAGACGAGCACGCGCAGCTTGCCGGCGAGGATCGGGCCCGAAAGGCCGCCTTTGAAGCCGTTTTGGCTGTCCTGGTAGGTGTACGCGTCGAGGACGACGATCGTGTCGTCGCCGGTCTTCACCGAGAGGCTCTTCGACCCCGGCGTGCCCTTCGGCACCGTGCAGCTGAGCAGCGTCTTCGACTCGACCACGAGCGTGGTGCACGGCTTCTGGTCGACCTTCGCCGTCGTGGCGGCGCCCCAGGCCGTGCCTTGCCCGACGATCTCGATCACCGTGCCGCCCGCGACCGGCCCCTCGTTCGGGGCGGCGTAGAGCGCGTCGTAGGCGTAGCCGCCGACGAGCGTGCGGCGCGTGGACTCGTCGTCACCGTCCTGCGCGCTCAGGTCGACCGGCCCCGCCTTACCCGGCGGGGCGGCGACCTGGACGCGGGCGGTGTCGATCTGGACGAGGCTCGCCGGGTCGGCCTCCTTGTCGCCGAACCACACCCGCACCTTGGACGCGAAGCCCTTGCCGCGCACCAGCACGCGCTGCCCGCCGTTGAACGGGCCGTGCGCGGGCTCGGCGCCGATGACCGCGTGCGGGTCGGCGGGCGCGACGTCGGCGAGGCCGGCCTCGGGGGGGCCGCTCGCGTCGATGAAGCCGGCCTGATCGCCGCCGGCCCCGGCATCGCCGCCCTCGTCGGTCTGGCGGTGGATGCCGGACGGCGCGGTCGCGATGCACGCGGCCGCGGCGGAGCCCGAGAATCCGAGGGCGAGGAGGGCGGAACCCAGGCGGCGATGCAGCGGGCGCACGAGGCAAGTCTACGCGAGCCGGGGGGGCGAGGCTACGAGCGCACCGCCGTCACTGTCCGGGGATGAAGTTGAGGTCGAGGCCGCCCGGGTACCAGTAGCTCGTGTACTGGCCGTAGCCGTACACGCTGATGCCGACCGGGTTCGGCGCCGACAGCGTGTGGTTGCCGCCGTTCACGTTCGGCAGGAGGACGCGAGCCACGGAGTAGCCCGTGTTGCCGCCGATGGCGCTGAAGGTCGCCTGCGCGAGGACGGCGCCGTCGAGCGTCACGACCTCGCCCGTCTTGGCCGTGATGTTGACGTAGTTCGTGTCGTAGTTGGTCGGCGCGTGGAAGAGGTACTTCGTCCGGTACTGCTCGATCGGCACGGCCTGCGCCATGGCCGGGTCGCCGGCGCCGCCGCCGTACGTCTCGCCGAGCATGTACTGCGCGACGAGGATCTTGTGGTTCGCGGTGATCTTGACGGAGGCCGACGTCGGCCCGACATCGACGTACTGCCCGACGCTGGCGAGGCTCGTCGGCCAGCCGGCCTGCGGGGGATCGTAGGCGAGCGTCGTCCCCGCCACCGTGGCGATGATGCGGACGACCTCGTCCTTCGTCGCCGCGGGCGTGATGAGCGGCGTGGTCACGATGTACTGCATCGACAGCGCCGACATCGGGAGCATCGCCTCCTCGAGGTGGTCGGCCGCGGTGATGTTCCACGGGACGTCGGTGGCGTAGTGACCCCCGAAGACCTCGACGGGCTTGTCCGCCGTGACGATCGTGCCCGTCACGTCCGAGATGTCCGGTCCGCCTCCGCCGACGTTCGAGAGGACCACCAGGACGTCGCCTTGGCCGAGCGCGACGGTGCCGGTCCCGGTGGCGGTGACCCCGCCGCCGGCCTTGATGATCTTGCCGGTCGCCGAGGGGCTGAGCGTCACCATGGTCGCGGCCTGGCTGGCGACGACCTCGTAGAAGCCCGGCCACGCGCTCCACGTGTTGCGGGCCGCGACGATGTAGCTGCCCGTCCAGGCGTTCACCGGGAGGAGGAGCGATGCGTCCGCGGAGTACGAGTAGACGCCGCCCGAGTTGTACTCGAGCGGGCTGTATTGGTAGACGGTGACCGGTCGATTGGCGACCAGCCGGTACGCGCCGCCCCCGGAGGCGTTCGTCGATACCACCGACGCCGTGATGTTCGCGTCGATCGCGGCGACCCAGGGCAGTTGCACGATGTTGATGCTGTTCGCGGCGACCGTGCCCGTCGTCGTGTACCCCGCGCCGCGCGTGATCGTGAAGCTAGCCGCCTTGGCGCTCGTGTTCGAGACCGCGATGGCGAAGTGAAGCCCTGCGGCGCCGGGCGCGACCTTGCCGCCCGAGGTCGCGGTGGGTGTGACCGTCGGGTAGTATTCGCAGCCGATGTAGCTCGTGCCGAGCAGGTCCGCGGAGCACGAGGAGACGCACTGGCCGGTGGCGGCGTTGCAGTCGTCGCCGGCGTTGTTGCAGACCGAGGGCACGCCGTCGCAGTTGAAGTCGGACGCGGCGACGCAGCTCTCCGCTTGCGGCAGCACCTCTCCGAAGCAGGTCCCCCACTCGGTGCCCCACACGTTGCAGGTCTGCGTGCCGCCCTTGCAGATGCCCTTGCCGAGCGTGCCGGCGGGGCCGTCGTAGCAGCCCTGGCTCGCACCCGGCTTGCAGAGGCAGCCGACGCCGCCCTCGTTCGTCAGG
>CAIVJW010000026.1 GCA_903906315.1 uncultured delta proteobacterium | reverse complement strand
CCACTCGCGCATGTCGGGCGGCAGCAGCAGACGCTGCTCGAGGTTGTAGGGCAGGTAGCTCTTCGCCATCTCCACAACTAGACGCGCCACGCCGTCGAAACGGATCGGTGGGCTCGTCTTTTTTCCCGACACACACCTAGAGCGGAATGTTGCCGTGCTTCTTCTCGGGGTTCTTGTCCCGCTTGTCGCGCAGCACCTCCAGGGCGCGCGCGAGCCGCATGCGGAGCTGCCTGGGGTAGATGACCTCGTCGATGAAGCCCAGCTCCGCGGCCTTGTAGGGGTTGGCGAACTTGGCCTTGTACTCCTCGACGAAGCGGCTCCGCGTCGCCGCCGGATCGGCCGCGGCGAGGATTTCCTTGCGGTAGATGATGTTGACGGCGCCCTCGGGCCCCATCACCGCGATTTCCGCCGTCGGGAACGCCAGGTTGTAGTCCGCGCGGATGTGCTTGGAGGCCATGACGTCGTACGCGCCGCCGTACGCCTTGCGCGTGATGACGGTGACCTTCGGCACGGTGGCCTCGGCGAACGCATACAGCAGCTTCGCGCCGTGCGTGATGATGCCGCCGTACTCCTGGTCGGTCCCCGGCAGGAACCCGGGCACGTCGACGAACGTGACCAGCGGGATGTTGAAGCAGTCGCAGAAGCGGACGAAGCGCGCAGCCTTGATGCTCGCCTTGATGTCGAGGCACCCGGCGAGCACGTTCGGTTGATTCGCGACCACGCCGATCGTGCGGCCGCCGATGCGCGCAAAGCCGACCACGATGTTCTGCGCGTAGCGCTCGTGCACCTCGTAGAGGTGACCGTCGTCGACGACGGCGCGTACGACCGTCTTGATGTCGTAGGGCTTGGACGCCTCGAGCGGCACCATCCGGTCGAGCTCGGGGACCTCGCGGTCGACCGGGTCCTGCGTCGGCTTCACCGGCGGATCCTCGGTGTTGTTCGATGGCAGGAACGACAGGAGCTCGCGGAGCTTGGCTATCGCGGTTCGATCGTCGGGCGCGGTCAAGTGGCAGACCCCGCTGCGCGACGCGTGCGTGCCCGCGCCGCCGAGGTCCTCCTTCGTGACTTCCTCGTTCGTCACGGAGCGGATGACCTCCGGCCCGGTGATGAACATGTAGCTCGTGTGCTCGACCATCAGGATGAAGTCCGTGATGGCGGGCGAGTACACGGCGCCGCCAGCGCACGGCCCGAGGATCGCGCTGAGCTGCGGCACGACGCCGCTCGTGAGCGTGTTGCGGAGGAAGATGTCCGCGTAGCCGGCGAGCGACTCGACGCCCTCCTGGATGCGGGCGCCGCCCGAGTCGTTGAGGCCGACGACGGGCGCGCCGATCTTCATCGCGAGGTCCATGACCTTGCAGATCTTCCGCGCGTACGCGCCCGAGAGCGATCCGCCGAAGACCGTGAAGTCCTGCGCGAAGACGATCACCTTGCGGCCGTCCACCAGGCCCCAGCCGGTGACGACGCCGTCGCCGAGCACCTTCTGCTTCTCCATGTCGAAGTCGGTGCAGCGGTGGACGACGAACCGGTCGAGCTCGACGAACGAGCCCGGGTCGAGCAAGAGGTCGATGCGCTCGCGGGCCGAGAGCTTGCCGGCCTCGTGCTGCTTGGCGATGCGAGCGGCACCCCCGCCGTCGAGGGCGCGGCGGTTCATCTCGTCGAGGCGCTCGAGCCCGGAGGTGGGGGTCACGGGAGCTTGGCTGAGGGGGGCGGAGATCGAGGCCATGACGCCGCCCAACTACCACGTGGCGGTTCACGCAGGTAGCGCAGGGCGCCGCACAGAGCTCCGACGGGCGCGCAGTCGCTGCACGCGGCGCGCGAGATGCGTCCGGAAAAGCCCCGACAGTGTGCCGCGCTTGCGCACTCGGTGCGCCCATGGCGCAGCCCATGCGGTGCCATGGTGACGTCGCGTCATCGGTGGAAGCCTGAAGTCGTCGCCGCGTTTCGGCGGGCCTGTCGTGGCACGAAGCCTGCGATGGGGCGCGACGCCGGCAGGGGAAGCCCTCCTTTACTGGCTCCCGCCCGAACGAATCCACTTGCTGATTTCCGAGCCCGTCCAGCGTTCGCGCGCGCAGGCGGCCTCGCCCGGGCCCCTCGGCGCCGGTGCGTCGCCGGGACCGCGTGGCGAGCCGTCCAGCATCCCGGCGCCGCGGGGGGGCTGCCGCCATTGCGGTTCCGCGATGCCGCGGTCCGCTGAGGGCGCGTTTTGCTGCGGCGGGTGCGAGGCGGTGTACGGCCTGCTCCACCGGATGGACCTCGAGAAGTACTACGACCTTCAGGGGTCGGCCGGGCAGCCGGTGCCCGACGCTCGCCCGGGCCAGCGCGACCTCAAGTGGCTCGAGCCCATCGAGGAGTCCCTCGGCGCCGCGCCCGGCCTCGTGAGGGTGGACCTCGACATTCAGGGCATCCACTGCTCCGGGTGCGTCTGGCTCATCGAGACCCTGTTCAAGCAGCGGCCGGGCGGTGTGCGCGCGCTGGTGAACCCAGCCCTCGGCAAGGTGCAGCTCGCGATCGGCGCCGCGTTCCCGCTCCGCTCGTTCCTCGAGGAGGTCGAGCGCTTCGGGTACCTGCTCGGTCCGTCGCTCAAGCGCGACCGACCGGCCTCGAGCGCTCTGCTCGTGCGCATGGGCGTATGCATCGCCATCGCGATGAACGCGATGACGTTCACGATCGCCCTGTACGCCGGGCTCGACTCGGGGCCGCTCTACCGCCTCTTCAACGAGCTGAACCTCGGGCTGTCGCTTCTCAGCGTCCTCGTCGGCGGCTCGGTGTTCTTCGCGTCGGCCTGGCAGGGGCTGCGGCGCGGGATGCTCCACCTCGACGCGCCGATCGCGCTCGGCATCCTGCTCGCGTTCGGCAGCTCGACGTACTCGTTCGCCAGGACCGGCGGCGCGTCGTCCTATTTCGACACGCTCGACGTGTTCATCGCCCTCATGCTCGTGGGGCGCTGGCTCCAGGAGCGGGTGCTCGAGAAGAACCGCAGGCAGCTCCTCGAGAGCGACGGCGTCGACGGGCTGTTCACGCGGCGCGTGGAGGCCGGGCGCGTCGCCGTCGTCCGGTGCACCGAGGTCGTGGTCGGCGACGCGCTGCTCGTGGCGCCCGGGGACCTCGTCCCCGTCGCGGCGATGCTCGACGAGGAGGAGGCCAGCTTCTCGCTCGACTGGATCAACGGGGAGAGCCAGCCTCGCGCGTTCCACCGCGGGGACGTGGTCCCTGCAGGGGCGTTCGCGGCGTCGCAGCGGGCCGCGACCGTGCGCGCGACCGAGGCCTTCTCGACCTCTCCGCTCGTCGACCTCCTGCGCAGCCCGGTGCACCGGGAGGCGGACGCCGCGCGCGCGACGCCGTGGTGGCAGCGGTTCTCGCGCGTCTACGTCGCGTTCGTCCTCGCCGCCGCCGCCTTCGGCTTCGCCCTGTGGGCCTTCGTCCTCGGGGACGTGCCGCGCGCCGTCGACGTCGTCACCGCCGTCCTCATCGTGACGTGCCCGTGCGCGTTCGGCATCGCGACGCCGATGGCGTACGAGCTCGTGCAGGCCGGCCTTCGGCGCGCCGGGCTCTTCGTCCGAGCGCCCGGCTTCCTCGATCGCGCGGTGAGCGTTCGTCGCGTCGTCTTCGACAAGACGGGCACGCTGACGACGGGCACGCTCGCCGTCCGCGACGCAGCCCCGCTCGCCGCGCTCGGCGACGCGGACCGCGCCGTGCTCTACAACCTCTCGGCCCGGAGCACCCACCCCAAGAGCGTCGCGGTCAAGCGCGTCCTCGAGGGGCTGGGCCGCGCTCGCGAGGTCGCCGATTTCTCCGCTGACCTCGAGGTCATCGAGCACGCCGGGCTCGGGGTCGAGCTCACGGTGCGCGGCTCGACGTACCGCTTGGGCGCCCCCGGCTGGGTCGCGCCTGGCGCGGGCGGCGCGGGGGACGTCGCGTTCGGGCGCGACGGCGAGATCCTCGTCGGCCTCGCCACCGACGAGCAGCTGCGTCCCGACGCGCGCGACGAGGTCGCGAGCTTGGCGACGGACGGCTTCGAGGTGTGGATGCTGAGCGGCGACGCCGCGGCGCGCGTGGCCGCCGTGGCGGAGGCGTCCGGCATCCCCGCCGAGCGCGCCATCGCAGAGCACGGCGCCGAGCAGAAGGCGGCGTGGATCCGGGCGCGTGATCGGGGCGATACGCTGATGGTCGGCGATGGCATCAACGACAGCCTCGTCGTCTCGGAGGCCCACTGCTCGGGTACCCCGGCCATCGATCGCCCCTTCATGGCCGCGCGATCCGACTTCTACTTCGTGACGCCTGGCCTCGGCCCGATCCGTCTCGCGCTCGAGGCCTCGCGCACGCTCGCCCGAGTCGTCCGCAGGAACCTCGCCATCGCGGTCGCGTACAACGCGCTCACCGTCGGCCTCGCCTATACGGGCCGCATGTCCCCGGTGCTGTGCGCGATCCTGATGCCCCTGTCCTCGCTCACGGTGATCGCCTTCACCGCGGCGTCTCTCTCCCGGAGGAGCGCGCTGTGGAAGCGATAATTCTGCAGATTTTCGTCAGCCTGATGCTCGTGGTCGTCTCGCTCGTCTTCTACGCGATGACGCAGAAGCAGCGTGATCACGAGCACGCCGAACGCCTCGCCCTCCTGCCCCTCGAGGAGGAGCTTCCCGCGCCCGCCGAGTCATCCCTCGACGATCGCGGTCCCCGTCCCGACACCCATCCGAAGGAAAGGTCCCATGGCAACCGAGAGTCGTGATCAGGCGGCGCCCGCCCTCGAGGCGAAGCGCATCGTCTACAACGATTCCATCGTGCGCTGGTTCATCGGCGCATCCGTCCTGTTCGGCGTCGTGGCGATGCTAGTGGGCGTGATCATCGCCCTCCAGCTCGCCGTCTGGCAGGCCAACCTCCACCCCATCCTGACGTTCGGCCGTCTCCGCCCGCTGCACACGAACGCGGCGATCTTCGCGTTCGTCGGCAACATGATCTTCGCGGGCATGTACTACTCGACGCAGCGCCTCGTGAAGGCGCGGCTCGCCTCGGATCTCCTGGCGAAGATCCACTTCTGGGGCTGGCAGCTCATCATCGTCTCCGCGGCCGTCACGCTCCCGCTCGGCTTCACGACCGGCAAGGAGTACGCGGAGCTCGAGTGGCCCATCGACCTCGCCATCGCGGTGATCTGGGTCGTCTTCGCGATCAACTTCTTCTGGACGCTGTGGAACCGGCGCGAGAAGCACCTCTACGTCGCGATCTGGTTCTACATCGCCACGATCGTGACCGTCGCCGTTCTGCACATCGTCAACAGCCTCGAGATCCCGGTCTCGATCCTGAAGAGCTACTCGATCTACGGCGGCGCGAAGGATGCGCTGATCCAGTGGTGGTACGGCCACAACGCGGTCGCGTTCTTCCTCACGACGCCCGTGCTCGGCATCATGTACTACTTCGTGCCGAAGGCCTCGGGGCGGCCGGTTTACTCGTACCGGCTCAGCGTCGTGCACTTCTGGGCGCTCGTCTTCCTCTACATCTGGGCCGGCCCCCACCACCTGCTCAACAGCTCGCTGCCGAACTGGGCGCAGACCCTCGGCATGATCTTCAGCATCATGCTCTGGGCCCCGAGCTGGGGCGGCATGATCAACGGCCTGCTCACGCTCCGCGGCGCCTGGGACAAGCTGCGTGAGGATCCGGTCCTCAAGTTCCTCGCGGCGGGCGTCACGTTCTACGGCATGGCGACGTTCGAGGGGCCGCTCCTCTCCATCAAGAGCGTCAACGGCCTCGCCCACTACACCGACTGGATCATCGGCCACGTCCACTCGGGCGCGCTCGGCTGGAACGGCTTCATGGCCGCCGGCATGTTTTACTACCTCGTGCCGCGGCTCTGGGGCACGCAGCTCCACTCGAAGCGCGCGGCCGATCTGCACTTCTGGATCGGGACCATCGGCATCCTGCTCTACATGGTCTCGATGTGGGTCGCCGGCGTGACCCAGGGCATGATGTGGCGCGCGCAGAACCCCGAAGGGGGCCTGCTCTACCCGAACTTCGTCGAGACGCTCATGGCGCTCCGACCGATGTACTGGACGCGCATCGTCGGCGGCACGCTGTTCCTCGTCGGTCAGCTCATGATGGCGTGGAACCTCTTCATGACCGCGAAGGCCGGCAAGGCCGTCGACGGCGAGGCCGAGGTCCTGATCGAGAAGGACGCCGAGCCCGTCGTGCCGTGGACGAGCCTCATCTTCGGTCGGCCGGTGCTGCTCGCGGCCGTCACGACGGCCATCATGCTGCTCGCCGGTCTCCGCAGCGAGATCGCGAGCTTCACGATGGTCCTTCTCACGGCGATCGTCGGCGGCGTCGGCGCCTACTTCCTCCAGCTCGCTCGCGAGAAGGGCAAGCCCACCTGGCACTCCCTCCTCGAGGGGCGCCCGCTCCTCTTCACCGTGCTCACCGTGCTCGCGGTGCTCGTTGGCGGGGTCGTGGAGATCGTCCCGTCGCTGCTCGTCGAGCAGACCGCGGCGACGGGCATCGAGGCGAAGCCGTACCGGCCGCTCGAGCTCTCGGGTCGCGACATCTACCTGCGTGAGGGCTGCTACACGTGCCACTCGCAGATGATTCGGCCCTTCCGCTTCGAGACCGCGCGCTATGGCGAGGCCTCGACCCTCGACGACTCGCGCTACGATCACCCCTTCCAGTGGGGCTCCAAGCGCACGGGCCCCGACCTCGCGCGCGAGGGCGGCAAGTACCCGAACCTCTGGCACTACAAGCACATGGTCGATCCGCGCCAGATTTCGCCTGGATCGAACATGCCGCCGTACGCGCAGCTCGCGACCGCGAAGAACGACGCGGCGAGCATCCCCGACAAGATGCGCGCCATGCGAGCCGTCGGCGTACCCTACACCCCGGAGGAAATTGGCACCGGGGCGCAGGACGCGAAGTCGCACGCCGACGAGATCGTCGCCGATCTCAAGGCGAACGGCGTCGACGTCGCGCCCGACACCGAGATCGTCGCGCTCATCTCCTTCCTGCAGCGCCTCGGGCGCGGTCCGCAGCCTCCCGCGTCCGGCGGCAAGGCTCCGGCCGTCTCGACGCTGACGCCTTGAGGAGACGACCGTGATCCGCCAGCTGATGGCTCAGAGCCCCCTGCTCCTGTTTCCGATCGTGGGGCTCCTCATTTTCGTCGGGGTCTTCACCCTCGTCGTCGCTCGGGTGTTCCGCCACAAGGCGGACGAGTTCGACGCGATGGCGAGGATCCCGCTCGGTGAAGACGACGGAGCCTCGCGAGCGGCTCCGTCAACCGCCCTCGAGGGCGCCGCGCACGCGGCCTCTCGACCTGCGTTGGAGAAAGGCCGATGAGCACGCAGACCCAAGGCACCGGCGCGCCGGTGGACAAGTCCTCGGATCAACAGGACCAGGTCATCCACGAGTACGACGGCATCCAGGAATATGACAACCGCCTCCCGAACTGGTGGCTGTACACGCTCTTCGGGGCGATCGTCTTCGCGGGCTGGTACTGGCTCCACTTCGAGACGTTCAAGATCGGCGCGGGCCCTGACGCGGCCTATCGCGAGGAGATGGCTGCGCTCGAGGCCGTGAAGGCCAAGAGCGCCGTCAAGCCCGAGGAGCTGATCGCCCTCTCGAAGGACGCGAACGCCGTGAAGGCGGGGCAGGAGGTCTTCACGACCACCTGCGTCGCCTGCCACGGCCCGGGCGGCGGGGGGACCATCGGGCCCAACCTGACCGACCCGTTCTGGATGCACGGAGGCGCGCCCGACAAGGTCTTCAACACGGTCCGCGACGGCTTCGCCGCCAAGGGCATGCCGGCGTGGGGACCTCAGCTCGGCGACTCGAAGGTGCGATCGGTGGTGGCGTACGTGCTCACGCTGCGTAACACCAACGTCGCTGGCGGCAAGCCGCCCCAGGGTGACAAGGAGGAGTAGGGACCCGCCTCGCTGGGGTCTCGGCGCGAGATGTCGGAGAGCGAAAAGACCAGGCTGCCGATCCTTCGGTCGACGGCCACCAGCTCACTCAACACCGACGGCTCGCGCACCTTCGTGCAGACGGCCGACGTGCGGGGCCGCTTCGATACGGCCCGGCGCGTCGGCTTCTACGCGCTCATCGCGTTCTGGGCGGTGCTCCCGTGGATCAAGATGGGCGGTCAGCCTGCCATCTTCGTCGACGTCGAGCACCGCAAGTTCTTCCTCTTCGGTGCCACGTTCAACTCGCAGGACATCTGGCTGATGTTCTTCCTGCTGACGGGCACCGCGTTCGCGCTGCTCTACGCGACGGCCGTGGCCGGGCGCGTTTGGTGCGGGTGAGCCTGCCCGCAGACCGTGTTCTTGGAGGGCCTCTACCGTCCGATCGAGCGCCTCGTCGAGGGGTCCCGCGAGCAGCGGATCCGGCTCGAGAGGGCCCCCTTCGGCCTCGAGAAGCTCGCGAAGATCGCGATCAAGCACGCGGTCTACCTCGTGCTCTCGGTGTTCGTCGCGCACGTCTTCGTCAGCTACTTCGTCTCCATCCCGCGGCTCTGGGAGATGATGCGGAGCCACCCGTCGGATCACCCCGAGGCGTTCGCCTGGGCGTTCACGGTGACGGGCTTGCTGTACGTCAACTTCGCCTGGTTCCGCGAGCAGCTCTGCCTCATCGTCTGCCCGTACGGCCGGCTTCAGTCGGCGCTCGTCGACGACGACTCGATCACGATCGGGTACGACGATGCCCGCGGAGAGCCACGAGGCAAGCTCGGCGCCGACGGTGCCGGCGACTGCGTCGACTGCAAGCGCTGCGTCGTCGTCTGCCCGACGGCCATCGACATCCGCAACGGCATGCAGCTCGATTGCATCGGCTGCACCGCGTGCATCGACGCCTGCGACGAGGTCATGGACAAGCTCGGCCGCAAGCGCGGGCTGGTCCGCTACGACTCGCTCAACGGCCTCATGGCGAAGCCCAAGCGCTTCCTGCGGTCGCGGCTCTACGTCTACACGTTCTTCGGGCTCCTCGGCCTCGCGGTCGCGACGTTCGCGTTCAAGAAGCACGTCGACTTCGAGGCGAACCTGCTGCGCCTGCCCGGGCTTCCGTACGTCACGGAGGCCGGCAAGATCCGCAACTCGTTCGAGATCCACCTCGTCAACAAGCGCGGCGGGACCGAGACGTTCCTCCTCGAGCCCGTGCCGGTGCAGGGCGTGGCGTTCGTCGTGCCGCTCCAGAAGATCGAGCTCGCGTCGCTGGCGGGCGCGCGCGCGCCGTTCTTCGTCGTGGTGGACGGCGGCCAGTTTCACGGCGACTTCCCCGTCTCCGTCCACGTGCGGCGGGTGGGGGGCGAGGAGGCCGGCGGCACCACGGTGGTCGCCCAGTTCCTCGGGCCCTCGAACCAGCCCGCGAGGTAGTCGCGATGGGGCCGTCGGCCTGTTCGCGCCGGCGAACGCCGCCCTCGCCGCCGCGGGCAGCCTCACGCCTCGCGAGCACCGCGTTGCGCTAGATCGGGTCGCCTTCGGGCGGATCGACGTAGTCGACGATCGCGCCCCGGTGCGTGCGCAGGGTCGTCCGCCCCGGCGCACGCGCGACGACGTAGTCCGGGCCGACGGGGACCTTGCCGAGCCCGCCGGGCGTGTCGACGATGAGCTTCGGCAAGGCGATGCCGGTGAGGCGCCCCTGCAGCTGTTCCATGATCGCGACGCCGGCGGCGAGCGGCGTGCGCAGGTGGCTCGTCCCGCGCACCGGATCCATTTGCAGCAGGTAGTACGGCTTCACGCGCCAGCGCACGAGGCCGCGGAAGAGCGCCTCGAGCGTCGCGGCGTCGTCGTTGACGCCGCGCAGGAGCACGGTCTGATTCATCACCGGGAAGCCTCCGTCGACGAGGCGCTTGCAGGCGCGCTCCGCCTCGCGCGTGAGCTCCTTCGGGTGGTTGAAGTGCGTCATCAGCCACAGCGGGTGAAAGGGCCGGAGCGCGCGCACGAGCTCGGCCGTCACGCGCTGCGGGAGCGTGACCGGGACGCGGGTCGCGAGCCGGATGGTCTCGACGCTCGGGATCGTGCGCAGGCGCGCGAGCAGGTGGGTGAGGCGTTCGGTCGAGACGGTGAGCGGGTCGCCGCCGCTCACGATCACGTCGCGCACCTCCGGGTGCGCCTCGAGCCACGCCATCGCCGGCTCGAGCGCCTTGAGCGGGAGGGCGCCACCGCCGTCGCCGACCATGCGTGATCGCGTGCAGAAGCGGCAGTAGACGGCGCAGCGATCGGTCGACAGGAGGAGCGCGCGATCGGGGTAGCGGCGGACCAGGTGCGGGGCGACCTCGTGCGCGACCTCGCCGAGCGGGTCCTCGAGGTCGCCGGGCACCTCGAGGGCCTCGTCCGCGTGCGGGACGCACTGCAAGCGAATCGGGCAGCGCGGGTCCGCGCGGTCGCAGAGCGCGAGGTAGTAGGGCGTGACGCGGATGGGCAGCCCCTGCTGCTCGGCGCGTCGAGCGCCGGCGAGCTCGTCGGCGGTCAGCCCGAGCGCGCGGTCGAGCTCGGTGACCGTCGTCGCCGCGTAGCGGAGCTGCTGCCCCCAGTCCTTCTTGGTCGTGCGCTCGGCCACGACCGCGCGCGCCGCCTCGCTCGTCGGCGCGCGTCCGCGTGCGAGCCGTCCCGCAGCGACGAGCCCCTCAGTGACCGGCATCCGGCGAGGCATGGCCGCCACCCACCGCGCCACCGTCCGCTGCTTCGCCCCCACCCCACCGCGGCGTCGCTGCGGCTGCGACGTCCGCCGCGCTCGGCACCTTCACCTGCGCGAGCGCGCTCTCGTCGATCTGGACGGGGAACTTCTTGCGAAGCTCCGTCTCAAGCGCCTTTTCCTTGTCCGCCATCTTTTGCTGAATGAGGAGGACGCGGATCGATCGGTCGGCTTCCGCGAGCGATCGGCTGTGCGCGCCCGTTTGGCCCGTCATGCGGACGACCCAGAGCTTGTCGCCCACCTCGACGAGCTCCTCGGCGACGGTGCCGACCTGCGCGATCTTGAAGACCGCGACGCGCACGGGCTCGGGAACCTTCGCGCTCGCGCCCTTGAGGTCGTCGGGCGGCCCCACGAAGCCGAGGTCACCGGCGAGGTCGAGGGGCGCGTTGGGACCGCGCGCCTTCGCACCGCCCGGGGCATGTGCGTAGTAGAGCTCGCCCCAATCGGTCGCGTTCTTGAGCTTGGCTGCGGCTTTGAGGACCTTCTCGGCCTCCTTGCGGTCCTTCGCGTCGAGCACGATGGCGCCGACGCGGCGGCGCTCGGGCTCGCGAAAGCGCTCGATGTTCGCGTCGTAGAAGGCGCGGACCTCTTGCTGCGGGACCTCGGCGGGGGCCGGCAGGTCCTTGCGAGCCTGAGCGAGGAGCGCGTCGCGTAGGATCTGGCGAATTGCGTCCTCGGTGTCGCTGGCCTTGTCCAGGCCACGGCGCCGGGCCTCGGCGGCGAGGAGCTCGACGTCGATGATTTCGGAGAGCAGCTCGCGGCGGCGCTCCTTCGTCTGGTAGCGCAGCCGGTCGAACTGGTCCATCCGGTCGAGCGCTCGGGCGAAATCGCCCAGCGTGATGACCTTGTCCCCGACTTTGGCGATCGGGCGCGCGGCCTGCTCGGCCGAGAGCCCTGGGACCGTGGGGCCGCCGTCGGGCTGGGGCGCGAGGGCCGACTCGTTGCAGCCGCCGAGCACGCTGGCCACGCCGAGCGCGATGAGCAGGGCGGCGCGGGTCGGTCGGCGGTCGGGGAGGGGAGGGGAGAGTCGGAGCATCGCGCGCGATCTACCACGGGTTGCCGTCGGGACGCCGTGAGATTACGAGTGCGCCCGTGCCGCGCCCCACCGACTCCTTGCCGCCCGCCGTCCCCACCTCGGGGCTCAAGTACCGCCGTATCGTGCTGAAAATCAGCGGAGAGGCCCTGTGCGGTGTCGACGGCGGCTTCGGCATCAAGCCGGAGACGTTGAAGGCGGTCGCCGCCGAGCTCGCCGAGCTGCACGTGATGGGGGTCCAGATCGGGATCGTCGTCGGCGGCGGGAACATCTTTCGCGGCCTCAAGGGGGCCAGCGCCGGGATGGACCGCTCCCAGAGCGACTACATGGGCATGCTGGCGACGGTCATCAACGCGCTCGCGCTCCAGGATGCGCTCGAGAAGGCCGGCGTGCCGACCCGCGTCATGACGGCGATCGAGATTCGCCAGGTCGCCGAGCCGTACATCCGTCGGCGCGCGATGCGGCACCTCGACAAGGGCAACGTGGTCATCTTCGCGGCCGGGACGGGCAACCCGTTCTTCTCGACCGACACGGCCGCGGCCCTGCGCGCGATGGAGATCCAGGCGGAGGCGCTGTTCAAGGCGACGAAGGTCGAGGGCATCTACGACCGCGACCCGCAGCGCCACGATGACGCGCAGATGTTCACTCGCCTGTCGTACGACCGCTTCCTCGTCGACCGCATCGGCGTGATGGACTCGACCGCCGTCACGTTGTGTCGCGAGAACAAGCTGCCGATCCGGGTCTTCAAGCTCACGAACCACGGCAACATCAAGCGCGTGTGCATGGGCGAGAACCTCGGGACGGTCGTCGAGGCGTTCTAGCTTCCCTGGGGTAGGTGCGCCGTCGGCGCGCCCGCCGCCCTGTCGCTCCGGCGCTCACGTCCGCCGCGTGATCGCGCGGCAGGGCCGGATCTGCTCATTTTCTGCCTGGGATCGAGGCGCGCGACCCGCGGGTGCGGCGCAGCGAGGCGATGCCGTTGAGGGCGCAGAAAGCCTTGTAGGCGCGGTACGACGAGAAGCCGAAGGTCTCGGCCGTGTAGGCGACCGGAAAGAGGTCGCCCTCGGCATGGTCGTCGTCGCAGACAGGGAACGAGAGGTCGCGGACCGAGTCGCGGACGTGCGCGGCGCCGAGGTGCTGCGTCTTGCCGCGCGACGCGCTGTACGCGGTCGAGTGGTCGGGGAAGAGCGACTCTTGCGCGCGCGCGGCCAGGGCGCTCGCGTCGAAGAAGGCGATCGCGCGTCGGTGTCGCGCGGGGTTGCCGCAGATGACGCACGTTCCCGGGAAGCGGGGGCCCCCGGGGAGGGCGTCGATCACGCGCAGCGGGAGCGCGAAATCGGGCGAGCCGCGGTACGAGCCCTCGTCGACCTCGCGAACGAAGAGGCCGCGCGCCTCCAGGTACGCGGGGCACGCGCCGCAGACCGTCGGCGCGTCGCCGAAGGTCCGTGCGCTCCGATAGCCGCACACGGGGCACGTCGACACGAGCGCCACGCCCGCGCCGGCGCGCGCAAGGCGGCGTCGGATCGCAGCGAGCGCGGCCACGGCGACGACCAAACCGGCGAGCATCGCGGCGCCGCCGAGGACGCCGTCGGTGCGCCCGCCTTGCACGAGCAGCGCACCGGCCCCGACGCTGGCCCCGGCGAGGGCGAGCAGCGCGCCGAGGCCGATCGCCCCGCCGAGGCGCTCCACGACGGTCTGGCGTCGGCCGACCCGGAAGGCGGTCGCGGCCGAGAGCGGCTGGTTCGCCGCGTCGGGGGGGCCTTCGCCTTGCATCGCCCGAAACCTATCACCGTTGCCCGAACCTGCGAGTCGGGCGGCCTCGCGCGCGGGCTGGCCGCGCCGGCCGCGGTGCGCGATGCTGGCGGCGCATGTCCGCCCGACGGCCCGAGATCACGCTCTTGTATCGCGACGACGATGTGGTCGTCGCGGCGAAGCCATCCGGGCTCCTCGTGCATCGCGGTTGGGGCGACGATGAGGTCGTCGCGATGACGCTGGTCCGTGACCTGGTGGGTCGTCATGTCCACCCGGTGCACCGACTCGATCGCGCGACGAGCGGCGCCCTCGTGTTCGCGCTCCACCCCGAGGCCGCGCGCGCGCTCTCCGCTGCCTGGGAGGCGGGTGCCGTGGCCAAGCGGTACGTCGCGCTCGTCCGCGGCCTCGCCCCGGAGCGAGGCGTCGTCGACCACCCGGTGCCGCGCGCGGAGGGGGGGCCGCGCGTGCCCGCCGTCACCTGGTTTCGCCGCCTCGTCGCCCTCGATGGCCCGTACTCCGTCGTCGAGGCGGAGCCGAAGACCGGGCGGCTCCACCAGATCCGGCGGCACATGAAGCACCTGTCCCACCCGCTGATCGGCGACGTCAACTACGGCAAAGGAGACCACAACCGCCTCTTTCGCGAGCGCTGGGGCCTCCATCGGCTCGCCCTCCATGCGTCGGCGATCGCGCTGCCGCACCCGCGCACCGGGGCTCGGCTCGCCGTGTCGGCGCCGCCGCCGGCGGACCTTTCAGAGCCGTTCGACCGGCTCGGCGTGCCCGCGTTCGTGTGGGACGCGGAGCCGTGGTTCGACGGCCTCGGGACCCGCGGGATTGGCGTCGCCGAAGCGAATGGAGGTGAGGGCGGGCTCGGCCGACTTGCCTCGGAGCCCCCGGAGAGGTAGTTCTTCGCCCCTATGGCCCGCGTCACCGTCGAAGACTGCCTCGATCGCGAAGAGAACCGCTTCGCGCTCGTCATCCTCGCTGCCATCCGTTGCCGTCAGCTCATGAAGGGCAACGACCCGCTGGTGAAGACCAAGAACAAGCCCGCCGTCACCAGCCTGCGCGAGATCGCGGCCGGCAAGGTGCACTTCAACCGCCCTTCGAGTGAGGTCGTGAACGAGTGGGTGCGCGCGCAGCAGAAGGCCAACGCCCTCCGTTGAAGGTGGGGCGTGATGGGGTCGCGAGCGGCCCCAAGCCCCGGGCCGCTCGCAGGGTCGACGCCGAGTTGCTGGCGGGCACGACCGCGCACTACGACGACCCCGCCTACTACACCAAGACCTACCGTCGACGCCTCGACGACGTCCGCTACTACGTCGACCTCGCGGAGAGCCGGGGCGGTCCGGTGCTCGAGCTCGGCTGCGGCAACGGGCGGATCGCGGTCCCGCTCGCGCGGGGTGGCGTCGAGGTGGCCGGCGTCGACCTGTCGGCGCCGATGCTGGCCGATCTGAGAGCGCGGCTCGCGGCCGAGGAGCCCGAGGTGCGGGCCCGGGTGACGCTGCGCCGTGGCGACATGCGCGCCGTGCGGCTGGGCCGTCGCTTCCCGCTGGTGTTCTGTCCGTTCAACGCATTCTTGCACCTCTACGAGCGGCGCGACGTGGAGCGGTTCCTAGCGACCGTGCGCGCGCACCTCGCGCCGCGCGGCGAGCTCGTCTTCGACGTGTCGATCCCGGAGCCGACCGAGCTGGCTCGCAAGCCCGAACGCGCGTACTCCGCGCCGTCGTTCGTGTACCCCGGGGCGGACGGCGGGCCCGGCGAGCGCGTCCGTTACACCGAGCGCTTCGACTACGACAAGCTCCGGCAGGTGCTGTTCGTCGCGATGGAGTTCATCCCCGAGAGCGGCGCGGAGGCGTGGATGACCCCGCTCGCCCACCGCCAGTTCCACCCAGCCGAGCTCGAGGCCCTGCTTCATTACAACGGCTTCGAGGTCACCCGGCGGGCCGGCGACTTCGACGGCTCGGCTCCGACGAACGAGTCGGCCTCGCTCATCGTTCACGCCCGCGCGAGGAAGTCCCCGCGCGGGAGGTGACGCTCGCCTCGGGCGCGGTGCGCGACACCGGCCCGCGATGCCCGGCCCCGCCGACGCGAGCCGAGAGCAGCAGCGCTCCGCAGGAGCGCGGGGTTTGGGGCCGCTCGCGGCCCCATCGAGAGCAGCAGCGCTCCGCAGGAGCGCGGGGTTTGGGGCCGCTCGCGGCCCCATCGAGAGCAGCAGCGCGGGGTTTGGGGCCGCTCGCGGCCCCATCGAGACTAAACCCCGATGTAGAGCCTGTGCGCGAAGTTGCGCTCGAGCTTCGCCCGCAGGACCTTCTCCGCGGCCGACTCGATGTCGTACTCGATCCGCCGGAACGCGAACCGCTTCGCCTCGGAGTCGTAGACCGTGTAGCTCGCGCGGTTGTCGTAGTCGCGCGGCTGGCCGACCGAGCCGACGCTCACGATGTACTTCCGGTCGTCCTCGAGGACGAAGTCGACCGCGGGGAGCTCCTCCACCGACGTCGGCGTCAGCGCGAAGACCTTGCAGAGGTGCGAGTGTCCAATGAGCGTGAGGTGACCGAGCTCGGACCACATCGGCAGGCACTCGCGGGCCTGCTCGGGCGCGAAGATGTACTCGAACTCCTCCAGCCGAACCGGCGAGCCGTGGCAGAGGTCGACGTCGACGTCGTTGAGCTTCTCGCGATAGGGCAGGCTGCGGAGCCACGCCGCGTTCTCCGACGAGAGCATCGCGGCGTGCGTGTCGAGCGCCTGTCGCGCCGCCTCGTAGTAGTACGAGTAGTCCATGCGGCCCGCGACGGCGGCGTCGTGGTTGCCGAGGATCGTCTTCTTCGCCGTCTTGCGCACGATGTCGGCGCACTCGTTCGGCGAGCCGCCGTAGCCGACCGTGTCACCGAGGCAGTAGTACGTGTCGATTCGCTCTTGCTTGTAGGCCTCGAGGACCGCGCACAATGCCTCGTAGTTCGCGTGCGTGTCGCTGAAGATCCCGAGGCGCATGGGGCAGGGACTTTAGCACGGACCGTCTATCGTTACGGGAGATTCCGCGCGTTCGTGAAGGCGTTGCCGGTGCGGCCTTGCGCGGCGCCGAAGACTTCGGCACAGCAACTGCGTGAACCACGACGACGACCGCGATGACGGACAGACGGCGGGACCGAACGGCGCGCGGGGCTCCGGCTTCGCGCTCGCCGCGGAGGGCGGGGCGCCGGCGGCCATCCGCGACCTCTCCGAGGCGTGCGTGAAATTCGTCGAACGGGCGGTCGGCGTGCGGCTCGACTACACGCCGGAGACCCTCTCCGTTCTCGACCACTACCTGGCCCAGGCGCGCGGCGCGGCGCCGGCACGTCCCGAGGCGGTGCCGCTGCTCGCCCAATCCGCCGGCGCGTACTTCGGTGAGGTCGTGCGGCGGCGTTTCCCTGCCTGGTGGAGCGCCGAGGGGGACGACCCCACCTACTGGAGGGTCGAGCTCGAGCCTGTGTACCTGGCGTTCTCTCCGGTGCAGCTGATCGAGGACGCGCTCGAGCTGCCGGAGAGCGATCGCGAGGGCGAGAGCCGCCTCGAGCTGACGGAGGAGGACCGCGAGGCCGTGGCGTCCCGGCTCGCGGAGCTGCCGCCCGTCTCGATCGAGGAGTACTTCGCGCCCACGACGCGGCTCGAGGTCATCGAGATCGCCGTCGAGGCCATCCGCGCGCGCAAGATGGGAGCCGGCGAGGACGCCGACGGCGCCCTCAGCCCCGCCGACTACGACCAGGTCAACTAGTCACGACGGGCCGGCGAGCGGCCGCGCCCCGCGCGGAGCTGCGAGAGGCGGAAGAGGCCCACCACGTTCCTGACGCGCTGCGCGGCGTCGTCGTGGATCGCTCCTCCGACGAGGACCTCCGGCCGGGCGGAGCTCACCACGACGCGCACGCGGCCGCGCGCGGATGGCGATGCCCGGGCGATGTCGCCGAGGTCGGCGAGCAGGCGCGGAGGCAGGCGCCCCCGGACGAGCCGCGCGCGGCCGTCGCGGAGATCGACGACGAAGAGCTCGTTGGCGCGCCGCAGGCCCACGAGGATCGCGAGCCCGGCCGCGACGAGGAGCAGGGCCGGCCACATCGTCGTGCGTCATGGCCTCGGCGCCGCCCCGGGCGCAAGGCTCGAGGCGCGCCTCCTCGTGGTCGCCGATAGCGGAGGGGTCGACACGGACCGATCCCTGATATCGTCCCGAGACCGTGCTCTGGATCCTTTCGGCGCTCGTCGCCCTCATCGCCTGGGCGCTCTGGTTCGTACTCAAGCTCGCCCTGTACCCCGATCTCGGGATGTGGATCCCGGCGGTGGCTACCGTCGGCGTGGCCGTCTTCCTCGTCCTCTTCTTCGTCGTCCGGCGCCTCCGCGCGGGGCGCGCGGCGAAGGCGCTCGAGCAGGCGATCGCGCAGCAAGGCGCGCAGCAAGCGCTGAACGCGCGCCCCGAGCGCCGCGCCGAGATCCAGGAGCTGCAGAAGCAGGTCCTCTCGGGCATCTCCGCGCTCAAGTCGTCCCGGCTCGGCGGCAACGCGAGCGGCGCCGCCGCGCTCTACCAGCTGCCCTGGTACGTCATCATCGGCCCCCCCGGCGCCGGCAAGACGACCGCGCTCAAGCACTCGGGCCTGGTCTTCCCGTACGCGAACCCGTCGAGCGGCGGCGGCGTGCGCGGCGTCGGCGGCACCCGCAACTGCGACTGGTGGTTCACGAACGAGGCCATCCTCCTCGACACCGCTGGCCGCTACTCGACCGAGCAGGACGATCACCAGGAGTGGATCGCCTTCCTGCAGATGCTCAAGCGCTACCGCGCGCGCCGCCCGATCAACGGCATCCTGATCGCGATCAGCATCACGGACCTGATCGACGCGAACGAGCAGCAGATCGAGGCGATGGGCAAGAAGCTCCGCGCCCGCGTCGACGAGGTGATGACGCAGCTGCACATGGTGGTGCCCGTCTACCTGCTCTTCACGAAGGTCGACCTCGTCGCGGGCTTCAACGAGTTCTTCAACGACCTGCGCAAGAGCGACCGATCCCAGCCGTGGGGCGCGACGCTGCGGCTCGACGCCCCCAAGACCGAGCCCGGCAAGATCTTCGACGCGCAGTTCGACGTCCTCGTCAAGCAGCTCCACGGTCGGGCGCTCAAGCGCCTCGCCAGCGAGCGCATCCGTGAGTCGCGCGAGAAGATCTACCAATTCCCGCTCGAATTCACGGGCTTGAAGCGCAACCTCTCGGACCTCGTGGCGACCATGTTCATGGTCAACGCGTTCCAGGGCACGCCCATCTTCCGCGGCTTCTACTTCACGAGCGGCACCCAGGAGGGGCGCCCCCTCGACCGCGTGCTCGCGCGCATGGGTCAAGCGATGGGCGTGCGCCCGCCCGAGGCCACGGTTCAGGCGCCGCTCGAGTCGAAGAGCTACTTCCTCTACGACGTGTTCATGGGCGTCGTCTTCCCGGACGGCGACATCGCGGCCCGCAGCGCGGGCGAGGTCCGGCGGCAGGCGCTCATGCGCGTCGCGGTCAGCGTCGCGGCGCTCCTGCTCGGCGTGATCGTGGCGATCCCCGGCGTCGTCAGCTTCTTCAACAACCGCACGTTCCTGATCGAGACCGAGGAGCGCGCGAAGGCGGCCGCCGCCGTCGTCTGGAACGATGGCAAGCCCGCGGGCGGCAAGATCGAAGCGATGGCTCCGCTGCTCGACCGGCTCCAGGAGCTCGACGGCTACCGCGAGGGCGGCGTGCCCTTCAAGATGAGCTGGTTCATGTACCGCGGCGAGGACGTGTATCGCGCGACGGTCGCGGTCTACGTCGCGAGCCTCCAGCAAGGCTTCGGCGTGCCGAGCCGGAGCAAGCTGGAGGAGCGCCTCAAGGTCGCGAAGGGCGACCCCTACTTGCGCGAGCGGCTCGACCTGAAGACGTACCTCATGCTGAGCGACGTCGAGCACCTCGACGTCGACTGGGCGACGGGGCGCTACGTGTCGCTCTGGGCGGAGAGCCTGCGGTCGACGAGCAACATGGCCGAGGCGGAGCTGAAGAAGCTCATCACGCCGCACGTGCGCTACTACTTCACGCTCCTGAAGGCGAAGAAGGTCACGCCGCTGCCGACGAGCCCGGAGCTCGTCGATCGCGTGCGCAAGGTGCTGAACGGCGTGCCGGTTCGCAGGCGCTACTACGACATCTTCGTCAACGTGATCGTCGACGACAAGTACGACGAGGCGGGCGACGCGACGCGCGCTAACCGGAAGTACCCGCCGCTCACGCTCGCCGACCTCTTCGTCGACCGGCCCGACGTGCTCAAGGTGATCTCGAGCAAGAAGCTGAAGGACGAGAAGAAGTCGGTGGAGGTCGAGGGCCCCTACACCGAGAAGGGGCACTACATGGTCGCCCAGAACATCGCCGAGGGGGCCACGTACCTCGAGCGCGAGGCGTGGGTCGTGCCGCTCACCTCCGAGGAGAAGGCCGAGCGCGTCGCGGCGAACATCAAGAACCTCGCGAGCGACTACGAGGAGAAATACAAGCAGACGTGGACCGACTGGCTCAAGGACATCACCGTGCACCAGCCGGCGACGGTGAAGCAGGCCCTCGAGCTCTACAAGGTCCTCACGACGCCCGACTGGCCGTACCTCCGCATCCTGCGCGCGGTCGAGGACCACACGCAGTGGAAGCGCGGATCGAGCGTGCTCAACAACAACGAGGCGTCGAAGCTCGCGAATCAGCAGCTGTCGCAGAAGGCGACGCAGCTCAGCGGCTTCCGCATCAACATCGACGTGCGCAAGATCGGCGACCGCGTGAGCGAGGTGCCCGACACGTTCAAGCGGCTCATCGAGTTCGGCGTTCCGCAGGAGAAGGCGGGCAACGCCGCCGCCGCGCCGCTGACCGACACGCCGCTCCAGAAGTACACGAACCTCCTCGAGGGCCTGCGAAGCGAGATGCAGAAGGTCGAGGACGCGACGCCGAACGTCGACGCGCGCGTGCTTCAGGAGCGCATCGTCGACGCGTACAAGCAGACCGATGCCCAGATTCAGCCCTTCGACGACAAGGCGAAGGAGATCCTCGGACCCTGGCTGCTCACGCCGTACCGGCTGAACGGGGTGGCCATCCCGGTGCAGAGCCGGTTCGCGGTGTTCAACAAGAAGCGCTGGTGAGGCGGGCGCCTCCTCGGCGCGCCGGTCACCCGATCATGCGTCCGACGAGATCGCGCGCGGCGATCCCCCGCCGCGCGCAGTAGGCCGCCACGCCGTCGAGCACCCGCTTGGACGCGAGCGGATCGGCGAAGCTCGCCGTGCCCACTTGCACGGCCGACGCGCCCGCGAGGAGGAACTCGATCGCGTCGTCGGCGGTGGCGATGCCGCCGATGCCGATGATCGGGATCTTCACGGCGTGCGCGAGCTCCCACACGATGCGGAGCGCGATCGGCTTGAGCGCGGGCCCGGAGAGGCCGCCCGTCTTGTTGCCGAGCCGCGGGCGCCACGTCTCGACGTCGATCGCGAGGCCGCGGATCGTGTTGATGGCGCTGAGCGCGTCGGCGCCGGCCTCCTCGCACGCGCGGCCCACGGCGCGGACGTCGCCGGCCTCGGGCGACATCTTCACCCAGATCGGCAGGCGGGTGACCTCGCGGCACGCGGCCGTCACGCGCGCCGCCGCGACGGGATCGACGCCGAACTGGAGCCCGCCCTTGGCCACGTTTGGGCACGAGACGTTCAGCTCGAGCGCGGCGATGCCGGGCTCGCGGTCGACGCGGCGGGCGAGCTCGACGAACTCCTCGACGGAGGTCGCGAAGATGTTGGCGACGACCGTGACGCCGCGCGCGCGGAGCGTGGGCAGCTTGTCGCGGCAGAAGGCTTCGACGCCGACGTTCGCGAGGCCGATGGCGTTGAGCATGCCGGCCGCGGTCTCGCAGATGCGGTCGGGCGGGTTGCCCGCGCGCGGCTCGAGCGAGAGGCCCTTCGTGCAGATGCCGCCGAGCGTCGCGACGTCGAAGAAGTCGTCGTATTCGAGGCCGTAGCCGAACGTGCCCGACGCGGTGAGCACCGGGTTGTGCAGCGTCAGCCGTCCGACGTCGACGGTGAGATCGGGCCCGCTGATCATGCGCCCCTCGTCCAGTCGATGGTCGCCGCATCGACGCACGGCCCCTCGGTGCACGCGTAGAGGTAGCCGCCGCCCTGCTTCGACACGGGGCAGCCGAGGCACACTCCGTAGCCGCAAGCCATCGGCGTCTCGAGCGACGCCTCGCACGGGACGCCCCGCTCGGCCGCAATGGCGGCGACCGCGGCCATCATGCGGTCGGGGCCGCAGGTGTAGATCCTCGGGGCCTCCCCCGCCTGGACGAGCTCGTCGAGCGCGGCCTCGAGCAGCACGGTCACGCGGCCCGCGGCGCCGCGCGAGCCGTCCTCGGTCGCGATGCGCAGCTCGGCGTGCTCGGCGAGGTCGCGATCAAGCGGGAGATCGGCGTGGGTCCGCGCGCCGTAGAGGGCGAGCGGCCGGGGGCTTCCGGCCCCCGTTGCGGCGAGCTCGCGCGCGAGGAAGATGAGCGGCGCGACGCCGACGCCGCCGGCGACCAGCACTGGCCGCCGGTCGGCGGGGCAGGGTGACCAGGGCTTGCCGAGCGGCGCCAGCAGGTGGAACGTCTCTCCGCTCGCCGCCTGCGCCAGGCGTCGGGTGCCCTCGCCCACGACCTTCACGAGGATCGACGGGCGATCGCCGGCGGTGAGCAGGCTCATCGGCCGCGCGAGCAGCGGTGCGTCGCCCCACGCGGCGCCGCGCACCATCGTGAACTGACCCGCGCGCGCCACGAGCGGCTCGGCGGCCTCGAAGGTGAGCACCTGATACGCGCTGCCGATCGAGTCGCGCCGGCCGAGCCGGAGCGCGTGGAGCTGCTTGCGCGCCGGGGCTCCGAGGGAGCCTTCGGCCGATGTCGTGGGTTCGCCTTGCACGGTGGCTCCTTGCGCGTCGCCCTTAGCACCGCGGCGCCGCCCCGCCGAGAGGCGTGACGAAGAGGGGCGCGTGGGCGCCGCGATCGCGCGAGGAGCCATCACATGTCGATGTGGACCTCGTCGCGACCGGGCACCACGGCCCCGGTCGTCGGGTCGAGCGACAGGATCATCTCCACGGCGTCCTCGTCGTTGTCGCCGTAGTAGCGAGGCCGCACGCCGAGCACCGAGAAGCCCAGGCCGCGGTAGAGGCGCAGCGCGGGGCGGTTCGATCGGCGAACCTCGAGCAGCACGATGCGGAGGTGGTGCGCCTCCGAGTAGCGGAGCGCCGCCGCCATGATCTGGGTGCCGACGCCGCGCCTCCGCAGCTCGGGGGACACTGCGACGTTGAGCACGTGCAGCTCGTCGGCGACGTGCCACGCGACCGCGAAGCCGGCGATCGCGAGCGCATCGGCCTGCCCGCGCGCCACCCACGCGCGCGTCCACGGGCGGTCGAGCTCGGCGCGGAGCGAGAAGCTCGGATCGCCGAACGACGTGCGCGCGAGCTCGTCGATCACCGCCGAGAGCTCGGGCGTGGCGCCGTCGAGGCGCTCGACGACGTGCGGCGCGTCCGCGGACTGCGGCGTGGGCTCGGCTCGCGGAGCCCGCGTCACTTCGAAACCTGCGTCGGACAGCCCTCGACGATTTGCACCTGCTGGACCTGCCCGCCCTTGACCGCCGCGCACGCCTTTCCGGCGAGCGCGATCTGGGAGTACTTCACCTTCCAGTACCAGCCGTCGACCGGGTCGAACGACAGCAAGGTCTGGTCGAGCCACACGTTGGTCTTGGACGGGTCGACCGGGGCTTCGTCGAGCGAGAACTCGCACGTGATGAACTTGCCCGCGATCGAGCCGAGGGTCGCCGCGAGCTGCGCGCCGAGGTCGTCCACTTGGTAGTAGGCGTGAGCGCCGGCCAGCGGCGCTCCGCCCTTCTGCGCCATCGCGTCGAGGACGCCCTCGTAGACGGCGCCGGTCGCGATGCCGATGACGTAGACCGTCACGCCGGCCTTGTGGAGCGCGTCGACGGCCGCGACGGTGGGGCCGTCGTCGAGGCACATCGCCGGCCCGTTGGCGTCGACGGCGGCGCAGCAGTTGACGCTCGCCGGGACGCACTGATCCTCGAGGTTCGCGATGCAGTGGTCCTTGTCGCACGCGGCGGACAGGTTGCAGTTCGGCCCACCGTCGGTCGCGAGGAGCACGACGGCCTTGTCGCCGAGGCTCGCGAGGACGGGCTGCAGCGAAGCGAGCGTCGCGGCGGTCGGCGTGCCGCCGGTCGGCCCGTGGTTGGTGGCGTCCTTGAAGGCCTCCGTCGTCGGTCCGTCGGAGCCGTCGCCGGAGGGTGCGCTGCCGGGCTGCGGCGCGAGGACCTGCTGGCCCGTGCCGCAGTCGCCGCCGGCGGGGAAGATGGCGGCCCCCACGTTCACCAGCGTGCCGAGCTTGCGGACGAGGTCGATCGCGGCTCCGCGGACGGCCTTGTAGCGGGTGCTCCCGCTCGGGCCGTCCGGTGTCGCCATGCTGCCGGAGCCATCCAGGATGAAGTAGACGGTCGGCGCGTCACGGATGGCGATGCCGTGGACCTGATTGCCGCAGTTGTCGCTGGAGTCGGGGCTTGGCGGGCCGGATGGGCCGGCGTCGAAGAGGTCGCCGCCCCCGGCGCCGGTGTCGCCGCCCGCGCCCGTGGCGCGCCGCGCGGCCTTCGCGACGGCGCGGCTGGAGTCGCCGCATGCCGCGGACGCGACGAGCGCGGCGACGACCGCGCAGGCCGTGAGCGCCGCCGCCCACGGACGGCGTCGGAGCGCGCGCTCGGACCGGGCCATGGATCGAAGGTACCAGAGCGGAGCCGCGTGTCCACGCACCGGACCGGCGCGGTTCGCCGCGGTGTCGCCTACGGCTCGCGGTAGAAGCGCGGCACGCGGCGCGAGATGCTCGTGAGCACCTCCCACGGGATCGTCCCCGCGTGATCGGCGATCTCCGAGGCGCTGATCACGTCCTTGCCGAGCGGCCCGTCCTGAGCGCCGAGGAACACGACCTCGTCTCCGAGGCGCGACCCCGGGACGTCCGTCACGTCCACCATCGTCAGGTCCATCGAGACCGCGCCGACGATGGGCGCGCGCCGGCCGCGGACGAGCGCGTGCCCTCGATTCGACAGGTGGCGGCTGAGGCCGTCGGCGTAGCCCATCGGCACCGTCGCGATGCGGCTCTTGCGCGCGGACTGCCAGGTGTGGCCGTAGCCGATGCGCTCGCCCTGCGGGAGATCGCGGACGCTCACGATCTCGCTGCGCACGCGCATCACGGGTCGGAGCTCCGGCAGCGGAGCGCGCGTCGAGTCGGCCTCCGAGGCGCCGAGGCCGGCGCGCGGCGGGACGCCGAAGAGCGCGATCCCAGGCCGCACGGCGTCGAGGCGCGCGGCCGCCACGCGGAGCATGCCGGCGCTGTTGGCCGCGTGGCGGATCCGCGGCGTGAGCCCGGCTGCGCGCGCCCGCGCCTCGATCGCGGAGAAGCGCGCGAGCTGCTCCTCGGTCGTGCCGAGGTCGTCGTCGTCGGCGCACGCGAGGTGGGTCATCAGGCCGTCGAGCCGCACGCTCGGGCTCGCGGCGAGCGCCTCGATCACGCCGTCGAGCTCCGTGGGCGCGGCGCCGAGGCGGCCCATGCCGGTGTCGACCTTGAGGTGAACGCCGACCGGGCGGCCGAGCGACGCGAGGTCGGCGACCTGCTCGGCGTGGTAGATGACGGGCACGAGGTCGTTCGCGAGGAGCTCCTCGAGGCCCTCGCGGCGCGGCCCGTAGTAGCCGCCCATCACGAGGATCGGGATCTGGATGCCCGCCGATCGGAGCTCGATCGCCTCTTCGAGCAGCGCCACGCAGAGCCCCGCGATGCCGGCGCGCTCGAGCGTGCGGGCGACGGCCGGCGCCCCGTGGCCGTAGGCGTCCGCCTTCAGAACACCCCAGATCGCGGCGCGCGGAGCGGCTGGGGTCGCCTCGGTCGCGGGCGTGCGTGGGGCCTGCGGCTCGAGCGCCCGCTCGAGCACGCGAAGGTTGAACCGCAGGTTGCCGAGGTTCACCTCGGCGCGCGTGGGGCGCACGGCGTCTGCGGGCGCAGCCCGACGGGGCCGGAGCACACGGGGAGCGCCGTCGTGATCGCCGTGGTTGGGGTCGTTGCCGACGCCGGGATCGGTGGAGGACATCGTGGGCTCTGCGAGGGGGAACATTCGGTCAGACCCCCCGCTCCTACCCATCCCCTACGCCCCGGGGGAGGTCAAGATTCCTGGCGCCTGGCGGGCCGCGCGCGGTCGATCAGAAGCATCGGCGCATGCACCGCCGGTAGCGGCCCTCGCAGGCCTTGTCACACGCCGGGACGGTGCAGCCCTTGCGGCACGACCCGAAGCTCTCCTCGCAGCCGCGGGCGCAGTCGCTGCCCGGAAGCGGCGGCTCCGAGGGGGGCGTGGCTACGGCCGACGCGACCGCGGGCGCGCCGGCGTCGGCTGACACGATGCGGGGCGGCGGCGCGTGCACGCTCGTCGGATCGGGGGCGGCGCGCGTGGCGGGCGCGGCAGTCAGCCCGTCGCCCTCGTCGAAATCGCTCGAGGCGTGAAGCTGTCGCTGGCGGAGCTCGGCGTACTCCACGCGGTCGCGCGTCTGCCCGAACGTGTAGAACTCGATCCACTCGTTCCAGCACGCGCTGCGGATCGTGGGGCGCATGTCGTGGCGCGAGTCGAGCGCCATGCAGTGCTCGAAGCGCGCGTCCCCCTCGTACACGGCCTGGATGCTGGCGCCGCACGACGTGGACGCGACGGCGAGCACGAGGAGCGGCAGATCGGGGCGCATGGCGGGGCCGCAGCGTACTCCACCGACTACGTCGCGGGGGCGAGGTCGCTCGCGGCGAGCGCCGCGCCGAGCGCCTCCGCCATCGAGCGCACGCTCGCGAAGCGGCCCGCCGGTGCCTTGTCGAGCGCGCGCTCGATCCACGCATCGAATCCGGGCGGCACGGATGCCCGGCGCCGTGACGGCGGCGGGTGGGGTCGCGTCGCGATCGCCGTCACGAGGTCGGCGACCGAGGCCGCGCCGAACGGCGGCCAGCCGGTGACCGCCTCGTACGCGACGACGCCGAGCGACCAGACGTCGCTGCGCTCGTCGAGCGCGTCGCCCGCGAGCTGCTCCGGGCTCATGTACGCCGGCGAGCCGAGGACGAACGCGGGGGTCGATCGGTCGTCCGGATCGGGTGCGGGCCGCCCGATGGGCAAGGCAGCGCCGAAGTCGGCCACCTTCACGAGCGCGCCTGCCGGGCCGCCGTGGACGAGGAGGTTCCCGGGCTTGAGGTCGCCGTGCACGAAGCCCGCGTCGTGCAGGGCTGCGACGGCCTCGGCGACTTGCGCGAAGAGGCCGGCGAACCGCTCCGTCGGCACCACGCCGCAGCGGTCGAGCTCCTGCGCGAGAGACCGGCCGTTCACGCGCTCCATGACGAGGAACGGGACGCCCCGCTCGAGGCCCACGTCCAGGACGCGGACGACGTGCGGGCTGTCGTTCGCAACGAGGCCGGCTAGCCGCGCCTCGAGGTGAAACCGCTCCAGCGCCCGGTCCGCGCCGCCCTCCTCGTCGTCGTCGGCCTCGTCGTGAAGCTTCATCGCGACGTGCGTGCCCGTGACCTCGCAGAGCGCGCACCAGACCTCGGCGCTGCCGCCGCGCCCGAGCGTGTGCACGAGGCGGTAGCGGTCGGCGAGGCGGGCGCCCACGCTCCAACGGGACGCGCTCTGCACCCCCCGCGGGGGCGCCGGTGGCGAGCTTCGGCCCGGAGGCGGCCAGGACGGCACGTCGCTCGTCACTTCAGGCAGGCTACCATGCCCCGGCATCCGGTCTCGTGCGTCGGGGCGGGGGCTCGCTTCCGGCGAGGGCTTGAACTTCGTCAGGCGATGCCGTAGCTTCTCGCGCCCCGAACCGATCGTGGCTGCCGAGGCGGACGCCTCGCCCGCGCAGAAGGAAACGTCGCCATGTACCTGCAGCTCTCGAAGCACCCCCGCAAGACGAACCGCACGAAGACCAAGCGCCTCCGCGCCGGCATGAAGGCGAAGAACCGCGCCCGCCGCAACCGCATCTACTGCCGTGCGTAGTCGAGCTTGGGGCCGCGAGCGGCCCCGAGCGGTGGGTCACGATGGGGCCGCGAGCCCGAGAGAGAGCGCCGACCGGCTCAGCTGGCGGCGCTCTTCGTGTTCCATCGTGGCGTCGTTGTGAGGCCGTAGGTCCTCTTCGAAAGGAACGAGCCCGCGACCCTCTCGGGCGCGGGCTCGGGCCGACCGTCACGGCGCTCCGCGGGAGCGCTCCGGTCGAGGGCGGGCGATCGTGGCCCCCTTGGGACTACGGTCCGCCCTTCTTGAGCTCCGTCAGGACCAGCTTGGCGACCGCCTTCAACGTGTCGAAGACGCCGACGCCGGTGCGCGCGACCGCCTCGTACTCGGGGACCTTCGTCGGATTGAGCAGCTCGCGCAGCTCTTCCGGCGTGGCGATCTCCGGCAGATCACGCTTGTTGTACTGCATGACGTACGGGACCTTGTCGAGCGAGTAGCCCTGCTCGGCCAGGTTCGTCCGCAGGTTCTCGACCGACTCCTGGTTCGCTTCGATGCGCCCGATCTGGGAGTCGGCGACGAACACCACCCCGTCGACGCCCTTGAGGATGAGCTTGCGGCTCGCGTCGTAGAAGACCTGGCCCGGCACCGTGTAGAGGTGAAACCGCGTCTTGAACCCGCGGATCTCGCCGAGCGCGAGCGGCAGGAAGTCGAAGAAGAGCGTCCGGTCCGTCTCCGTCGCGAGGGAGATCATCTTGCCCTTCGCTTCGGGGTTCGTGCGCTCGTAGATGTACTGCAGGTTCGTCGTCTTCCCGCACAAACCGGGGCCGTAGTAGACGATCTTGCAGTTGATCTCGCGCGCCATGTAATTGATGAAGCTCATCTCGCCTCGCTCTGGCTCTGGGTAGCGGCCGCGAAGAGCAGCCCCATGACCTCCGCGCTCATCAGTCGTTGAACAGGTTGTCGATGTCTTCGTCCGTGATCTCCGCGAACGGAGAGTCGGCGCCGGGCTCCTGCACCTTCTTCAGGAGCGCCTCGAAGATGTGGTTCAGCTCCTCGCTCGCCTTGCGCACCCGGAGGCGCACGAGGCCGAGGCTCGACTTCGCGTCGAAGATGACGACCAGGATGACCCGGTTGCCGACCAGCTGAATGTGGATGTTCGCCTTCTCGCCCTCGTGGAACTGAGTCGCGAACTCGTTCTCCTTGAGGAGCTTCGCCATGCCGCCGGTCGCGGCGATGTTGCCCGCGGTCAGCGAGGCGAGCGACGTCGTGTCGAGGTTGTCGACGTCGCCGCTCGCGGCGATCAGCTGACCGTTCTTGTCGACGATGAAGACGACCTTGGCGTTGGCGTCCTTGACGAGGCGATCCACGACAGTCTGGATCTGATTGAACTCCTCCTCGTACATCACCATCTGAGGGTTGACCATCGTTCCTTACTCGGGCTCCCCGGGGTCTTGCGACCGCGGCATATACTCGGCGTTGGCGTCGGTGGGCGAGGTCCCGTCGGTCTTCAAGCCCGCGCGCTCGCGCGGTGCCTGCGCGTCGGGCGCGGCGTGAGCCGGCGCTTGCGGCGCGACGATGGGTTCATGGTGCTGCCGCTATCCTAGACTACTTCCCGCCGCCCGTCCGCGAGCGCGGGCACGAGGGCCAGGCGGACGGTTTTATCCGATGCAGGGCGATCGGACAACGGCCGGCTTCATCCGACGCCTCCGCGAGGCCCCGCGGCGCGGCAAAGCGCTCGGACCGCTTGACCTGGCGGAAGGCCCACGGGATAGCGGGCAGGATGCGGTTCCGCTGGACGAGGGTGGTCGTCGCAGGCGCGGCGGCCTTGGGGGCGACCGGGCCTGGCCCCGAGGTGCATGCCGACCCGCGCTCCGGCGCGACGGGCGTGCTGCACCCGGACCTCGAGCGCGCCGTTGAGGCCGTGCGCGCGGCGAAGGGGGCCGAGGTCTACGCCGCGCTGCGCGAGCTGTGGAGGACCTGGGACCGCGCCGACCCGACGCACGTCGAGGAGGCGATCGCGGCGGTGGCGGAGGATCCGCAGGCGGCCCCGCAGATCAAGGTCTACGCCGAGCTCTTGCGCGCGTACGCGCGGCGGCGGCGTGGGGACCTCGACGGTGCGCTGGCGCGCGTGGAGAAGCTCGGCTTCGTGCGGCGCTGGATGAGCGTCGGCCCGTTCGACAACGAGAACAAGGGCGGCTTCGAGCGCACGTTCGGGCCCGAGACCGACCTCGCCGAGCCGATCGTGCCGGGCCGCGCGTACGACGGCAAGGAGCGCACCGTGCGCTGGCGGGTGCCGCCCGAGATCACCCACTACGGGTGGTTCGACTTCGGCGACCTCGTGCGCCCGCGCGAGAACGTGTGCGCCTACGCGACGACGTTCGTGCGCGCGAAGGCCGGGGCGAAGGCGTCGCGCAAGGTGAGCCTGTGGCTCGGCGCCGAGGGCGCGGCCAAGGTGTTCTGGAACGGCGAGGAGGTCCTCTCGGACGCCGCTTACCGCGACCTCGACATCGACCGGCTCGCGGCCACCGTGCCGCTCGCGCCCGGCCTGAACCGCCTCATGGTCAAGGTGTGCGGCGGCGACGAGGCGCCGAAGTTCGCGCTGCGCATCGGCGACGAGAAGGGCGCGCCGGACCTCGACGTCGAGGCGGTCGCCGACGCGGAGTCGAGCCTGGCGGCGGCGCGCAACACGAAGGCGCCGGTCGCACGCGTCGAGGCGAAGAGCGGCGGGGCTCGCGACCCGGCGCCGAAAGAGAAGCCGCGCGCCCCGAAGGGCGGGCTCGCCGGGCCGGTCGATCGGTTCGAGCGCGCGATCGCCGGGGGCAAGCCGAGCGCGGCCGTGCTCGAGGCGTACGCGCGCTATCTCCAGGTGACGGGCGGCGACCCGAAGGCCGAGCACAAGGCCCGGGACCTGGCGCGGCGCGCGGCGGAGGGCGAGCCCACGGTCGCGCGCCTCCTGCTGGCGGGTCGCCTCGCCGAGGACCGCAACCAGCAGCGCGAGTGGATCGAGAAGGCCGACGCGCTCGCCGGGAAGGGACGCGACGACGTCGACGTCCTGCTCGCGCGCGCGCAGCTCGCGCAGTCGGGCATCAACTGGCGCGAGGCGGTGCCGCTCTACGAGCGCCTGCTCGCGATCGACCCGGACCACGTCGCGGCGACGGCCGGGCTCGTCGAGGTGTACGTCGAGGCGGGGCTCAAGCGCACGGCGCTCGGCACGCTCGAGCGCGCCGTTTCGCGGCAGCCGTCGAGCGTCGCGCTGCTGCGCGCGTACGCGACGCAGCTGCGCGCGCTCGGGCGCGACACCGAGGCGAGCGAGGTCGAGGCGCGCTACGCGGCGCTTCGCTTCGACGACTCGGGCTTTCTCAGCCAAGGCGTGGAGCTCGCGGTCGCGCGGCGCGATACGGCCGGGGCCGAGCGCTGGCTCGAGCGCTTCCTGCGCAGCGAGCCGGACTCGGCGTGGGCGCGCGGGCTGGCGGCGCGGACCTACCGCGCGCTCGGGCAGAACGACCGCGCGCTCGCGACCTACCAGCGCGCGCTCTCCCTCGCGCCCGAGGACCTCGCGACGCTGCGCGCGCTGTCGGACCTCTACGGCGAGGAGGACCAGCGCGACAAGCAGCTCGAGCTCCTGCGCCAGATCCTCGTCATCTCGCCGCAGGCCAAGGACGTGCGCGAGTACGTCGAGCACATCGAGCCACCGAAGCCGCGCGCCGACGAGGCGTACGCGTGGGCGCAGGATCGCTTCCTGCCGATGCGCACGCTGCCCGCGCAGCGCTACAAGCGGCGCACGCTCCGCAACCTCACGGTGACGACCGTCTTCCCGAACGGCCTCGCGAGCCGCTTCCGGCAGGTCGTGTTCCAGCCGCTCACCGACGAGTCGGCCGCGGCCGCGCGCGAGTACGCGTTCGAGTACCAGGGCGAGCGCCAGACGGTCGCGCTCCGCGCCGCGCGCGTCTACCGCGCCGACGGCAAGGTCGACGAGGCGATCGAGAGCGGCGAGGGCTCGGCGCACAACCCCGAGATCAGCATGTACACGTCGCAGCGCACGTTCTACGTGCACTTCCCGCGGCTGAACGCGGGCGACGTGGTGGAGCTGCGCTACCGCGTCGAGGACGTCGCGCCGAGAAACGAGATCGCCGATTACTTCGGCGAGGTCGAGTACCTGCAGGGCGACGAGCCGGCCGCGTCGAGCGAGTACGTGCTCATCGCGCCGAAGGACAAGGCGCTCTACACGTTCGCCTCACCGCTGCCGAACCTCGTGCGCGAGGTGAAGGACGACGGCGACCGACGGATCTATCGCTTCGCCGCGACCGACGTCGCGCCGGCCGTGCCGGAGCCCGCGATGCCGCCGTGGGGCGAGACCCTCGCGCGCGTGCACGTGTCGACCTTCAAGACGTGGGACCAGGTCGGCGCCTGGTACTGGGGCCTGGTCCGCGAGCAGTTCGACGTCGACGACGAGGTGCGCCGCGTCGCCAAGGAGATCACCAAGGGCCTCACCGACGACCGCGCCAAGGTGCGCGCGGTCTACAAGTACGCGACGCGCACGCGCTACGTGGCGCTCGAGTTCGGCATCGAGGGCATCCGCCCGCGTCGCACCGCGCAGACGCTCGCGCGCGGCTGGGGCGACTGCAAGGACAAGGCGACGCTCATCGTCACGCTCCTGCGCGAGCTCGGCATCCCGTCGACGATCGTGCTGGTCCGGACGCGCCTGCGCGGCGACATCGAGCCCGACCCGGCCAGCCTCGCGCCGTTCGATCACGCGATCGCGTACGTGCCGTCGCTCGACCTCTACCTCGACGGCACCGCCGAGCACTCGGGCTCCGGCGAGCTGCCGCCGATGGACCGCGGAGCCATCGGGCTGCAGGTCAACGAGGGCAAGCCGAAGCTCGTGCGGTTGCCGAGCCCGCCGCCCGAGGAGAGCGTGGTTCGCCGCCGCGTCGAGGCGACGCTCGGGGCCGACGGGGCCGCGCAGTTCGTCACGGACTCGACGGTGACGGGGGCGTTCGCCTCGCAGTGGAGGCAGCGCTACCTCGCCGAGGCCGCGCGCACCGAGCGCGCGACGCGCGACCTGACCGAGGACCTCGGGCCGGTCGAGCTCGCGGCGGGCAAGGCGGGCGTCGAGGTGAACGACCTCGAGGACGTCGAGGTGCCGGTGCACGTGCGCACGAAGGGGCGCGCGCCGACGTTCGCGCGCCGCGAGGGCGACACGTTCAGCCTGCCGGCGGGGCCGGCGGGGCGGCTCGTCGCGGACCTCGCGTCCCTGTCGACGCGCAACCACGACGTCGCGCTCCGGGCGCTGACGACGCGCGACGAGGAGTGGGTCGTGAAGCTCCCGCCCGGCGCGAAGGTGCAGGCGCTCCCGCAGGCGCAGCAGGTCGACTCGCCGTACGGGCGGTTCTCGGTCACGGCCGAGCAGTCGGGCGGCAAGGTCGTCGTCAAGAGCGTGCTCGTGCTCCGCAAGGCGCGCGTGCCGGTCGCCGAGTACCCGGCGTTTCGGGCGTTCTGCGAGGCCGCGGATCGCGCGTTCGGGCAGCGCGTCGTGGTGGGGAAGTGAGCGAGGAGCGCGCGGCCGGCGACGGCGACGGGCGTCGCGCGGTCCCTGCCGAGGTCCCCGCGCTCCCCGAGGGGGTGCTCGCGGTGCGGCTCGGTCCGGGGGCGAACTGCTCGTCGGTCGGCAGCGCGATCGACGTGCTGTTCTACGGGAGCGTCGTGGCGGGGGCCGTCGCGGTCGCGCTCGCGGCGGCGTTCCCCCCGAAGGCGGATCCTCCGGGCGGCGACGCGCCGGCCGATCCGGCGCCGCCCGAGGGCGCGGGGCCGTCGGACGAGGCCTCCGGCTGACGGGCTGCGTCAGCGAGCGGCGTCGCCGAGGTCGGCGAGGAGCTCCTTCGCCTCGCGCTCGTCGGCGGCGTTCGCCTGGACGAGATCGCGCGCGGCCTCGCGCCTCCGGAACATCAAGGTCAGCTGACCGCCCATCGTCGGCGCGATCGCGATGGCCTGCACGGGGCCGAGGGCGAGCGCGACCCCCGACGCGACGAGAAACGCGATGAGGCCGATCGCCGCAGCGCCGCCGCCGAGGCGCGGCCACGCGAGCCCGACGGTGACGAGCCCGACCGCGAGGGCACCGACGATCATCCGCGCCTGACTGCGCCGGTCCTTCGCGGAGCACGCCTCGCAGATCGGGATCGACAGGGTCAGCGTCCGGGTGGTCCGCACGTTACCCTCGGCGCGGTCCACCGATCCCGATCGCGGATCGAGCCTCGTCGTGGCGTCGCCGCAGCCGACGCAGCGAGGTCGCCAGACGAGGTCGGGGTACTCGTCGCCGAGGACGACGGTCACCTGCGCGGTGCGGCCGGCGGTGCGCGCCTTGTAGAGAGGCGACTTCACGGTCGAGGACATGGGGGACGGTAGGCCTCGCCGCGAGGGGGCGTCGAGGGCGCCCGGTCGACGCGAACCGCCTCCGCGAGCGCACTGGCAGCCGCTCGGTGAACGCGACCGCGCGGCGAACCGTGCGCTGCGCCCGCGGCGCGGCCTCGCCCTGGCTGCGAAGAGCGCGATCTCCGCGGGGGCGGGGCCGGGAGGGCAGCTGGCTGCCCCGGGGGCATCGGTTGCGACCTCGGGCGGGCAGCTGGCTGCCCCGCGGGAGGTGACGCGCCTCACCGGCGAGCGGAAGGCCGCCCTCGAGGAGCGCGCCGCGGACCTCGAGGCTAGCCGGACTTCCCGGTCACACGACGAAGTCGAGCATCTGCACGCGCGTCAGGTAGTCCGCGAGGGCGGCCGTGTAGTCGTCGATCAAGAGGTCGAGCTTCACGAGCACCGTCTCGTCGGCCGACTCGACGCGCCCGCTCACGGGGATCTCGCGACCCGGCAGCACGAGCACGCCGCTCCAGTCCGCGCCCTTCGCCGGCGCGCCCGCGCTCCGCGCGATGCGCAGGAGATCGTTCGACAGGGCGCGCACCGCGACGGTCGTGCCGTCGTCGAGCCGCACCGTCGCGGGCAGCGTGGGCGCCGGCTCGACGAGGTAGTGGGCGCGGCGGTTGTGCTCGATGAGGTCCTCGAGCGTCTCGCACACGGCCTTGCTGAGCGGCGTCTCCTCGGCCTCGAGGACCACGTCGCGCAGCTTCTTCATCGCCTTCTGGGTGCGCACGAGGTTGTCGCGCATCTCCTCCATCCGGTGGGTGTCGCGGCGGACCTTGTCGGCCACGATGCCGAGGAGGTTGTGGTAAAACGGGAACGCGATGTCGCCGTTCTTCTCGAAGAACTGGGCGAGCGCCGCCGTCCCGATGCGCAGCACCTCCGACGCCTGGGTCGTCACGGCGCGCGTGTTGCGCTCGAGCCCCGTCACCGATCCGAGCTCGCCGATGGGCGCGATGGGCGCGAGCACGAAGCGAGGCTCGCCGCGCTCCTCGAGCGCGACCTCGCCGCGGAGCAGGACGTAGAGGTGGGTGGGCGGCGTCCCCGCCTCGAAGAGCACCGACCCGACGCCGAGCTCGACGCGCTCGAAGGCGGCGACGAGGTCGGTGAGGTGGCCATCGGTCAGGCCCTTGAGCAGGGGGATCGCGCGGAGCTCGGACGGGGACGGGGTGGTCATGGTGGTCGCTTGGTATCCAGCGTGGGGTGCCGGCGGGGCCGTGAGCTTAGCACCGCTCGTCGCGCTCCAGCGAGCGAGCGGTCGTCGGCGGCGTGCGGCGAGGGCACGCCGCAGGGCGTCAGCGGCGCCCCGCGTCGTGCCACTCCTGGAGGCTCCGCACCTGGCGAGGCGCCCCCGGCGCGACGTCCGCCTCGAGCACGTCGACGGCGGCCAGCGAGGCGGCCATGGTCGTGAAGTAGGGGATGTTCGACAGCAGCGAGGCGCGCCGGATCGAGTAGCTGTCGCGGATCTCGCGGGCGCCGACGGTGGTGTTCACGACGAGCGCGATCGACCCCTCGCGGATGGCGTCCACGCAGTGCGGCGATCCGTCGCGCGCCTTCTTCAGGCGCGTGGCCGGGATGCGCGCGCGCTCGAGCGCGGCCGCCGTCCCGTCGGTGGCGACGATGGTGAAGCCGAGCGCCCGCAGCCGCCGCGCGATCGCGCACGCGGCCGGCTTGTCGTCGTCCTTGACCGAGATGAACGCGCGCCCCGAGGTCGGCAGCGCGACGTTCGTGGCCCGGATCGCCCGGCCGAACGCGCGCGCGAACGTGGCCGCGATGCCCATGACCTCGCCCGTCGATCGCATCTCGGGCCCGAGCTGCGTGTCGACGCCCGGGAACTTGGCGAACGGGAAGACCGACTCCTTGACCGCCACGTGCGTCGGCGTCGAGGCGTCGCGCACGCCGAGCTCCTCGATCGACCGGCCGGCCATCACCTGCGCGGCGACCTTGGCGAGCGGCTGGCCCGTCGCCTTCGACACGAACGGGACCGTGCGCGACGCGCGCGGGTTCACCTCGATGACGAACACCTCGCGGCCGCCCTGCACCGCGAACTGCACGTTCATCAGGCCCACGACGCCGAGCTCGAGCCCGAGCTGCCGCGTCTGCTCCTCGATCGACGCGACGACCTCGGGCGAGAGCGAGTGCGGCGGCAGCACGCTCGTCGAGTCTCCGGAGTGGACCCCGGCCTCCTCGATGTGCTGCATCACGCCGCCGATGACGAGCTGCTTGCCGTCGCCGATGGCGTCGACGTCGACCTCGATCGCGTCCTTGAGGAACTCGTCGACGAGGATGTTCTGCGTGCCGGCCTCGCGCGCGGCCTCGACCGCGACGTGCACGTACGCGGCGAGCTCGCGCTCGCTGTAGCAGATCATCATCGCGCGCCCGCCGAGCACGTAGCTCGGCCGCACGAGCACCGGGTAGCCGATGCGCCGCGCGACCTCGAACGCCTCGTCGACGCCGCGGGCGATCTCGCCGCGGGGGCGCTTCAGGCCGAGCTTGGTGAGCAGCTGGTCGAAGCGGCCGCGGTCCTCGGCCCGGTCGATGGCCTCGGCGCTCGTGCCGAGCAGCGGCACGCCCGCGCGCGAGAGGGGCACCGCGAGCTTGAGCGGCGTCTGGCCGCCGTACTGCACGATGACGCCGACGAGCTCGCCGCTCCGGCGCTCCTCGTCGCAGATGGCCATCACGTCCTCGAACGTGAGAGGCTCGAAATACAGGCGATCCGAGGTGTCGTAGTCGGTCGACACCGTCTCGGGGTTGCAGTTGACCATGATGGTCTCGAGGCCCATCGCCCGGAGCGCCATCGAGGCGTGCACGCAGCAGTAGTCGAACTCGATGCCCTGGCCGATGCGGTTCGGGCCGCCGCCGAGGATGATGACCTTGCGCCGCGCGGAGGGCGCCGCCTCGCTCTCGTCCTCGTACGATGAGTAGAGGTACGGGGTCGTCGTCGCCAGCTCGGCCGCGCACGTGTCGACGCGCCCGAAGACCGGGCGCACGCCGAGCCGCTCGCGCACGACGCGCACCTCGGCCTCGGTCAGCTCGCACAGGCGCGCGATCTGCCGGTCGGAGAAGCCGAGCCGCTTCGTCTCGCGGAGCGCGCGCGCGTCGCCGAGGCTCGCCGGGATCCGCGCTTCGTGGTCCACGATCCGCGCGAGCTGGGCGAGGAACCACGGGTCGATCCGCGTCAGCTCGTGGAGGCGTTCGGCCGTGATCCCGACGCGCAGGGCGTCGGCAACGTAAAAAAGGCGGTCAGCCGAGGCGACCGGCACGAGCCGCTCGAGCGCGTCGCGGAGCTCGGCCGCGCTCAACGGCGGCAGCGTCTCGGGCGCCCGGGGCTCGGGCGGCGCGTCCATCAGCAGGTCGCGCCCGAGGCTGCCGTCGGTGGCGAGCGCGCGGTAGTCGACCACGCCGATCAGCGACGCGATCCCGTCGCGCCCCGTCTCGAGCGATCGCGCGGCCTTCTGCAGCGCCTGGCAGAACGTGCGGCCGATGCTCATCGCCTCGCCGACGCTCTTCATCTGCGGCCCGAGCCGCTTGTCGGCGCCGGGGAACTTCTCGAACGCGAAGCGCGGCCACTTCACGACCACGTAGTCGAGGGTCGGCTCGAACGCGGCGCTGGTGCCCGTGATGTCGTTCGTGAGCTCGTCGAGCCGGTAGCCGACGGCGAGCTTCGCGGCGATCTTCGCGATCGGGTAGCCGGTGGCCTTCGACGCGAGCGCGCTCGAGCGCGACACGCGCGGGTTCATCTCGATCACGAGCACGCGCCCGTCGGCCGGGTTCACGGCGAACTGCACGTTCGACCCGCCGGTCTCGACGCCGATCTCGGTCATCACCGCGCGCGAGGCGTCCCGCAGCCGCTGAAGCTCGCGATCGGTCAGCGTCATCGCCGGCGCGACGGTGATCGAGTCGCCCGTGTGCACGCCCATCGGGTCGAGGTTCTCGATCGAGCAGACGACGATGAAGTTGTCCGCCGTGTCGCGGATGACCTCGAGCTCGTACTCCTTCCAGCCGAGCACGCTCTCCTCGATGAGCGCCTCGCGCGTCGGCGACTGCTCGAGCGCCCACGCGACCCTCGCCTCGAGATCGGCGCGCGACGTGGCGATGCCGCCGCCCGAGCCGCCGAGCGTGAAGCTCGGCCGGATGAGCGCCGGGTAGCCCGTCGGCTTGCCCGCCCCGAGCTCGCCGCGCTCGACGATCGCGACCGCGTCCTCGACCGACCGCGCGACGCCCGATCGCGGGCACTCGAGCCCGATGCGCGCCATCGCCTCCTTGAAGAGCTGCCGGTCCTCGGCCTTTCGGATCGCCGTCGGGCTCGCGCCGATGAGCTCGACCCCGAGTCGATCGAGGGTGCCGTCGTCGTGGAGGGCGAGCGCGAGGTTCAGCGCGGTCTGGCCGCCCAGGGTGGGCAAGACGGCGTCGGGCCGGTCGCGCTCGAGGATGGCGCGCAGCGTCGGGACGTCGAGCGGCTCGACGTACGTCCGGTCGGCGAGCTCCGGGTCCGTCATGATCGTCGCCGGGTTCGAGTTCACGAGGACGACCTCGTACCCCTCGGCGCGGAGGGCCTTCGCCCCCTGCGTGCCGGAGTAGTCGAACTCGCAGGCCTGACCGATGACGATGGGACCCGAGCCGATGAGAAGGATCTTCTTTAGATCGTCACGTCGGGGCATCGAGGCGGCCGGCGTATCACCTCGGCGCGGGCCCGTCGATGGCCGGGGCGAGCGCCGCCGGGGCGGCCTGCGTCGCCCTCCCTCCGCTTGACAACGAGGTCCGCCTCGACAATAACGCGGCGCCTCTCCGCATCCCCGTGGCTGAAGAACAGTGCGTCCGATTGTCGGGCGTGCGGCCGCTCGGAGCGTGAGGTCTCTCGGAGCACGTCATGCCGAAGATCAAGACGAACCGCGCGGCTGCCAAGCGGTTCTCCAAGACCGGTACGGGCAAGATCCGCCGCAGCAAGGGCGGGCTGAACCACGGGATGCAGGAGAAGAGCAAGAAGCGTTGCCGCCGCCTGCGCAAGAACGACACGGTCCACAAGGCGATGGCGAAGCGCGTCGCGTTGATGATCCCTTACGCCTGAAGACCGTCTCGCGTTCGTCTCCCCGTGGATTCTCCGGGCGGTGCGCGTCGCGCGATCGTCCCGGCCTTTGCTGAAAGGTAGGCAGAAATGCCTCGTGTAAAGCGTGGTTTCAAGGCGCGTCGCCGCCGCAATCGGGTTCTGAAGCAGGTCGAAGGGCAATTCGGAGGGCGTAAGAACCGCTTCCGTCAAGCCGTCGAAGTCCTCCGCCACGCGTGGGAGTACGGCTACGTCAGCCGCAAGCTCAAGAAGCGCGACTTCCGCAAGCTCTGGATCACGCGCATCAACGCGGCTGCCCGGATGAACGGCACCTCGTACTCGCGCCTGGTCAACGGCCTCAAGAAGGTCGGCATCGAGCTGAACCGCAAGGTGCTGTCCGAGATCGCCATCCACGACCCGGCCTCGTTCGGCCTGGTCGTGAAGACGGCCATGGCCAAGTGACGATGGGGCCGCCTCGGCGGCTGTGTCGTCACGATGGGGCCGCGAGCGGCCGTGTCGTCACGATGGGGCCGCGAGCGGCCCCAAACCCCGGCCGCCCCCGCGGCCCTGAGGGGCTCTAGCAGCGGGTCAGGCAGTAAGAGGCGCGGTCGATGGCCGCGCCTCTTCGCTTTTGTCCAGACGAATCACGCGGTCCGCGAGCCGGAGGGGCTCGGGGCGATGCGTGACGACGATCAGCGTGCGGCGACCGCGCAGCACCGCGAGGGCGGCGAGCACGCGATCCTGCGCGTCGGCGTCCAGCCCTGACGTCGGCTCGTCGAGCAGCAGAACGGGCTGACCGCTCGCGAGGGCGCGCGCGATCGCGACCCACTGGCGCTCGCCTCCCGACAGCTCGGATCCGCCCGCCTCGAGCCGCTCGCCGCGCCGGCGCTCGGCGAGCGCGGTCGCGCCGATGGCCTCGAGCGCCGCGTGCGCCGCGGCGATCCGCTCGGCCGGGTCCGACGTGGGCAGGCTCATCGTGACATTTTCCTCGATGCTGCCCGCCACGATCGCGGCATCTTGCGGCACCCACGCGAAGGGTCGCTCCGTCGGGCCGACCCCGGCCGTCGTCAGGTCCCGCCCGCCGTACCGGATGCAGCCGCCAGCCGCTGGCTCGAGGCCGAGCAGCGCACGCAGCAGCGTCGTCTTGCCGGCCCCCGTCGGTCCCACGAGGGCGACGACCTCCCCGGGGAGGGCCGAAAACGACACGACCGGGCTCGTGAAATCCCCTCGGACCACGCGCAGATCCTCGACGACCAGGGGCTCGATGGGCCACGGCAGGGTCGGGCGATCGCCCGGCGGCGAGGCGGTCGACTCGTCGGGCAACGGATCTGTCGCCGACGGAATTGCGTCGAGCGCGGCGAGGGCGTCCGCGCCCCGATCGTAGTGGCCGCGCGCGTCGCCGAGGTCGCGCAGCGGGCGATACGTCATGAAGAAGACGGTCGCGAACGCGACGAGCGAGCCCCGCTCCACCGCGACACGACCCGCCTCGAAGAGGGCTACCACCCCGACCAGCGCCGCCGCCCCGAGCGCCTCGTTCGCCGCGGACAGGGCCGCGCGGGCCGCTTCGGTGCGTGCGGTCGCCAGGCCCGCGGCCTCGCCCGCCCGCGACAGCTCCCCCTGCACGCGCGCGCCCGACCCGAAGGTCCGCCAGAGGTCGAGGTGCCGGAAGAGCTCGTCGACGCTCGCGTGCAGCCGTTCCGCGAGCGTCGACGCCGCGGCCCGCGAGCGCCGGAACCGCGAACGTGCAGCGGCGAGGGCGACCGCGAACGGCGCGAGGCCGACGAGCGCCAGGAGCGCCAGCCCGCTCGACAGCACGACCAGGACGGCGGCCAGCGGGAGGAGCTGTGCGGTCGCCCGAGCGCCGGCGAGGAGGCCGTCGTCGACCCCTCGCTCGACGTCCCGAACGCGGACGATCAGCGCAGCGAGCGCTCGACTCGGGGCGTCGGCGCGTCCCTGGCAGAGCGCGCGCGCCGCGACCTCGGATCGAACGGAGTCACCAAACCGAAAGGCCGCGCGATGTTGTCCGTACGTGTGGAGCGCGGTGGCGCCGAGCTTCACGACGGCAGCGAAGAGGCCGACGGTGGCGAGGAACAAAGGAGTCTGACCCAAGATCGGGGGCTCGACAATTCCCCCGGCGGGCGCAAGTTGGGTAGCGAGCAGTGCCTCGCCCAGGAGGCCAGCACACGCCGCCATCGTCCCATGGGCCAGCGCGCCGAGCGACGCCCCCACCGCGAAGGCTCCCAAGGTACCGCGGTCCCGCCGAAGGGTCCGCCACGCACGAGCGAAGAACACTGGTAACCACCGGCCTCCCCGCGGGGCTTTCTCGGTCGACCGCCCTGCTCTCATGGACGGATCGGCAGCCCGGCACTCGGCGCAGAGAGGTTGGAGACGGCGATCATGGCGGCGTGGCAGCGTCAACGTTCCACGGTCCGGGCCTGCGGCCGGGCCGACCACCCCCTTCAGCGAGAGCTGACGATGGCCTCGGCCCCGTCACGTCGACTGCGCCGACCGAACTCGGCGGCCACCCCGAGCGGCCTTCGTGGCTCGGGCACCATTATTGCACGGGATTCCGCTCCGGCGTCCCGCACTCGCGGTCCGTCTACGTCGGTCGGAATCAAACCGACCTCACGGTGGTTGGACCCCGGAGCCGCGCGTCAGCGCCGAAAGCCCATGACCATCCTCGATTCTGCAGCTCCGCGGGAGACCGCTCCCTCCTCTTCGGGTCTCGCCGCGTCCTCTTCCAGATCGTCGAGCGCCGCGGCCCGTCAGCAGGATCGAAAGGTCCGTACCTCAGTAGTGAACGACGAAGGTCGCTCCGCAACCAAGGCAAAGATGCCCGCTACCGCCCCTCGCCGCAAGGAGACTTCTCGTCCGCCCGCCAAGGGGGTCGCGAGTCGCCCGTCCACCAAGACGGCCGGGGGGGGGCCGGCGCGCCTCGCGCCGCTCAAGCAGGGCGCCCCTCGCAGCGAGCACCCGCCGAAGTCCGAGCCGGTCACGGACGCCGCCGCCCCCGATTCCGCGCCGCGCCCGATTGCGTCGAGCCGGGCTCGCGGCGCCGCGACGGCCGGGGAGCCGGGAAGGGCAACGATTTCTGCAGGAACCGACCCGCGCGCTCAACAAGCCCCGCAGGGAACGACGGTGGAGGCGAACATGAGGTCGATGAAGAGCAACGTGGCCGCCCTGAAGGCCGAGGCCGTCACCCCCCGAAAGGGCAAGCCGCTGCCCGCGCCGGTCGTGGCTCCCGCTGCGAAGGCCGCGGCCACGGCGCTCGCGGCCGTCGACCTCCTCGAGGACGACGCGACCGAGGAGACCGCGGTCCGCGCACGTCCGACGGAGGTCGCGACCGAGGATGAGCCGGCTGGCGAGCTCGTCGAGGTCGATCTCGGCGCGATCGACCGGCCGGAGTCGACACGCGCTCGCGACAACGATCAGGCGCGCGAGCTCCGCGACGTGGAGGAGAGCGGCGGCGACTCGATGCTCGCCCGCTACTTCCGCGACATGGCGCTGCACCCCGTCATGGGGCCCGACGAGGAGCTCGAGACGGCCAAGACGGTCGAGCGGACCGAGGTGGACCACTGGGTCGCGCTGCTATCGTTCCCGCCGGCGGCCGAGCACATCCTCGTCTCGCTCGACGCGGAGGTGAAGAAGGCCGGCGAGGACGAGGTCAAGGCCCCGCAGATCGCCGAGCTCCAGAAGCTCGTCCAGACGCCGCGCAAGGGCAAGGCGTCGGAGGACAAGCAGTGGACGCAGCTCGCGACCGATCTCGCTCGGGTCGTGAGACTGCCCGACTCGGACCGCATCTGGATGGCGCGTGCCGCCCAGATCGCTCGCGACCTCGTGCGCGAGCCGGACTTCGAGGACGACGTCGTCGACTCCGACGCGCCGCGGAGGGCGCGCCCGACGGTGACGCCGTCGCAGGCGTACCGGCGCTACCTCGAGCGGGTCGACCGCACCTACCAGGTTCAGCACAACGCGAAGAACCGCTTCGTGAAGGCGAACCTGCGGCTCGTGGTGTCGATCGCGCGTCGGTACAACCGCGGTCGGTTGCCGCTGATCGATCTCATTCAGGAGGGCAACATCGGCCTCATGAAGGCGGTCGAGCGCTTCGATCACACGCGCGGCTACCGCTTCTCGACGTATGCGTCGTGGTGGATCCGGCACGCGATCAGCCGCGCTTTGGCCGACAAGGGGCGCGCGGTGCGCATCCCGGTGCACATGCTCGACACGTACAACCGCGTCGCGCGCGCCACGCAGGCGATCATCGCCCGCACGGGGCACGAGCCCTCGATCGAGGAGCTCGAGAAGGAGACCGGCGTCCCGCGCGAGAAGCTGGACAAGGTCAAGGACTTCTACGCCGAGACGCCCTTCTCGCTCGACCGCCCGGTGGGCGACGAAGACGGCCGCAAGTTCATCGATTTCCTCCAGGAGGAGAACGCGCTGTCGCCCTTCGACCACCTCGCCAACCGCAAGTGGAGCGAGGAAGTGAGGCGCCTGCTCACGACGCTGACGCCGATCGAGTCGCGCATCATCCGGTGGCGCTTCGGCCTCGACGACGAGGACGAGCTCACGCTCAAGGAGATCGGCGACAAGTACAGCCTGTCGCGCGAGCGGATCCGGCAGCTTCAGGAGCAGGCGCTGGGCAAGATCAGGAAGCAGATGCGCGACTACTGATCGTCGCGCTGGTCGCGAGCGAAGCCCGTCCCGGTTCCCGGGGCGGGCTTCGTCGTGTCAGGGCGGGGGCCGGGATGCGGTCGCCGGTGTCCGTGCGGCGCGCGCCGGGGCATGACGTGGCTGTCATGGTGGCCCGGTGCCCCGGGGTCAGCGTCGCGCGCTGGGCACGGCCGCGGGGAGCGCCGGCGCCCGCGCATCGCCTGTCCAGAGCTGACGCGCGAGCGCGTCGACCACGCCGTCGAGCAGGGGCCGGATCGTCGTGACCTTGTCCGGCACGCCGTTGACGAGCAACGCGAACGCGGCCGGTGCGCGCCCCGCGGGCGCGAGCACGTAGCCGGAGAGCGCGACGACGGCCTTCAGCGTGCCGCTCTTGGCGCGGATGGCGCGGGTCTTCGACCACCCGCGGAAGCGCCCGCGCAGCGTGCCGTCGACGCCGCCGATCGACAGGTGGGCGACGTACTCGGGGCCGATGGCGGCGTCGCGGTGGGCCGCGCGGAGCAAGGCCGCGAGGCCACGCGCGCTGATCCGGTTCGCGTCGAAGAGGCCCGAACCGTTGCGCACCCGCGTGCCGGGACCGAAGGCGCCGAGCTCGCGGAGCACCTCCGCGACGGCGTCTGCGCCGGCCTCGGCGGTCGCCGGGCGGCCCTTCGTCGTCGCGCCGAGGGCCTTCAGCATCATCTCCGCGACGAAGTTGTCGCTGTCTTTGCCGAGGGCGCCGAGGACCTCGCCGAGGGGCGCGGAGCGATGGGCCGCGACCAGGTGGCGCTCGCCCTCGCCGCCGGCGCGGACGCCGCCGGTCACCTCGACGCCGGCCTCGCGGAGCGCCTCGCGCAGCACGAAGCCCGCGTAGAGCCGCGGATCCTCGACGCGCCTCGCGACGACGGCGACGCGGCCTCCCTCGGGCACGTGGCCGTCGACGCGGGCGAGGAGGCGATCGCCCTTGGGCTCGACGGTGACGGTGAGCTTCTCCGCGTCCTTCTTCGCGGTGGTGCGGACGACGCCGACCACGTCGACGAAGCCGGTCGGCGAGACGTCTACGCGCGCGGGCTTGCCGCGATCGCCGGGGCGGATGGTCACGAGGACGCTGTTGCCTTCGAGCGAGACGGCCGCGACGGGTGCGCGGAAGCTCGACTGCTCGTCGGGCTGCTGGTCGAACGCGGGCGGGACGAAGCGGTCGTCGAAGTGGCTCTGATCGACGGCGATCGAGCCGACGCGCCGGACGCCGGCCGCGGACAGCTCGTGCGCGAGCGCGCCGAGGTCGCGGGCTCGGAGTGTCGGGTCGCCCTGGCCGCGCAGGACGAGCTCGCCCATCGCGTCGCCGGCCCGCGACCCGTAGAGGCCGGTCAGCCAGCGGTGGCCGGGGCCGAGGCGCGTGAGCGCGGCCGCCGCGGTGGCGAGCTTCGCGTTCGAGGCGGGGTTCAGCGGCGCGTCCGCGCCCTGCGAAGCGAGGCTCTCGCCGCTGCCGACGTCGACGACCGCGATGCCCGCGGTGCCGCCCGCGCGGCGCACGGCGTCGACCAGATCGCGCACGGCTTCGGCGAGCGTCGTCGCGCGCGGCGCGTCCGCAGCGACCGCGGTCGCGCTCGGGCCGTCCGGCGCGGGCGGGTCGGACCACGCGGGCCGGGACCACGCGCCGGTCGCGACCGCGATCACGCAGGCCGCCGCGACGCGCGTGCCTTTTCGGCTGGGCCGACCGTCGAGCGAGGGCATGGGTCCGTCGTACAAACACCCGGGGTGCGAAGGAAGCTCTTCGCGCGGGACCGCCCTCGTTCGACCGCGCGCTCCGCGCTCGCCGCGGCGCCCGGCGAGTCGTGCTAGGGTGGCGCCGATGCACGCGCTTCGCGTGCCTGGCAACCGCGGAGGAGACGATGGCCTCGACGCATTCGCTCACCGCCGCCGCGACGACGCTGCTTCTCGGTGCCGTGGTCGGCTGCGGTGGTGCGCAGACCCAGCCGGACACGATCGAGAGCCTCCTCGCCGGGGCGTCCGCTGCGCCCTCGGCCGAGATCGCGCCCACGTCCGCTCCGGCGGCGAAGAAGGGCGACGGCGATCTGAACGAGGACCAGGAAAAGCAGATGGAGATCGCGCTGCGACGCGGCGGAGAGAAGGCGGCGAACTGCGCCACCGTCGTGCAAGGCGCGGCGGGCGGGAGCGGTGAGGTGCACGTCCTCTTCGACGGCCAGAAGGGGCGCGTCACGGACGTCACGGTCGGCCCGCCTTGGGGTGGGACGCCGATCGAAGCGTGCATCAAGCGGTCGTTCGTGGGCGAGATCGTGCTCCCGTTCGACGGCGATCCGCGCGAGGTCCCGTACACAGTGAAGGTCGGCAACAAGGCCGACGAAGCCGATGGGGACAAGGACGCCAAGGGCAAGGACGCCAAGGGCGGCAAGGACGCCAAGGGCAAGGATGCCAAGGGCGGCAAGGACGCCAAGGGCAAGGCCAAGGCGTCCGACAAGAAGGACAAGAAGAAGTAGCCGATGCGCCTCGCTCCGATCTTCGTCGCCGCCTCGATGGCGCTGGGTACGGCCGGAATCGCGCGGGCGGAGGATCCTCCGCCGGCCGACGAGGCCCATCGCTACCCGCCCTCCGAGGTGCGGTGGAAGCTGGTCGGCGGGGGCGTCGCGCTCACGGGGCTCATGTGGGGCGCCTCGTACCTGTCCGCGAACCAGTGGGCGGACGCCTCGCCGGGCATCGGCGCGCTCAAAGTGCCCGTCGCGGGCCCGTGGATCGCGCTGTTCCAGAACCAGTGCCCCGCGAGCGACCCGAGCTGTGGGGCCATCCTCTACGTGCGCGCGATCCTCGAGATCGTCGACGGGTTGGCGCAAGCGGGCGGCCTTGCGGTCGCGGCCGAGGGGCTGTTCCTCACGACCGAGGCCGACAAGCGCACGCGGCGCGCGGCGCCCACCGTGCGCGCGGTGCCGATTGTCACCGGCTCCACGACGGGCGCCGGGATCGTGGGCACGTTCTAGCGACGCGCGCGTTCCGGGCCGCGCACGGGGACGCCGGCGAGGGTGCCCAGGCGCTCGACCGAGAGCTCCACCCTCGCGTCCCACGCGACCGTCCGGCCGTGCGCCGCCGCGCTCCCTCCGGGCACGCAGCCCGCGCTGATCACGTCGCCGGCGCGGAGCTCGACCGAATGCGACACCGAGGCGATCGCCTCGGCGATCGGGAGACGCCGCGCGCCCGCGGGGGACCCCTCCAGTACGTGGCCACCGGCGCGCGCGCGCGTGCGTAGCCGCGCGACGTCGCCGACCTCGTCGACCGTCACGAGCACCGGGCCGAGCTGCGTGGCGAAGTCGCGTGCGCGAGAGATGGGCAGGCAGGCGGCGATCATGGCTCGCTCCGTCGCGCGAGCCGTCCAGTCGGCGATCACCGTGAAGCCGAGGATGGCCGCGTCCGCCTCGGCGGTCGTGGCCGCGCGCAGGTCGTCGCCGAGGATGGCCGCGACGCCGAGCTCGTAGTCGGGCTCCTCCTCGCCGGCGGGGAAGGGGACGCGCGCTTCGTGGCCGAGGAGCCCGCGCGCGTTGCCGATCCGGTACGCGGGCTCGGCGCCCTCCGCGCCGCCCGTCGGGACGAGCTGCACGTAGAGCGCGCGGTCCGGATCGCACGGCGGCAACCACAGGAACGCGCCCGGGAGCAGCCGCGCCTCGGTCGGGCGCTCGCCGCGTTTGAGCGCGTCGTCGAGCTCGGCCAGGCCGGCGCCGCCGAGCGCGACGACCCGAGCGTGAAAATCGCTCGCCAGGGGGAAGCGCTCCGGTGAGAACGCGGTGTCGTGCAGCCGGTCGAGCACAGCGACGGAGTAGATCGCGCCGTCCCTCTCCAGCGCGACGATCGGCTCCGGCGCCGTCTCGCCTCCCTCTTCGCTCGAGCCCCGCGGCACGGGGAGCACGCGGGCGATCCTCATCGAAGAGCCACGTCGCCTTCCGGACCTTGGACCCTAGCATCGGCGCACCGCGCTGTCGCGCGCGTCGATCGCGTTGACGCACCCCGACCCCCGCCTAGAATGCGTCGCGTTCGGAGAGGATGAGGCCGCCAGCTGTGGCCTCGTCCCTGCGTCGGCCAGGCCGGCGCGGTCGCGACGTGCACCAGTCGGGGGCGGTGGAGCGGCGTCGATGCGAGGTGCGGGCCGTTCGCGGCTCGCGCTCGGTTACGGGTGTACGCCGACCGGAACCCCCGGTCGGCAACGCGGAGCGAGGACATGAGCAAGCGCACCAAGTTCGTCTTCGTCACCGGGGGAGTCGTCTCGTCGATCGGCAAGGGCCTGGCAGCCGCGTCGATCGGCGCGCTCATGGAAGCGCGTGGCCTGAAGGTCACGCACATCAAGCTCGACCCGTACATCAACGTCGACCCCGGGACGATGTCGCCGTACCAGCACGGCGAGGTCTTCGTCACCGACGACGGCGCGGAGACGGATCTCGATCTGGGCCACTACGAGCGCTTCACGCTCGCGCGGATGACGCGTCAGAACAACTTCACCACGGGCCGCATCTACGAGGCCGTCATCTCGAAGGAGCGACGCGGCGAGTATCTCGGCGCGACGGTGCAGGTCATCCCGCACGTCACCGACGAGATCAAGCAGCGCGTCCGCACGGCGGCCGAGGGCGTCGACATCGCGATCGTCGAGATCGGCGGCACGGTGGGCGACATCGAGTCGCTGCCGTTCCTCGAGGCGATCCGCCAGCTCAAGGTCGAGCTCGGGCCGCAGAACGCGGTCAGCGCGCACGTGACGCTCGTGCCGTACATCGGCACGGCGGGCGAGCTGAAGTCCAAGCCCACGCAGCACGCTGTCAAGGAGATGCGCGAGATCGGCATCCAGCCGGACATCCTGCTCTGCCGCTGCGACCGGCCGCTCCCGCGCGCGATGAAGGAGAAGATCTCGCTCTTCTCGAACGTCCCCGTCGACTGCGTGATCGCGGCGACCGACGTCGCGTGCATCTACGAGCTGCCCATCGCGCTGCACGCCGAGGGCATCGACGAGAAGATCACCGAGCAGCTGAACATCTGGGCGCGGCAGCCGGACCTCGCGTCGTGGCACCGCATCGTCGAGCGCTTCAAGAAGCCCTCGCGCGGCGCGGTGAAGATCGGCGTCGTCGGCAAGTACGTGCACCTCAAGGACTCGTACAAGTCGCTCCACGAGGCGCTCGTTCACGGCGGACTCACGAACGACGTCCGCGTCGACTTCGAGTACATCGACTCGGAGCAGATCGAGCAGAAGTCGCCGGCGGAGCTGCTCGCCGGGCTCGACGCGGTGCTCGTCCCGGGCGGCTTCGGCGACCGCGGCACCGAGGGCAAGATCCAGGCGATCCAGTACGCCCGCGAGACGAAGCTGCCGTTCTTCGGGATCTGTCTCGGCATGCAGCTCGCGGTCGTCGAGTTCGCACGGCACGTGTGCGGCATGACCGGCGCCAACTCGGTCGAGTTCGACCGCAACGCGCCCTACCCGGTCATCGACCTGATGGCCGACCAGAAGGGCGTGATCGAGAAGGGCGGCACGATGCGGCTCGGCGCGTACCCGTGCGTGCTCGAGAAGGGCACGCTGGCGGCCGAGGCCTACGGGACGACGCAGGTCAGCGAGCGACACCGACACCGCTACGAGGTCAGCAACAAGTACCGCGAGCGGATGGCGGCAGCGGGGCTCGTGCTCGCGGGCACGTCGCCCGATCAGCGCCTGGTCGAGATGATCGAGCTCTCGGACCACCCGTACTTCGTGGGCTGTCAGTTTCACCCGGAGTTCAAGAGCCGGCCGCACGCGCCGCACCCGCTGTTCGCGCGGTTCGTCCGGGCGGCGCTCGAGCGGCAGGTCGAGCGCTCCCGCGACCGCGCCAAGCCGACGCCGGAGAAGCCGACGAAGCCCGGCGAGGGCTCCGCGGCGACGCCCGCGGCGACGCCCTCGACGCCGTCCAGCAGCGTGAACTGATCTCGCCACGAGGGGCGGCCGGGGGCCCGGTCCGCTGTGACCTCGCGCGCCCGGGCGCCGCGGGCGCGCCGTTCTTGCTAGGCTGACGCCGAGCCTCCCCGGCCCCGGCGGAGCCTCGCGTCCACGCGCCGTGCCTCCCTCGCCCGAAATCTCGCCCGTTCGTCCCGGCGACGTCCTCGCCGGGCGCTACCGCGTCGAACGCGTGATCGGCGTCGGCGGCATGGGCGTCGTCGTGGCCGCGACGCACCTCGAGCTCGGCGAGCCGCGGGCGATCAAGCTGATGCTGCCGCGCGCGCTCGCGAGCCCCGAGGCGGTCGAGCGCTTCCTCCGCGAGGCGCGCGCGTCCTCGCGGCTCAAGGGCGAGCGCGTGGCCCGCGTGCACGACGTCGGGCGCCTCGGCGACGGCGCGCCGTTCATCGTGATGGAGTACCTCGAGGGGCAGGACCTCGGAGCCGTGTACAAGCTGCGCGGCGCGATCCCGCCCGTCGAGGCGGTGGGCTACGTGATGCAGGCCTGCGAGGCGCTCGCGGAGGCGCACGCGAACGGCATCGTCCACCGCGACGTGAAGCCCGCGAACCTGTTCGTCGCGACTGGGGCCGACGGCTCGCCGATCGTGAAGGTGCTCGACTTCGGCGTGTCCAAGCTCGAGGGCTGCGCCGAGGCCGATCTCACGAGGACGGACGTGCTGCTCGGCTCGCCGTTTTACATGTCGCCCGAGCAGATGGACTCGTCGCGCAGCGTCGACGCGCGCGCCGACGTCTGGTCGCTGGGCGTCATCCTCTATCAGCTCGTCGTCGGGCGCCTGCCGTTTCGCGGCAACGCGATCACCGAGGTCGTGCGCGAGGTCCTGCTCACGCGGCCGAAGCCTCCCTCGGAGGTCGTCGCCGGGGTGCCGCCCGGCTTCGACGAGGTCGTGATGCGCTGCCTCGAGCGTGATCTGGGTCGGCGTTTCGCCAACGTCGTGGAGCTCGCCGCGGCGCTCGCGCCGTTCCTTCCGGGCGACGGCCGCGTGCTCCTCGAGCGCGTCGTCCGCATGGCTGCCCCGGCGGCCTCGGGGCTCCGCGCGACCGGGACGAGCCTCCCTCGCGTATCGCTGCCGACCCCTGCGTCCGACCCGAGCGCTTCGCCGCCCGTCGTCGCGGTGGCCGCGATGGGCGGCGACACCGGCGCGTGGGGCACGACGGCCTCGCTTCCCTCGCTCGCGTCGCGGCGTCGACGCGTGATCGGCGTGGGCGTGATCGGCGTCGGCGCGGTCGTGCTCGCCGCGGCGCTCGTCACGCTGGCGTGGCCCGCGCGCGAGACCGCGACGGCCGCCAAGGCCGCGGCCCCCGCGAGGTCAGCGTCGGCGCTGGCCCTCGCGCCGCCTGCGCCCGATCGGGCTCCGGCGGCGCCCGAGCCGGTCGCGAGCGCGGCGGCATCGGTCGCGTCGGTCGCGCCGGCCGCGCCGTCCGCGTCGGGGCCGCCGGTGAAGGCCGCGCCGCGTCCGCGTCCTGTCGACCCCTTCGGCACGGGGCGCAAGTGAGCCTTCGCGCGCTCGTCGTCGCGCTCTCCGTGATCGCCGCCGCGTCGATGGCGGCGGGCGAGGCCCTCGCGCGGACCGACGCCGAGAAGCAGGCGCAGGTGCTCTTCGACGAGGCGATGCGCCTCATGGGCCAGAAGCGCGTGGCCGAAGCGTGCCCGAAGCTCGCGGCGTCGCAGGCGCTCGATCCTGGCATGGGCACGCAGTTTCGCCTCGCCGAGTGCTACGAGAAAATCGGCAAGGTCGCGACTGCGTACGAGCTGTTCCACGCAGTCGCAGAGTCCGCACGCGCCGCGAAGCTGGCCGACCGCGCCTCGGTCGCGGAGCGCCGCGCGGCCGCGATCGAGCCGCGCATCCCGCGGCTGACCGTGGACGTACCGGCCGACGTCGCCGCGATCCCGGGCCTCGAGGTGCGCCTCGACGGCGGGCTGCTCGATCGACGGCTCTGGGGCGCGCCGCAGCCCGTCGACGCGGGCGATCACCTCGTGGAGGTGCAGGCGCCGGGGCGCAAGCCGTGGTCCGGCAAGGCCGCGCTCGAGGGCGCGGCTCGGCTCTCGATCCCCGTGCCCGTCCTCGAGGTCGTCGCTGCGCCTCGCGACGAGCCTCCTCCGCGCTCGATCACGCCGGCGATCGTGCTCGGCATCGTCGGCGCGACCGGGGTGGCGATCGGCGCGACGTTCGTCGGGTTGCGCGCGGCGAGGTCGTCGGCCGCCACGTCGATCCACGACGACCTCGCGGCTCGCGGTGGCCGCTGTACGGGCGGCGGAGCGGGGACTGCGTTCGCGGATCGCTGTGCCGATCTCGCGGACGCCACGTCGAGGGGCGATACCTACGGGACGGTCGCGATCGCGAGCTTCGTCGTCGGCGGCGCCGCGATCGCGGGGATGGTCGGGTGGCTCGCGCTTTCGCCTCGCGGCGCGCAGCGGTCTGCCGAGGCGCGGCTCCTCGTGGTCCCGACCGTCGGCCTCGAAGGCGGCGGGCTCCTCGCCGCGGGGGCGTTTTGATGCCGCGCAGCTGGCGCACGAGCTCGGTGCTGGTCCTGGTCGCGCTCGCGGCGCACGGGTGGGCCGCCGGCTGCTCGGACCTTTCGGGGGATTGCGAACTCAACCTGGATTGCCCCGGGATCGCGTCGTCGGCCGCGGGCGGCGCCGCGCCGGATGCCGGCGGGGGGCCGGCGGACGCCGGGGTCGGCGGCGACGCGGCGACCCCCGACGCCGGGGACGCGGCGCCGAGCGCGGCGTGCCACGGCTTGTTTGCGGCCGGTGACTGCACGACGTGCCTCGAGGGCTCGTGCTGCGCTGAGATCGCAGCGTGCACGGCCGACGCCAGGTGCTTCGCCTGCTACACGGGGCAGGTCGGTCCCGCCGAGTGCCACGCTCCCGCGACCGAGGCCGCTTTGCAGGGCATCATCGGCTGCCAGGGGGCTCGGTGCGCCGAGGCGTGCGTGCCGAAGGACACGTGCAACCCGATCACGAACGACGGGTGCACGGTCGTCGGCAGCGCCTGCGATCTCGATGGGACGGGATCGTTTCAGTGCTATCCCCCGCCGAACGACAAGGCGCTCTGCGAGTCGTGCGCGCCCACGCAGGGCGTCTACTGCGCGGGGGGCATGTTCTGCCTCTACGGGGTGGGCCGCTGTGCTCGGTACTGCTGCGACGACGGCGACTGCGGCTCGGGCAGGTGCTGGCTCGACGCTGCGGCGCTCTTCGGCGCGGACCTCGCGGTCGTCGGCGACGAGGTCGGCGCGTGCGTCGAGAAGATCCCCGACGGCGGCACGCCGAAGCCCGCGTGCGACGCGCCGGACGTCGCGCCCTCGGGCGGCACGTGCGTCGTCGGCCACCCGCCCCCGTAGCCCGGGGCGCGTTCAGCCCGCCAGCGGCTCGACCACGCGGATGACCGGGCCCGCGGACACGGTGACCTCGCTCGCGCGCAGGATCTCGCCGTCCAGCACGTACGGGCCATCCGGGTCGAACCGGACGGTGAAGGCGGAGACGAGATCGTCGAAATGGCCCGGCCCGCCGATGCGCTTGCCGGCGAGCACGAGCGGCGCACGCGGGCCGAGCGATCGGCTGGGCAGCGGGCTCGCGACGAGGTGGACGCGGCTCGGGTCCTCGCCGGCGCGGTAGTTGACGAGCATGTGGATGCCGAGGTTTCTCACGACCGACGCGCACACGAGCGACCACGCGGGCGGCGCGAGGCGGCGACCGTCGACCTCGATCGAGCACGGGAGCGGGTCGAGCACGCGCCGCGCGTAGGCGCCGCCGATGAACGACTCGACGAAGATGCGGGCGACGATGCGCGCGGCACCGCCGTACCCCCGGGCGCCGTCGGCGTAGTAGACGTCGAAGAACCTCGCCACGAGGCCCGTGCCGAAGATGAAGCCGACGCGCTCGGTCGCGGCGGCACCGCGCTGCTCACGCACGCGGAGCGTCGGGCGCGGGGTCGAGCGCAGGGCGTCCGGATTGCGCAGGAGCGCCTCGACGAAGCCGAGCGGATCGCCGACCTTGCCCCAGTTGCGGGCGATCGTCGCGACGGTGCCGCCGGCCATCAGCCCGATGCGGGGCAGCTCGCGATCGCCGAGCGCGCGCGCGAGGGAGGTGACGCCGGCCATGAAGCTCCCGTCGCCGCCCGACAGGACGACGAGGTCCGACCCACGCGCGGCGATTGCGGCGGTGGCGCGCTCGAGGTCCTCCATCGTCGCGGTGACGAAGACCTCGGCCCGGCCGCGGCATGCGTCCTTCACGGCGCCGACGAGGCCCGGCTTCGTCCGGTAGAGGTGTGCGTTCGTGTTGACGACGACGTCGATGCGCACGGGGCACGCTCATACCACCCTTGCCGGACAGCGTGCGGACGTTCGCCGCGCGGTGCGCCGCCAGCCGATCGCGTTCGCCGAGGGGTGCTAGCGTAGCGGACCATGAAGGCGGTCCTTCGACCCGGCGTCGCGCGCTCGCCGCGCCTCGCGCTCGTTCTCTCCGGCGCGTTCGTGATCGCGGCTTCCGGCTGCGCGAACCAGCTCGCCCTCGACGCCGCGGCGGCCGGGCGCCTCGTCGACCTCCGCGCCGAGCTCGCCAGCGACGCTCGCAAGGGGCGCTTGCCGGGCGAGGCACGCGCGCTCGCTCGCTCCCTCGCTGCGGGCGAGATCGCGCGCGCGAAGGGCCCCGACGGGCTCGACCGCCTGCGCGAGCTCGAGGGCTGCGCGCGCCCGCTCGAGGACGCGCTCGATCACAAGGCCGAGGGCACCGACGAGGTCGCGGCTCTCGCCATGAGGATGCTGCTCGACGCGGGCCTGGTCGCGCCCGCCGACGTGCGCGCCAAGGCCGGCGCGCCCGGCGACCGCGGCGAGGCGACCTCCGTCGCAGCCGCGTGGCGGGCGGTCGGGGCGCGCGCGCTCGGTCGCGCGAAGGACGCCACGCGACGACGCGAGCTGCTCGTCGACGGAGCGCTCGGCGTACGCGTCGCGGCCCTGCAGGCGGCCGGCGAAGCCGCCGATCCGGGCGACTTCGACGCGCTCTTCGACGTCGCGCGCCGGGACCCCGCGCCGCTCGCTCGCACGCTCGCGGTCGGCGCGCTCGCGCGGATCGGCGGAGATCACGTCGTCTCGGCGCTCGGGGATCTCTGGGCCCACGCAGACGAGCCGCTTCGCGAGGCGCTGGTGCTCGCGTGGTGGGGCCCGCGGTCGCGCGAGGTCGGCGGCCGCGCGAAGCTCGTCGCGACGATCGAGCGTCAGAAGGGCACTCCCGCGATCACGGCCGCCGCGCTGGTCGCGGTCGATCCGGGCGCGAGCCCGTCGGAGCGCGGCGAGGCCGCCGGCTCTCTCGTGCGGGCGATCGGCGCTGGCCCCGCGCGCGATCGCGTCCACGCCCTCGGCGCCGCGCCCGAGGTCCCGGGCGTGCGCGAAGCGGTGCTCCTCGCGGCCGGCGATCCCGATCCGATCGTCGCGATCGCCGCGATCGCTCGCCGCCTGGAACCGTCGTCGGTCAGCGGCGCGCCCCCCGGATCGGCCGCGCGCCGCGATCTCGTCGCGAAGCTCGTCGCGATCGCCGCGGCGGGCCCCACGGCCGACGCCCTCCGCGCGCGGGCTGCGCTCGCTCGCGTCGGCGCGCCGGAGGTGCTCCCTCTCCTCGAGCGCGCGTTGGTCTCGCCCGACCCGCGCGTCCGCGAGGCGGCGGGCGTGGCCTTCGCGAAGCTCGGCAAGCCGAGCCGCGCCTCGTTCCTGCTGGCCGACGCCGACCCGCGCGTCCGCACGACCACGGCCTGCGCGCTCCTCACCGGTCGGTAGGCGGGTCGCCATGGGCTGCGCGCGGCCCGTTCGGTCCCGCGAGCGGCGCGAGCCCCCTCCCAGCACCCTGGCGCCGGCGTGCCCCTCGTGAACGCCGCGCGGATGCTATGGTCGCACCCGGCGGGCCATCCGTACGGGGGCCAGGGGAGACGCTCATGCTGGTGATGAAGTTCGGCGGAAGCTCGGTCGCCGATCGTGCGCAGATCGAGAAGGTCCTCGGCATCGTGCGCGGTCGCGCGTCGAGGCGCCCGGTCGTCGTCAGCTCCGCGCACAAGGGGATCACCAACGCGCTCATCGCTGCCGGCGAGGCCGCGCGCGGCGGCGCGTCCGCCGCCGGCGCGGCCGTGATCGCCCGGCAGCGCGCGATCGCCGCGGACCTCGGCTGTTCGCCCGGCCTGATCGATCCGCTCTTCGACGAGATCGCCGACCTCTGCCGCGGCGTGCGCCTCGTCCGCGAGCTCAGCCCCCGCAGCCTCGACACGATCGCGAGCTTCGGCGAGCGCATGGCCGTGCGGGTGATCGCCGACTTCTTCACGCGCAGCGGGCTCGCCTCGCGCGCGTTCGACGTCTGGGACCTCGGCTTCGTCACCGACAGCGCGTTCGGCCAGGCGCGCCCGCTGCCCGGCTACGAGGCCCGCATGCGCGAGGCCTTCCGTCGCCTCGTGCCCGAGGGCTTCGTGCCGATCGTCACGGGCTTCGTCGGCAAGGACGCGGCGGGCGATCTCACCACGGTCGGCCGCAACGGCAGCGACCTCACCGCGACGCTGGTAGCGGCCGGCGTCGGCGCCGAAGAGGTCGAGATCTGGAGCGACACCGACGGCGTGATGACCGCCGATCCCCGCCTCGTCGAGGGCGCGCGCAACATCCCCCGCATGAGCTTCGACGAGGCCGCCGAGCTCGCCTACTTCGGTGCCCGCGTGCTGCACCCCGAGACGCTCCTGCCCGCGATGGGCCGCGGGATCCCCGTCCGCGTCCTCAACACGAACCGCCCCGAGCACCCCGGCACCGTCATCACCGCGGCGCCGGGCGAGGGCGGCCGCCCGGTGACGAGCATCGCTTACAAGCCGGGCCAGAGCGTGCTCACCGTCACGTCGACGCGCATGCTCGCGCAGCACGGATTCCTCGCGCGACTGTTCGAGATCACGGCGCGCCACGGCATCACCGTGGATGTCGTCGCGACGAGCGAGGTCTCCGTCTCGTTCACGTCGGACGACAAGACCGCGCTCGAGGCCGCGCTGCCCGAGCTCTCCGCGATCGGCACCTGTCGCCTGTCGCCCGGCAAGACGATCCTCGCCGTCGTCGGCCACCGCCTGCCCGAGCGCGCCGGCGCGGGCGCGTGGATCCTCCACGCTCTCGCCGAGGCCGAGGTGAACGTCGAGATGCTCAGCTACGGCCAGGGCAGCATCAACCTGACGATGGTGATCGACGACGCCGAGGTTGACCGCGCGGTCCGCGCGCTGCACTCGACCCTGCTCGCGGAGCGCTAGCCGAGCGGTCTGCCCGCGCTCAGAACCGCGACACGATCTCGAGGCGCGCGCCCTCGAACGGCGGGAACAGCCGGCAGACGCCCGACACGCAGCGCACCGCCCCGCGCCGCTGTCCGACGAACACGCCCACCGTGTCGAACAGCTGGTGCAGCACCGACTTCGACGAGAGGCTCCGCCACTGCACGCCGCCGTTGAAGTAGTGGCACATCGTGCCCGAGAGGCCCGGCGCGCACCCCTCGCGGTTCGTGTACTCGTAGCCGAAGATCCCCGCGACGTGCGGCGCCCACTGCACCGCCGTGTAGTTCTCGCCCTCCCACCAGGCGTCGGCGAACGACGCGGGCTCGTGGCGGTGCCGGTGCACGCCTTGCGCCTGCACGCTCACCGGCCCCGCGACGTGCTTCACGACGTCGTAGCGGACGTAGCCCTCGCGGTAGAAGACGCTCGACAGCTCGCCGGCGCCGGTGTCGATCGCCGCCGCGCGGTCGGTCGTGCGCGCGCCCACCCACGCGCGCGAGTGCGATCGCCCGTGCTCGAAGCCGAGATCCGATCCGATCGCGGTGTCCCAGGTGAACGTGCGCGGGTCGTCGGCCGATCGCAGCTCCTCCTTGGAGAGGCACTCGTTGTTGGTGCTGATCTCCGACGAGCTCACGTACCGGCCGAGCCATGCGTAGATCGAGGTGTGCGGGTCGAAGCGGTAGTCGACGCGCGCGCGGCCGCCCGTCATGCACGAGCTCGGCGAGCCGCCGAGCGCTTCGGTGTAGATCGGCTCGACCGTCGGCGGCACGCTGTACGAGACCGCGTCGAACTCGGGCGCCCCGAAGCCCTTGGTGTTCGTGTCGATGTTGGCCGCGAGCGGGAAGAAGCTCCGGTAGTGCTTGCCCTCGAGGGTCAGCGTCACGGGCCCGGCGTGCCCGGTGACCGCGCCGTAGAGCGCGTAGCCCGACAGATCCTTCTGCTGTGACGTGGGCGAGCCGCTGCCGTCGATCGCCGAGATGTGCCCGTCGCGCTGCTCCTGGCGCGCGACCTCGAAGTACGCGTCCCCGTGCTTGGCGAGATCGGGGAAGGCGAGCGACACGCCGTACGTGCGGATCGTGTCGTGCATCCGCGTCGGGTTCGTCGACGTGAAGTCCGGGTACCTCGAGGCGCAGTCGCTCGCCCACTGCGCGTCGTCCGGGTGCTCGGCGATGCACTTCAGGTTGTCGACCGTGTGCGAGGTGCGCTTCAGGTACGAGCCGTTGACCCCGACCACGACGAGGTTCGTCCCGCCCTCGACCCGCCCGCCGACCACGTTGTCCGCGAGGTAGCTCGGGCGCGGCTTGTCGATGTACGTGAGCACGTTGCCCTGCTCGTCGTAGCCGTACGTCGTGAGGTCGCCGGCCTTCGGGAACATGAAGAAGAGCGGCGACGCCTCGCCGTGCAGGCGGCGCCCGCTCACCTCGTCGACGCGCAGCGGGTTCATCTGTCCGGCGAAGAGCATGGCAGAGAGGCGCATGGGCCCCTTCTCGTAGCTGCCGGAGATCTTGCCGCCGCGCACCGTCGTGTCGATCGCGAGCTCGTCGATCTTGCGCACGCTGAACACGAGCCCGCGCCCGAGCTGCACGTAGAAGTCGCCGACCGTGACGTCGAGGCCCTTCTGCGAGTAGCCGACCCACAGCTTCGACGGGTAGTACGTGCGCAGGTACCGCGACTGCAGCTCGCGAAAGAGCTGGTTACTGTAGTCGCTGCCCGTCTGCGCCTGGTCGAACGTCGACGGCCGGAAGTTGCCCGGCTCCTTCGGGTCGTGGCCCGTGGAGTAGGCGTTCGCCATCTTGCGCGCGTCGATGCGCGTCGTCGTGTTGAAGTAGGTCGCGCCGTCGATCCGCAGCCCGAGCTGGAAGCGCCACCAGTTGAGCTGCAGGTTGAAGCGGTCGATCCACTCGCCGTACTTGTCGTCGACGAGCGCCTCGGGCTTCGTCGGCAGCGAGTTGCGGTTGTCGAAGTGGTAGGCGACGACGCTCGTGTTCGTCAGGTCGATGTTGAGCGGCTCGCCGCCGACGTTCGGCACCTCGAGCGCGGAGGCAGCGCGCGGCGCTCCGGCGGTGGCGGCGAGGATCGCGAGGAAACCGAGGCGTCGCGGCGAGTGGCGCACGCGAGCTTTCTATCACGGACGCCGCGCCCCTCGCGCGCTGCTCGATCGGGCGGTCAGTTGGCGGCGAGCGCCTTCTCGACCTCGGCCGCGAGCGTCTTCTCGTCGCCGGGGGTGTAGCCGCCGCGCTTGTGCACGACCGAGCCGTTCCTGTCGATGATGACGGCGAACGGCATCTCGCGCTTCGGGTTGTAGCGCGCGACGACCGTCGTCTCCTCGTCGAGCAGGACGGGAAAGACCATGCCCTTGTCGTGCGCCATCGAGCCCACGAGCGCCCGCGACTCCGGCCCATCGAGCGAGATCGCCAGCACCACGAACCCCTGGTCCTTGTGCTTCTCGTAGAGCTCCACCAGGTGGGGCATCTCCATCATGCAGGGGTCGCAGGTCGTCGACCAGAAGTCGATCAGGACCACGCTCTTGCCGGCGTAGTCCGAGAGCCGGACCATCTTGCCGTCGAGCGATGGCAAGTTGAAGTCCGGCGCGCCGCCCGACTTCGGTGCGGACGCGCCGGCGGTGCCGGCAGAGCCGCCGCCGCACGAGGCGGCGAGCAGGAAGACGGAGGCGAACGCCGCGCGGGCGGCGGTGCGGAGCCAGCGGGGCATGTGCGGACCCTCAGTTGTCGAGGAGCTTCTCGTACGCCTTCCAGAACGTGCCGCCCTCTTCGGCGACCCCGGCGATGACGTCGACGATCTTCATCGTCTTGGTGTCGATGATCATGTTGGCCGGGAAGGCGTCGGCCTGGAACAGCGCCGAGAGCTTGTAGGACGGGTCGATCGTCGCGGGGTAGTCGACCTTGTACTTCTTCGTCCAGTTGTAGAGGTGCTTCGAGTTCGCCGCAGACCCGGGGGTGGGGCCGTCCGCGAGCTGGAGGAGGAACTCGCCCCCCCTCGGCTTGTACTTGGCGTAGAGGCCGGGCAGCACGTTCGCCGCCTCGTAGTTGCAGGGGCCGCACCACACCGACGAGACGTCGATGAGAATGGCCTTCGGTTTCGCCTGACCCTCGGGGAACGACGCGCCCTTGCCAAAGACCCCCTTGCCCGTCGGGTTGTAGAAGTCGGCCATCTGGACCGTGACCAGATCCTTGTTGTTCTCGAGCGAGTTCGGGAAACCCATGAACTTGAAGTTCTGGATGACCGAGCCCTTGTTCACGCCGAACGGCCCTTTGGGGTACTCGATCGTCGGGTTCGGGTTCTGCCCCGTGCCCTGCGGGAACGGCTCGGGCTGGTCCGTCACCGGCTCGGTCGTACCGGTGGTCGTGTTGCCGGTCGACGTCGCCCCGGTCGTCGGAACACCGCCACCGCCTTCTCCGCTCGACTGGCTGCACCCGAGCAGCGCGAGCGACGTTCCCAGTCCGACCGCGAGAACCCCGATCATCGTCACGAATCGCATGGTGGCACCGCCCGAAGGATGAAGACCTAGCCGGCATTGAAGCGTCCCGTTTGCGCGACGTCAAGCCGTGCGGGGGGGCTTGCGCCATTGCGACGCGACGCGCCTCGGCCCGAAAGTAGTGGGAGCGGCTCGCGGGGGCGTTATAGTCCCAGGCCTCGTATCGGGGGCGTCGCGCCTCTGGGCGGCGCAGGCCGCAGACCCAATGTGCGGGGCCGCGCGAGGTCCCTCGAGGCGGAGCCATGAATCACGAACGCGGTCCCAACGTCGGTGGCATGCACTTTCTTCGCGGCACGTTCGCCGCGCTCGCCGGAGCGCTCGCGCTCGCCACGGTCGCCGGACCGACGGCCTGCTCGAGCGAGTCCGCGGCGACCGGCACCTCCGCCACCACCGGCTCGACGACGACGACCTCCGGCGCGGGCGGCACGGGCGGCGCGGGCGGCGCGCACATCTGCCCCGGCATCCTCGTCGACGGCAAATGCGTCGAGGCGTGCACGGCGGACAAGTGCGTCGGCGGCAACGTGTGCGTCGGCAATCAGTGCAAGCTCCCGTGCAAGTCGCTCCTCGATTGCGCGCTCGACGGCACCCAGACGTGCGGCGCGGCCAAGGAGGACGGCTCCGGGTCCGAGGTGATGGTCTGTCTGGCGAGCGGCAAGATCGGCGGCAAGAGCTGCCCCCTCGGCACGGAGTGCAAGGGACTTTCTGCGTGCCCTGACGGCGCCGCGTGCAACGTGGCCCAGTGCGGCGGCAAGCCCGAGACGTGCGAGGTCGACAAGGCCGCATGCGGCGACGACGCCGCCTGCACCACCGGCAAGTGCCCGGACGGCGCGGCCTGCACCGTCTTCAAGTGCGCGGCTTCGGAGTGCCGCGCGCTCTCGTGCCACACCGCGGGGCCCGGCGACGCCGACGCCTACTGCACGCACGAGGACTGCAAGGCCGACGGCGACTGCGCCCCGGGCTTCTACTGCGGCGTCGAGCACGACCCGCACGACGTCTGCGGCTCGAAGTGCAGCGGCGGCAAATGCGACAGCGGCCTCAACAAGGGCGGCACCTGCACCAAGGACGGCGAGTGCCAGAAGGGCAACAACGCCACCTGCGGCAAGACGACCGAGCCGTGCGTCGACCCGGCTGACTTCGCCAAGGACGGCGCCACGTTCTTCGAGACCCCGCTCTGCCTCGCGCGGATGGTCTGCCTCCAGCGCGCCGACTGCGCGCCGTGCGCCTCCGACCTCGACTGCTCGGGTCTGCCCGCGCAGAAGTGCGTGCAGGCGGGCCCGGAGAAGGGGTGCGCTCGCACGTGCGCGGTCAGCAAGGACTGTCCGGCCGACTTCAAGTGCGAGACGGGCGCGTGCATCCCGCGATCGGGCGCGTGCCGCGGGGCGAAGTTCTGCGAGCACTGCGTCGACGACCGCGACTGCGCCGACGGCGCCTCGTGCGTCGACGCCTCCGGCGGGCAGAGGGCCTGCATGAAGCTCCCGCTCGACACGAAGTGCACGAAGGACTCCGACTGCCCGCAGTCGCCGAGCAAGAAATACGGCACGTGCCTCGACGAGACGCAGGGCGTCACCCCCGACAGCTCGGCCTACCACTACTGCTATCTGCCCTTCAACGCCCCGAAGTCGAAGTTCGAGTGCTGGTACTGAGGCGCAGGGGGGGGCGGTCTCGGGTCGGCGGCTTCTTGTTGCCGGCCGCTGATTCGCGGTAGCTTGCGCCCGCGTCGGGAAGCGGTCGCGCCCCGGCCACGTATGAGGTAAGAGGCCCGGTGAAGTAAGGGGGCTTAACTCGCCCCTGCCCGGGTCGGTTCCCGATGTGGGCACCCCAGGGCGTTCGAGCTCCTGGGACGGCATGAACGCACGGCCCTGGGCTTGGGTCGGACTTCCGACGGCCGCCATCCGGTCGTCGCCAACAGAATGAGGAGAGCTTGTTATGAACACCAAGATCAAGTGGTGGCGCCTGTCGGTCCCCGTGACGCTCGTCGGCCTGGTCCTCCCCGTGGCGACCCAGGGCTGCGACAAGCTCGCGGACAGCCCCATCGGTGACCTCGCGGCGCAGTGCGGTCTCGTCTGCCCGGCGGACGGCCTGCTCGCCGGCAAGGCGAACATCTCGGGCATCGTCAGCATCGACTCGTTCTTCGGCGCGGTCGTCGACTTCGGCGGCGCTGCGGCGACGGTCAACGGCGCGATCCGGGCGCAGCTCGACGGCATGGCGGCGAGCGTCGGCCTCGAGCCGGGCGCGGCGTCGGCCGACATCGCGGCCGCCGTCAAGGCGAAGCTCGCGGCGAACGTCTCCGGCGGCATCAAGATCGTCGCCCAGGAGCCGAAGTGCCAGGCGTCGCTCGAGGTGACCGCGTCCGCGGCCGCCAGCTGCGACGCGACGGTCAAGCCGGGCAGCGTCGAGGTCAAGTGCGGCGGCTCGTGCACCATCGACGCCAGCGTGCAGGCCGACTGCGCCGCGAACGGCTCGCTCACGTGCAAGGGCACGGCGCCCAGCCTCAAGTGCGAGGGCAAGTGCAGCGGCTCGTGCAGCCTCGACGTCGCCGCGAAGTGCGAGGGTAGCTGCTCGGGCGTCTGCGACGGCACCTGCTCCGTCAAGGACGTGAACGGCAACTGCAAGGGCAAGTGCGAGGGCAACTGCAAGGGCACGTGCGAGCTCTCCGCCGGCGGTAGCTGCTCGGGCAAGTGCGAGGGCTCGTGCGAGTACACGCCCCCCAGCGGCAAGTGCGAGGCGACGGCCGAGGCGCACTGCACGGCGAAGGCCGGCGCGAGCGTCAAGTGCAAGGGCGGCTGCGAGGGCAAGGTCGAGCCCCCGCAGGTCTCGGCCGAGTGCAAGGCGACGGTCGATGCGAAGGCGAGCGCCAGCGTGGAGTGCACGCCGCCATCGATCGACATCCAGTTCCAGTACGCGGCGGCGATCGAGGGCAACGTCGACGCGAAGGCCGAGTTCAACGCCTGGATCAACGGCTTCAAGGCCCAGTTCGCGGGCATGCTCGCGGCGACCGCGAAGGCGAACATCCTCCTCGAGGCCGGCGCGAACATCGTCGCGAACGCTTCGGGTGCCGTGAAGGGCGCCGCCGAGGTGGCCGTCGACGGCGACCTCAAGGCGAAGATCGGCGCCGGCTGCGCGCTCGCCGCCATCGGCGACGTCGGCACGGTCGTGAAGGGCTCCGTGGACGGGCTCAACGGCAGCCTGACGGCGTTCGCGGACATCGGCGGCGCGGTGAAGTGATCGCTCCCGCGGGGGCTCGCGTCGCGAGTCTCCGCCTGACCTGAACGACGCCCGGCGGCCATCACCGCCGGGCGTCTTCGTTTCGAACCCGCCGGAGGCGCTCGAGGACGCGCGCGCGAGGTTGACGAAACGTCACTTGCAACGTACGCCTCTCCGCTCGGAGGCGGCTCGGGCGCGCGCGGCGCGCGGATCGGTCGCCCAGCACGCAACGCCCTCCTCATCGAGCCACCATGACGATCACCGTCGAGTCCGCCTGGGCTGCCCTTCGTACCGTCCAAGACCCCGAGCTCGAGCGGCCGTTGACGGACGCCGGCATGGTCCGCAACGTCGTCGTCGCGGGGGAGCGTGTGTCGTTCGCGCTCGATCTCACCGTCCCGGGCGCGTCCTACAAGGACCGGCTCGACGCCGAAATCCAGGCCGCGCTGCGGAGCGCGGGCGCTGGGGAGGTCGACATCGCGTGGGGCGTCTCGATCCCGACGCGGCAGATCCTGGCCGACGACCCGTGTCCGGGCGTCGGCAACATCGTGCTCGTGATGAGCGGCAAGGGCGGCGTCGGCAAGAGCACGGTCGCGACGAACCTCGCGCTGTCGCTCAACCGCCTCGGCGCGCGCGTCGGCCTGCTCGACGCGGACATGTACGGGCCCAGCATCCCGACGATGCTCGGCGTGATGGGGCGGCCGACCTCGACCGACGGGCAGAAGTTCCTGCCGCTCGAGCGCTTCGGCGTGAAGCTCATGTCGATCGGCTTCCTGATCGAGGACGCCAAGTCGGCGATCGTGTGGCGCGGGCCGATGCTGCAGGGCGCGCTGATGCAGTTTCTCAAGGACGTCGAGTGGGGCACGCTCGACTACCTCGTGCTCGACTTGCCGCCCGGCACCGGCGACATCGCGCTGACGATCTCGCAGAAGCTCCGCACGACGGGGGCGATCATCGTCACGACGCCGCAAGAGGTCGCGCTGCAGGACGTCTACAAATCCGTCTCGATGGCGCAGAAGGTCGGCATCCCGCTGCTCGGCGTGGT
>CAIVJW010000025.1 GCA_903906315.1 uncultured delta proteobacterium | reverse complement strand
TGGCCTGGAAACCCGCGCGCCGCGAGATCGGCGGCCGCGCGCGCGGCCTCGTCGCGGTCGGCGGCGAGGGCGTCGACGCATCGCTCGAAGGTCGCGGCGTCGCCGGCGAGGGCGGCGAGCCGCGCCGCGCGCCGTGGCTCACCGCCGGCGAGCGCCTCCGCGGCGGCGCCCCCGACATCGCATGCGGCCTCGCGCGCCTCGGATGCGCGGAGGTGGGCGTCGCGGGCCGCGTCCGCCGGCGCGCCGCTCGGCGGACCGTCGGTCGCGCCCGGCACGGGCTACGGCTGCGGCGCGCGCGCGACGACGGCGCGGCCCGAGACCGTGAGGTCGAACCGGATCTCGCCCGCGTCGAGGCCCGGCGCGCTGAACGCCTCGCGGTGCACGCGGTGCACCGTCACGTTCGCGCGCCCGTCGCGCCGGAGCCCGAGCGCCGCGGCGTTCACGATGCTCGCCGGCAGCACGCCCTCGCCCCCGTCCGCGAACGCGCAGCGCGCGCCCGCGCCGCCCGGCGAGGTGAGGTCCACCACCACGACGTCGTCCGCGCGCGCGCCGCCCGCGACCGGCGCCCAGCGCACGCGCGCCGGCGCGCCGTCCTCGAGCGTCGGGCCTTCGCCCAGCGCCACGTCGCCGACGTGCACGTCTTCCGGGGCAGACGGGGCGTCGGCCTCGATCGCGAACCGGTCGACGGCCGCCGACCCCGATCCGCGCACGACGTAGCGCGCGGGGGCGGGCAGCTCGGTGGTCGCGTCGCGCGACGTGTAGAACACGCCCGAGACGAGGTCGCCCAGATCGGGGAACGCGCGCGTCGCGAGCGCCATCGAGGGCTCGGTCGTGCCAGCCGCGAGGCTCACGTCGCCCACGTCGAGCAGGTCGATCGACGTCGTCCCCGGGGCGGGCGCGACGAGATCGCTCGCGCCCGGGCTGCGCAGCACCGCGCAGCGCCCGATCGCCGGCAGCTCGAGCGTCGATCCGACGACCTGATCGGCGATCGCGACCTCCGTGCTCGGCGTCACGCGCATGAACCTCGCGGACACGCTCGTGCGCGTGGTCCCGTCGGTGCTCGCGCGCTCGACCGTCACGAGCCCGCGCGTCGCCGCGCCGCTCGCGTCGGCCACGTCCTCGACGTGGGCCGAGCAGGCGCCCAGCGTCAGCGCGGACGCCGCCACGAGACTCGGGGCAAGCCAGGGGGCGCGGGCGCGCGGCGGAGCCATGGCCACAGTCTAGGGTGGCCCTTCCGGGCGAGCAAGCGACCGGCCGCCGCGCGGCCGCAGGTGCGCGGGCGTTCAGAACGTCGCGACGATCGCGCCCGAAGGGGTCAGCGTCACCTGATCGAGCGTCGCGGAGCGTGCGCCGAGGGTCGCCGAGACCCGGTGATACGCGGCGTCGATCTCGACCGCGACGTGCACGTGCCGGAAGCCCACGCGAGCCCCCACGACGCCGCCGACGTGGCCGTGCGTCAGCTTCGCCTCGAGCGACGTGGCCGCGTCCGCGCCCCCGATAGGGCCGAGCTCGCTGTCGAGCACGTGCCCGCGCAGGATCTCGAGGCCGCCACGCGGCCCGATCCACCCGCAGTACACGTCGCTCTGGCTGCGCCAGCCGAGGAGGAGCGGCACGTCGAAGCCGCCGCCATACACCCCGCCGCCGGGCGCGTCCGGTCGCCGTGCGGCGAGCGCGTCCGCCCCGAGGCCGATCGAGATCGTCGTCGCCCCGAGATCGAAGGCGTGGCGCGCGTCGAGTCGCAGCGCTCGACCCGTGTAGGTCAGGCCCGCCTCGTTGTTTCCCTCGATGCCGAATCGGCCGGCGACCCAAGGGGCGACGGCCGGCGCGACGGCCAGCTCGCTCGCGAGCCCCGCCTCGTTTTCTGCGCTGCCCGCGCTGCCGACCGGCGTGACCGGACCCGGCGTCGTCGCCGCCGTGGTCCTGGGCACCGGGCGCAGCGCGACCTGGCCGCTGACGCCGCCGCCGAAGCTGACGACCCCCGGGCGGAGCACATGCGCCGGGTGCAGCAGCGGAGCTCCGCCACCGCACCCGGCCGTCATGGCCACGAGGAGCCCGGCCGCCCGAGGCGGCCAGCCGGCTCTCCGAACGGGCCCGAGGGACGTCGGACCCACAGCGCGATCCTCCTGCTTACTTGCGGAAGCGCGACGGGTAGACGTTCGCGTCCGCCTTCTTCTTGAGCTCGCCGTCCTCCGGGTGGAGCTTCATGGCGCGCTCGATGAGCACGGCCTCGGTCTCGGGGATGGCGGGGTTCGGGATGCAGCACTCGACGGGGCACACCGCCTGGCAGGCTTCATGGTCGAAGAAGCCGACGCACTCGGTGCAGAGCTCGGCGTCGATCAAGTAGATCTCTTCGCCCTCGCTGATCGCCTCGTTCGGGCACTCGGGCTCGCACGCCCCGCAGTTGATGCAATCTTCCGTGATGTAGGTGGCCATGGGCTTCTTGTCCTGTCGTGTAAAAGGCGACCCGCGCGCTGTCAACCGACGGGCCGGGCCCGATCTTCCAAAGCGGGTTCGGTGGTCTGCTGGGTCGGGACGACCGGGGGGCTCCTCCGGCCCCTCTGTCGGCGCGCGGGAGATTAGGGGCGGGGTCCCGTCCAGGGAAAGGGGGCTCGGTCATCCGGGGTCGAAGATTGCGTCGGCGAGGTGGGCGGCCGCGCCTTCGACCCCGCCCGAGCCCCGCGCGGCGGCCCTCCCTCGTCGAGGGCTTGCGCGCGGCCCGCTCCACCGATAGACACCCGGGTCCCTGGGCGCTCGTCGCTCCGGGCACCCACCATGCCCAGGCTCGCCCGTGCCCTCCGTGGAGCCGCCCTCGCGCTCCCCCTGCTCTTCGCCGTCGGGTGCACCCCGAAGATCGGCAACAAGTGCACGGTGTCGACCGACTGCTCGCAGCTCGGCGACCGCCTGTGCGACACGACGCAGCCGGACGGCTACTGCACCGTTTTCAATTGCGAGCCCGACACCTGCCCGACCGACGGCGACGGCGTGTGCGTGGCGTTCTTCCCCCAGCTCGACCCGACGTGCGGCGCGGTTGCGTCCAGCCAGTGGCCTCGCTTCGAGCGGACGTTCTGCGTGCGCGGCTGCGAGGACGACTCGGACTGCCGGTCCGGCTACGTCTGCGTCGCGCCGTCCGACCGCAACGCGCAGATCGTCGACAACGCCCCCGTGAAGACGAAGGCGTGCATCCCCGCGGCCGATTTGCCGCCGCCTCAATCGAGCGCGGCGCCGGCGATGTGCGACCCGGGGCGGCCCAGCATCCCCCTGACGCCCTACACGCCGGACGCCGGCGCGGGTGGGAGCGGAGGCGCGGGTGGCGTGGGTGGCGCGGGCGGGAGCGGCGGCGCGGGCGGGGTCGGCGGCGCCTCGAAGTGACCGCCCGGCCCTGGCGTGTGGGCCTCGCCGCCGCGTGCTAACGTCGCCCGATGCTCCGGGGCCCGCCGCTGCCGCGAACGCTCGAGGCCGCGCTGCGCGACGTCTCGTCGCCCAAGCCCGCGGTCCGCGCCGACGCGCTGCGGGACCTCTGCCGCTACGGTGAGGATCAGCGCGAGCGCGTCGTACGCGCGCTCGAGAGCGCGCTGCGCGAGGACGAGGCGGCGCCCGTTCGGTCCGCGGCGGCGCTCGGCCTCGCCGACCTCGAGGCCCGCGAGGCCTTGCCGACGTTGCTGGTCGCGGTCGAGGACGACGACCCGCACGTGCGCCAGATGGCCATCACCGCGCTCGGCGAGATCGGCGACCCCCGCGCCACCGAGCGGCTCCGTCGCGCGCTCGCCGACACCCGGCCGGAGGTGCGCTTCCAGGCCGCGATCGCGTTCCCGCGCGTGTGCGCCTCGGGCGCCGATGCCGTCGAGGCGCTCGTGCGCGCGACCCGCGACGCCGATCCGCTCGTCCGCCAGATCGCGCTCCGCATGGCCGAGGAGATCGGCGCCGAGCAAGGCCACGTCGACGCGGCCGTCCTCGAGCGCGCGCAGGCGCTCCTCGACGACGGCCCGGCGGTCGTCCGCGTCGCCGCGGCCGTCGTGCTCGCGCGCGGCGGCGACGACACCGTCCCGGCGCATCCCGTGCTGATCGGCGTCGCGAACGGCGTGGTCGAGACCACCGACGGCGAGGACGAGGCCGCGGCGATCGAGCTGTGCGGCGAGCTCGGGCTCGAGGCGGCCCTGCCGGGGCTCGAGCGCCGCGCGTTCGGCGGCATGATGGGGATGTTTCGCGACCGCTTCGCCTGGCACGCCCGCGTCGCGCTCGCCCGCATGGGCCACGCCCGAGCAGCGCAGACGATCCTCCGCGAGCTCGGCTCGTGGGACCGCGATCAGCGCACGCTCGCGGTGGCCGCCGCCGGCCGCGCCCGGCTCGCGGTCGCGCGACAGGCCATCGTCGGGATGCGCGGCGACGCCGAGCGCGCCGACCCGGACGCCATCGAAGAGGCCCTGCGCGTGCTCGGCGCGGCCGATCTGAACTGAGCGGCCCGCGGGGCTCGAGCTTGTCGCGATGAACCACGTCGACTGGAACGCCGTCCGATTCGATCCCGCCGCTCGCGACGGCCACGTCGAGAGCTGGTTCCTCAAGGCGAACGATCCCTCGGGCGACCGCGCGATCTGGCTGAAGGCCACGATCTTCGCCCCCGACGCGGCGCCGTCCCGCGCGCTCGCCGAGGGCTGGGCCGTCTGCTTCGACCGGCGGGGCGGTCGGCGCCGGCACGTGGGCGTCAAGCACTCGATCCCCTTTTCGCACGCCTCGTTCGACGCGGGCGGGCTCGGCGCGCGCTGGCAGATCCCGTCGAGCGGCGACTCGTTCGACCTCTCGCCCGCGGCGACGCGCGGCGCGATCACGATGGGCGCCGAGCGCGTCGCCTGGGATCTCGCGTTCCACGGCGACGCGCGCCCGATGGTCCCGTTTCCGTCGCTCGCGCTCTACGAAACCAGGCTCCCGCGCCTGAAATACGTGACGCCGCTGCCCGACGCGCGCTTCGAGGGCGAGATCACGGTCGGCGGCGAGCGCTGGGTCGTCGGCGGCTGGCGCGGCATGCAAGGGCACAACTGGGGCCGCCACGCGGAGCTCTACGCGTGGTCGCAGGTCAACGTTTGGGACGAGGACGACGACTTCGTGCTCGAGGCCGGCAGCGGTCGCGTGCGCGTCGGGCCGCTGCTCACGCCGATGACGACGATCGTCTGCGTGCGCCACCGCGGCGTCGTCTACGAGATGAACCGCCCTTTCGATCTCCTGCGCGCCCGGGGCGACGTGTCCTTTCGCCGGTATGCGTTCTCCGCGCGCGGGCCGTTCGCGCGGATCGAGGGCGTCCTCGAGGCGGACGCGGAGGACATGGTGGGGCTCAACTACCCGAACCCCGAGGGCTCGACGACGTACTGTCTCAACTCGAAGGTGGCTCGCGCGCGCGTCCGCTTCGAGGCGCAGGGCCGGCCGCCGCTCGTGATCACGTCGCGCGCGGCGGCGCTCGAGGTCGGGACGCGGGACGCCGATCACGGCGTGCGGATGGTGGCATGACGGGTCCAGGGCAGAGGTTCTCGGCGGCCGATCTCGAGGCGGGCCCGGGCGATCGCCGCGAGGCGCGCGCGGTGCTGGCCGAGCGCGCGGCCGCGGGCGTCGCGGTGCTCGCCGCGGGCGCGATCGTCGGCGGGATGGTCGCGCTCGGCGCCTGCGCGGCGCCGTTCGTCTTCCGCATGACGCCCGCGCCCTTCAACGGCGACGCGATGGCCGCCGCGTTCGCGCGCTTCGACCGCCTCGCGCTCGGCCTCGCCGCCGTGCTGCTCGCGGCCGAGGTCGTGCGCACGTTCGTGGGGGGGCGCCGCGGTCGCACCCCCGGCGCGCGCGCGCGGCGCCTGTCGGGCGTCGTCCTCGCGATGGCCGTGGCCTACGTCGGCACGACGATCACCCCGCGCATCGCCGAGCTCCACCGAGGCGGGGCCGCGCGCGGCGTCGGCATCGCCGGCGAGGAGCTCGACCGCGTGCACCGCCACGCCGAGATCGTCGGCAAGGCCGAGGTCGCCCTCGCCGCCGCGCTCTGCCTGCTCCACGTCTTCACGCTCCGCGGCCGGCGCCGGGGCGAGGACGATTCCGATGATCCCGCGCCGCTGCCGCCCGGGCCCTTCGGCGCGTCCTGAGGCGTCCATGCGCGATCTGCGGCTCCACAGCGGCTTCGTCCGGCACGACTACATCCTGACGTTCTCGATCGCGGACGACGGTGCGCGCCGCCGGCTCGCCGAGCGGTGCGCGGGCGAGTGGCTCGGCGACGAGGTCACCGACACGACGTGGGAGGTTTCGAACGACCTCGGCCCCGACGCGATGGAACGGGCTCTCGTCGAGGTGCTCGGCGAGGGGGATCGCGCCGCCTACTACTATCTGTCCGACGCCAAACGGATGTTCCGGGTCCTGATCCGCTAGGAGCGCCTCCGCCCGTCGGCCGGCGCAGGGTCAGGTCGCCGCCAACCGAAGAAACCTGCGTCGGCATCGGCGATGAGGGTGGACGCGCAGGCGGGGTGAAGCTAGCGACTAGCCTGCGTGCCGGGGATCCCGTATGCTTGGATCCCTTTGCGGAGGGAGCGCCCGACCACTTCGGGGGCTCATCCTTACTTGGACCAATACGGTGGAGGCAGCCGATGAAGGCTCAGCGTTTCGTTTTCTTGGCCACGGCGTTTGCGATCGGCGCTGCTGGCTACGGTTGTAGCAGCACCTCGACGTCCAACACGGACACCAGCGGGACCACGGCCGCGGGCGGCGGCACCACGTCGTCCACGAGCACCAGCACCGGCACCAGCACCAGCACCAGCACCAGCACCAGCAACGGCGGCGGCGGCCAGGGCGGCAACGCCAACGGCGGCAACGGCCAGGGCGGCGGCGCCACGTCCGACTACCTCGCCGCGTCGTGCAGCGCGGACGCCGACTGCGGCGCCGGCCTCCGCTGCGTGACCTCGACGACGAACGACCCGGTCTTCGGCGGCGGCCCCGCGGCGGGTTACTGCACGAAGGACTGCACCCAGGACACCGACTGTCCCGGCGACGGCAGCCTCTGCCTCAAGGCGACCGAGCAGGATGCGCAGGGGCTCTGCTTCCTTGGCTGCGCCATCGGTCCCGCCCTGACCTACATCAACGACCCGCAGCCCGCGGACAAGTGCCAGGGCCGCGAGGACGTGAGCTGCGCCGAGCTGCAGCAGGGCATCGCCGTCTGTCTGCCGACCTGCGGCAGCGACATCCAGTGCGACGGCGACAAGAAGTGCGACCCGCGCTCCGGCGTGTGCGTCGACGCTCCGGGGGCCGGCCTCCCCATGGGCGTGCACTGTGACCCGAACGCGGCGACCCCGGACTGCCAGGGCCTCTGCCTGACGTTCTCGGCCGGCGCTGGCGGCGGCGGCTCGCCCGACACCATGTGCTCCAGCCCCTGCGTCATGGGCGGTGAGGACTTCCTCAACCAGCTCGACTGCGGCGGCTCGACGAAGGGCCTCTGCGCCTTCGCGAGCGAGGGCGCCGGCTCCGGCGACCACGCCTTCTGCACCCCGGCCTGCAAGGCGCAGGACGACTGCCAGTTCCCGCTCTTCGGCTGCATCCGCATCGGCGGCACCGAGGCGGTCATCGACAACGGCTACTGCCTCGGCGGCGCCGATACCTGCACGGCGGCCGAGGCCGGCAAGCTCTGCGCGAACTCGACCAAGCTGTTCTGCACCGAGACGACCGAGGGCTACCTCTGCGTCGACAAGGAGTGGCCGCTCGGTAAGTTCGCTCCGGCGGGCGGCGCTGACGGCGGGATCTAGTCACGACGGGGCCGCAAGCGGTTTGGTCGCGATGGGGCCGCGAGCGGCCCCAAACCCCGCCCACCTGCGGTGGGCTAGCGACGGCGGGTCGGCCTTCGGGTGATCCGGCGGCGTGAATCGGACGATGGCCGCGGTGGTTCGCCACTGCGGCTGTCGCGTTTTGTGGCCTCGGCGCGGGGTGGGGCGGCCTTCCAGGCCCGGGCGGCGTCGAGGCGACGGTGGTTGCGGCGGTCGCCTGCTGCGGCCAGCGGCTTTGGGGGGCGCGGGCGCCGATCGCCGCGGTCCTCGCTCGTGGTACGGTAACCCCGTGCGCAAGCGTCCTTCGATCGCGCGTGCCGCGTGCGCGAGCGCGCTGCTCCTCGGCTGGCTCTCGACGGGCGCAGGCTGCGAGGCGGCGACCGACCCGAACGCCGGCGCGGGCGGCGCGAGCACGGCGGATCCGGGGGCGGGGGGCGCGGGCGGCACGACTGCGAGCGGTGGTGCGGGAGGGGCATCGACGACGACCAGCTCGACGACCCCGGGCGCGGGGGGGGCCGGGGGATCGCCTCACCTCGACTGCAAGCAGAAGTACACGTCGATCCAGGGCGGCGCGTGCGACCTGCTGAACCAGGACTGCGATCTCGGGCAGACGTGCCGCCCGTGGTCGCTCGCGGGGGGCGCCTACACGACGAAGTGCCTGACGAACAGCGGCCTCAAGAGCCGCGGCGCGGTCTGCACGGGGGACGCGGAGTGCGAGGCGCACCTGTTCTGCACGGGCAACACGAACAGCCCCGGCCAGTGCGCGCCGGCCTGCTGCCCCGACGCGGACGAGCCGTGCGGCGGCGGCAAGTGCAACCTCACCGTCTCGCTCGGGGCCGCCGACTTCGTCTACCTCTGCACGTACCTCACGGCCTGCACGCTGCTCACGAAGGACGCCTGCCCGAAGGGCGAGGACTGCCACCTGCAGGACTCGAAGGAGGGCTACGCCGCCTGCGTGGCGCCGAGCGGCAGCAACGTGCCCGAGGGCGGCAAGTGCGCGTTCATCAACGACTGCGGCGACATGCAGCTCTGCGCGCAAGGGCTGTGTCGCTACAACTGCTACGTCGGCGCCGCGGGGGAGGGCGTCGCGCCGGGCCTCGGCGGGTGTCCCGCGGGCCAGGTGTGCGGCGAGTCGAAGACCGGCATCGCGGGCGTCGGCGTCTGCCACCCGTGAGGCGGCGCGGTCGGCGACGCGGGCGCTGCCCGTCGAGCCAACCGCCTGCGATTCGCGCTATGGTCGCGCAATGCACCAGGCCGACCCGGGGAGCCGCGGCAGCGACGCGGCCGAGACGACGATCGCGATCGAGGCGGCGGCGCCCGTCGCCGCTGCGCCCGACCTCGGCCTGCTGAGGGTGCTGCGCGACGACGGATCGGTCGACCCCGCGACCGACCCGGGCATGTCGGCGGAGCTCTTGCTGCGGGCCTATCGCGAGATCAAGCGCCTGCGTCTGCTCGACGCTCGCATGATCCTCGTGCAGCGCCAGGGGCGCGTCGGGTTCTACGGCGCGTGCACGGGCCAGGAGGCGACGCCGATCGCGACGGGGCTCGCGCTCGAGAAGGACGACTGGGTGTTCCCGGCGCTGCGCGAGAGCTCGATCATGCTCGTGCGCGGCTTCCCGCTCGTGCCGTACCTCGCGCAGATCTACGGCAACTCGGCCGACGTGCTGAAGGGGCGGCAGATGCCCTCGCACATGAGCGGGCGCGCCGTGAACCAGGTGTCGTGGTCGAGCGTCATCGGGCCGCAGCTGCCGCACGCGGTCGGCGCGGCGTGGGCCGCGAAGATCCGCGGCGATCGCACGGTGACGGTCGGCTTCATCGGCGACGGCGGCACGAGCGAGCCGGATTTCCACAACGCGATGAACCTCGCCGGGGTGTACCGCGTGCCGTGCGTGATGATCTGCCAGAACAACCACTGGGCGATCAGCGTGCCCACGGCGCGGCAGACCGCGTCGGAGACGATCGCGGTCAAGGGGCGCGCGTACGGCGTGCCGTCGGTGCGCGTCGACGGCAACGACGTGCTGGCCGTCTACAAGGCCGTCTCCGAGGCCGTCGCGCGCGCGCGATCGGGGGGCGGGCCGACGTTCCTCGAGGCGCTCACGTACCGCATCGGGGCGCACTCGACGAGCGACGATCCGACGCGCTACCGATCGGACGAGGAGGTCGCGACCTGGGTCGCGCGCGATCCGCTCGCGCGGCTGCGGCGGCACCTCGTGCACCGCGGGCTGCTCGACGACGCGATCGACGCGGCGATGGAGCAGGAGCTCAGCGCGGAGATCAGCGCGGCGATCACGGAGGTCGAGACGCACGGTCCGCCGGGGCGCGAGACGCTCTTCGACGACGTGTACGCGGACCAGCCGTGGCACCTCGCCGAGCAGCGCGCGGAGCTGCTCCGCGGCCCGAAGGCGCCCGCCGGGCACTGACGGGCGCGCGCGCGGCTCAGTAGCCGAGCTCGCGCTTCTTGCGCGGCGGCGGGGCCGCGACGGAGGGGCGCGCTGCGGTGGGCGGCGACCTGGGTGGCTCGGCGCCGGCGTCGGGCTCGCGCGCCGAGGCGCTGGGAGCAGGAGGCGCGCGGCCGTCGGGCGCGACCGATGGGCTCGCCGCGGGGGGCGCCGTGAGGCTGGCGGCGACCGCGGGGTCTGCGACCGCCCCGGCCGTCGAAGGGGTCGCGTGCGCTGCGGCGAGGGGCGGCGCGTCGCTGCGCCCGGACGCGAGGAGCGCGACGATCGCCCCGACGAGCACCGCGGCCGACGCGACGGCGACGAAGGTGCCGGCGCGCGGGGAGACGCCGCGCCGAAAGGCCGCGTCTGGCGCGATCGCCGCCGACGGCGCGGCGATCGCCGCGGCCGCGGGAGGTGCGTTCGAGGGCTGCGCGACGGGCGGTGGGGTCAGGCCGTAGGAGGGCTGCGAGGTCGGCGCGGGCGTCGGGCCGTAGGAGGGTTGCGGCGTGGGGCCGTAGGAAGGCTGCGGCGTGGGCAGCGGGACGGTCGCGGCGGCGAGCGGCGGCAGGGATCGGCCTTGCCATGGGGCGGGCGCGTTCGCGCCGGTCGGCGTGGCGATCTCGAACGCGACCTCCGGGCCGAGATCGGCCGGGGCGACGAGCGAGCAGAAGGCGCGCGCGAGCTCGGCCGCGGACTGGAAGCGGTGGCCCGCGTCCTTGGCGAGCGCGCGATCGAAGAACGCGTCCACGCGCGGGCCGAGGTCCGGCGCGAGGCGCGAGGGGGGCGGCGCAGGCTCGGTGCAGATCTGGACGATGACGTCGCCGATCGCCTGCGCGGAGAACGGCTTGGTGCCCACGATCGCGCGGTAGAGGATGACGCCGAGCGACCAGAGGTCGCTGCGCGGATCGACGCTCGCCCAGCCGCGCGCCTGTTCCGGGCTCATGAAGTACGGCGTGCCGAGCAGCGTGCCCTCGCGCGTGGAGTCGCCGGCCTCCTCGTCGGTCGGGTAGAGCGCCTTCGCGACCCCGAAATCGAGGATCTTGGGCACCTCGTGGTCGCCTTCGCGCGCGAGGAAGAGGTTCTCGGGCTTCAGGTCGCGGTGCACGAGGCCGGCCTGGTGCGCGAGGCCGAGGCCGCGTGCGATCGGCACGAGCAGGCGCGCGGCCTCCGCGAGCGACAGGCGGTTCACGCGCCGGAGGCGACGGCCGAGGTCCTCGCCCTCGAGCAGCTCCATCACGAGGTACGGCAGGCCGTCGTCGACCCCGTGGTCGAGCACCTTCACCACGTTCGACGACCGGATTTGCGCTGCTGCGCGCGCTTCGCGGCGAAAGCGCGCGCTGGCCTCGACCGTCACGGCCGGGCCTGCGGTCATGAACTTCATCGCGACGGGCGCGTCGAGGCCGAGGTGCGTCGCCACCCAGACCGACCCCATGCCGCCCTGCTGAAGGACGTGCTCGAGGCGGTAGCGGTCCGCGATCACGGCGCCGCGCACGATGCGCTCGCGCTGCATCACCCGCGTCGTCTCGCCGTCGGGGGTGCTCTCCGGCAGGGGCGGTCGAGGGCGCGGAGGCGAGGCCCCGCCGGTCATGGCCAGGCGACCGCCTCGGGCGTCAGGCCGGGCTGCGCCGAGGCCGCGCCGCGCCCGAGCTGGCCGAGGTCGTTGCGCCCCCAGCAGCGGATCGGGCCGCCCGAGAGGCGCGCGCACGTGAAGCTGCCGCCCGCGGCGACCTCCGCGACGTTCTTCAAGCTCGGGACCGGGGCGGGCGTGCCCACGGGGCCCTTCTGCGTGCCGTCGCCGAGCTGCCCGCTGGCGTTGTCGCCCCAGCACGACGCACCGCCGGATGCGAGCGTCGCGCAGGCGTGGCCGCCGAGGGCGCTGCCGGGGCGCGTGCCGGCGGAGATCGCCTGGACGCCCGAGATCGACTTGATGCCGTTCGGGTTCGAGTGCGAGCCGGGCGACTGGCCGGTCCCGAGCTGCCCGGTCGTGTTGTCGCCGAAGCTCTGCGCGCTGTTGCCGCCGAAGCCGCCCCACATGCTGGTGAAGTTGCCGCCGGCGGTGATGCCGGCCGCGCCGTTGTTCGCGATCGCCGTGAGCGCCAGCCGGTCGTTCGTGTCGCCGACGCCGAGCTGCCCCGAGGCGTTCGCGCCGGTGCACGCGACGTTGAACAGGGCCGTGACGCACGTGTGGAGCGAACCCGCGGCCACGTGCTTGAGGCCGCTCGGCACGTCCTTGATGACGACCGGGGACGTCGCGCCGCCCTTGCCGTTCGTGCCGAGCTGACCGCGCGCGTTGTCGCCCCAGCAGAGGAGCGCGCCCCCGGCGACCGAGCACGTGTGACGCCCGCCGGCGGCGATCTCGTTCACGCTCGCGAGGCCCGGGACCTCGACGGGCGTCGCTTCGGCGGCGCTCAGCTTGCCGAGGCCGAGCTGGCCGGCGTCGTTCGCGCCCCAGCAGGCGGCCGCGCCGCCCGCGATCACCGCGCACGCGTGCGCGACCGACGGGTCGCCGTCCTGCAGGGCCCCGAGGCTCAGCCGCGTCGCCTTCGCGGCGAGCTTCACCGGCTGGGGGCTCGCGTGCGGCTGCGTCGATCCGTCGCCGAGCTGGCCGCTCGCGTTCGCGCCCCAGCAGTGCGCCGATCCGTCGTCGAGGAGCGCGCACGCATGCGCGGACCCCGCGGCGATCTGCACGAACTTGGCGCACGTGCCCCCGAGGCAGGCCTCGCTGAGGCAGTCCGCGTGCGCGCCGCACGCCTTGCCGCTCGGGCACGGCGAGCACGGGCCGCCGCAGTCGAGGTCGCTCTCGCCGCCGTTCTTCGCCCCGTCGGCGCAGGTCGGCGCCTGGCAGACGCCCGCGCAGACGAGGCTCGCGCAGTCCGATCCCTGGCCGCAGCTCTTGCCGTCGACGCAGGCGGGGCACGCGCCGCCGCCGCAGTCGATATCGGTCTCGGCCCCGTTCTGCTGCCCGTCGTCGCAGCCCGGGGCGACGCACCCGCCCGCCTTGCACACCCCGCCCGGGCAGTCGGCGCCGACCGTGCACTCGACGCACGCTCCCTTGCCGTCGCACTTGGTGCCCGCGCCCTCGGAGCACGCGGTGCCCTCCGCCTTCGGCGGGTGGGAGGGCGCGCCCGCCTCGCACGCGTCGGCCGCGCACGCCGCGCCCGTCGTCGGCACGTCGAGGTCGTCGTGGACCGTCGTCACGTCGCCCGCACCGTCACAGACGCGTCGCAGGCAATCGCCCGCGACGTCGTCGGCCGCGAGCGTGCCCTGGGGCGCGGGCTCGACCCCGCAAACGCCCGCGTCGCAGGTCGGCTTCGAGCACCCGTGGGCAGGGCCGGGGCAGTTGGCGGGGACGCTGCAGTTGCCCGTCCCGGCGCCGCCCGCGCCGCCCGTGGCGAGGCCGCCGCCCGGGCCGCCGGTCGTCGTGCCGGACCCGCCGGATCCGCCGGACCCGCCGGTGATTGCGGTGGTCGTCGGGCCGCCCCCGACGACGCGCAGGTCGCCGAGGCCCGAGATCGCGTTGCAGCCGAGCGCGAGCGGGACGGCGGCGAGCGCGAGCCGCGCGAGGGATCGGAGTCGGGGCGCGACGAGCTTCACGGCATGGCCTCCTAGAACGAGCCCCCGAGGCCGGTGGCGGTGAGGTGCAGGCCCGCCGTCGTCGGCTCCTGCTTCGGCGGTCGGTTGACCACGAGCAGCACCACCCCCGCCGCGACCGCGACCGCGCCGACCGCGAACGCGACCGTCGAGGTCGTGCCGAGCGCGCCGGCCGTGTCGAGATCGCCCTGGTCGCCGGGCGCGCACGCGCCGCCGGGGCATCGCGCCTTCAGGTCGCTCACCTTGCCGAGCGACATGCCGCCGGTCACCGCGCCGATCACGACCCCGGCCCCGCCGAGGCCGAAGGCCGCGTACGCCGGGCTCTTCGTGCGCCAGAACGACGGGCGCGGCTCCTCGGCGGGCGGGATCGCCGGCCCGATGGCGGGCGCGACCGGGGGCGGCACGCGATCGAGCGCGACCTCGACGTCGACGACGCCGCCGCGCGCGGGGAGCGTGATCGTGCGAGCGGCCGGGACGAAGCCCGCGGCCTCGATCTTCACCTCGTGCGGGCCCGGATCGGCGCGCACCGCGAGGCCGCTCGCGAGGTCGATCGGCTTGCCGTCGATCGTCGCCCTCGCGTCGATCGCGGCGGGGCCCTGCACCTTGACGTGGACGGACGGCACGCGCGCGATGAGATCGCGCACCTTGGCCGTCGCGTCCTGCTGAGCGCGCCGGAACGCGAGCGGCGCCCCCGAGGGCAGCGGCTCGGCGGCGAGCTTCTCGAAGGCTTCCATCGCGTCGGCGACCCGGCCGAGGCCGATCAGCGCGTCGCCCTTCATCAGGAGGTGCGTCGGCGCGTGGAAGAGGCGCTCGGCCTGCTCCACGCGGTCGAGCGCGTCGGCGTAGCGCTTCTGATCGAGCAGGTCCCCGGCCTCGTTCGCGAGGGCGCGCGCGCGGGTGACGCCGTCCGCAGGAGGGGCCGCCCAGGCCGCCGGCGCGAGGGCGCTGGCGATCACGGCCAAGCAGAGGGGGAGTGCATGCTTCACGAGGACCTGCATTTTGGGCCCCGGACGCGCTCGCTGTCGAGGAAAACGCGGCGCAGGGCGCGGGAACGCGGCGCGACCCGATTCCGCGGCCCTGGCGGCCGTGATACGACGCCGGCACCATGAAGACGTACGACGCGATCGTCATCGGCGGCGGCCCCGGCGGCTACCCGTGCGCCATCCGCCTCGGCCAGCTGAAGCAGAAGACCCTCTGCATCGAGAAGGAGACTCCCGGCGGCATCTGCCTGAATTGGGGCTGCATCCCGTCCAAGGCGCTCATCTCGGCGGCGCACCACTACGAGCGGGCCAAGGACAGCGCCTTCATGGGCATCAAGGCCTCGGGCGTCGAGATCGACCCGAACGCGCTGCAGGACTGGAAGGACGGCATCGTCAAGCGCCTCACGGGGGGCGTCCGCAGCCTGCTCAAGATGAACGGCGCCGAGCTGCTCGCCGGCACGGCGACGGTCGTGTCGCCGACCGAGGTCGAGGTCAAGCTCGCCGACGGCACGGTGGAGCGGATCCAGGCCACCAAGGGGATCGTCCTCGCGACGGGATCGTCGACGATCGAGATTCCGACCTTCAAGTTCGACGGCAAGCAGGTCATCGGCGCGCGCGAGGCCGTGAGCCTGCGCGAGATCCCGAAGCGCCTGCTCGTCATCGGCGGAGGCGTGATCGGGCTCGAGCTCGGCATGGTCTACCAGAAGCTCGGGTCGACGCTGACCGTGGTCGAGGCGCTGCCCGACCTGCTCACGGGCATCGACCCGGAGTGTACCAAGGTCGTCGAGCGGCGGATCCTCAAGCGCGGCGGCGCGATCCACAAGAACGCCAAGGCGCTCGGCTACGAGAAGCAGGCCGACGGATCGCTCGCCGTGCGCATCGACGTCGCCGGGCAGACGCAGACGCTCGTCGCCGACGTGGTGCTCGTCGCGGTCGGCATGCGCCCGAGCTCGAAGGGCCTCGGCCTCGAGCAGGTCGGCGTCACGGTCGACGCCCGGGGCTTCATCCCGACCGACAAGCAGGGCCGCACGAACGTGCCGACGATCTACGCCGTCGGCGACGTGAGCGGCCCGCCGCTCCTCGCTCACAAGGCCTCGAAGGAGGGCGAGGTCGTCGCCGAGGTCATCGCGGGCCACAAGGCGGAGAAGGACTGGGTCTCGATCCCGGGCGCGGTCTTCACTGACCCGGAGATCGCGGTCGCGGGCCTGACGGCCGAGGAGGCGCTGGCGAAGGGCCTCGAGGTCACGATCGGAAAATTCCCGTTCGCGGCGCTCGGCAAGGCGATGGCGATGGCCGAGACCGAGGGCTTCGTGAAGGTCGTCGCCGACAAGAAGACGAGGCAGGTGCTCGGCGTCCACATCGTCGGGCCCGAGGCCAGCACGATGATCAGCGAGGGCGCGCTCGCGCTCGAGATGGCCGCGTTCCTCGAGGATCTCGCGTCGACGGTGCACCCGCACCCGACGCTCGGAGAGGCGCTGATGGAGGCGTCGGCGCACGCGCTCGGGTCGGCGATCCACATCGCCAACCGGTAGCGGCCGACGGAGGCCCCCCGACCGAGGATCCCTCTCCCCCGATTTCGCGGGGGAAAGGGGGATCGGAAGCGGGGGGGCGCTTTGCCTTGGGTCGCGCCGAGCCTGGGTGGGGCGCCTCGCCGGCGGCCGGTCGATCGGGCGGGCTTGTGCGGAGACCGCGCGGCACGCTAATCAACTCGCATGATCGTGCGCCGTGTCGCGCTCTGCGCTGCGCTCTCGCTGACGTCCGCGTCGGCTCTCGCGGACCTCGGCCCCCCGCCGAGCTGCCCGTCCGGCACGCACAGCGCGTACTTGTTCGGGCGCCGCTGCGTGAAGGACGGCTACCACCTCGAGGCCGCGCCCGCCGGCGGGGTCGTCGAGGTGAAGGACGGCGCGACGTCCCCCGCGCCGCCCGCGCCACCCGATCCCGCCTTTGCGACGCCACCGCCGAAGCCGATCGCCGCGCCCGAGGAGCCGCCGCCGGTCGCGCCGCCGCCGTCGAAGCCGGAGCTGCCGTCGCCCGTGCCGATCGCACCGAAATCGAACGGGTGCGCGGTCGCGCCGATCGCCGCGGGGCCGTGGTCGGCGGGGCCGATCGCGTGGGCGGCCTTCGGCGTCGCCGTGGCCGTCGCTCGCGCGCGCCGCCGAACGCGCTGACCGGGCCTGCGCGTGAGCTACGTCGAGCACTGGGCGCGAGCCTTCGCGTTCACCTGTGCGGTCGAGCTCGCGGTCGCGACGCCGCTCCTGCGGCGCGTCGAGGTCTCCCGGTCGCGGCGCCTCGCCGCCGTGATGCTCGCCAACGTCGCGAGTCACCCCGCCGTCTGGTTCGTCCTGCCCGAGCTCGGCCTCCGCTACCAGCCGATGGTCGCCCTGGCCGAGGCGTGGGCCGTTGCGGCCGAGGTCGCCGCCTACGCGATCGTCTTCCCGGCGCTCGGCGCGCGCCGCGCGCTCGGCGTCTCGGCGGTCGCCAACGCGGCGTCGTTCGGTATCGGGCTCGTCGTGCGCGCGTTGACCGGGTGGGTCTGACCGGGCTCCGTCGCGCCTACCGCCAGATTGGCAATCGCACCCGGAAGCGCGTCTCGCCCGGCCGGCTCTCCACGTGAATCGCCCCGCCGTGGGCCTCGATCACGGCCTTCACGATCGACAGGCCGAGCCCGGTGCCGTCCTTGTCGGCGTCGGTCGTGAAGAAGCGGTCGAAGATGCGCGGCAGGTTCTTCTCCGAGATGCCGGGGCCGCCGTCGGTGACGTCGATCTCGACCGCGGCGCCGTGCGCGTGGGCCGTGACCTCGACGGGGACGCCGGGCGGCGAGAAGCGGACGGCGTTGTCCAGAAGGTTCAGGAGCGCGGTGTCGAGGTCCGTCTCGCGGCCGCGCACGGGGGCGATCGGGCCGTCGACCTTCACGAGGACGGGCTGATCGGGCGCGATCGCGCGGTCGGCGGCGCGATCGAGGAGCGCGGCGAGGTCGACCGGCGTCATGGCCTCGCTCGAGGCCTCGATGCGGCTGAGCTCGAGCAGGCGCACCACGAGGCGGTCGAGGCGCGCGACGTCGAGCTCGATGTTGCGGAGGAAGCGAGCGCGGGCGTCAGGCTCGTCGGCGGCGCCCTCGCCGAGCAGCTCGGCGGCGCCGCGGATCGAGGTGAGCGGCGACTTGAACTCGTGCGCGACGTCGGCTGAAAACTCGGAAATGTAGCGGAGGCGGGCGTCGAGGCGGTCCTTCATCAGCGCGAAGGATTGGCCGAGCTCCTCGATCTCGCCGCCGCCTCCGATGGGGATGACCACGTCGGGCTCGCCGGCGGCGACGCGCTTGGCGGCCCGGGAGAGGCGGCCGATCGGGCGCGAGATGGACAGCGCGAGCAGCAAGGTCACGAGCCCTGTCAGGAGGAACGCGACCGCGAGGACGCGCACGAGCCCGGATCGGATGCGGTAGAGCTCGACGAGGACGGGCTGCGTCGACCGCGCGACGTAGACGGCTCCGGCGCCCTTTCCGGCGGCGCGCAGCGGCTCGGCGACGAAGAGGAAGACGCCCGGGCGGCGGTCGCGCGTGCGGGTGCGCGAGGCGGGCGTGCCGGCGATCGCGGCCTGCACCTCGGCGCGATCGGCGAGCACGGGCCAGATGGGCAGATCGGTCGCGCCGAGGTCTGCGATCGAGCTGCCGCGCCTTTCGCCCTGCGGCAGCACGAGCGTCGGGGCGAGGGGCTCGGGGCCCTCGGGCGGGCCGTTCGCGTGCGAGTCGGCGACGACGACGCCGCGCGGGTCGATCAGCCGCACGCGCGTCCGGGTGCGGCGCGCGGCCTCGGTGAGCACGGCCTCGTGGCGCGGGTCGCCGAGCGGCGTGCCGGCGGCGAGGTCGGCCTCGCAGAGCGCGCGCACGATCACGGCCTGGTCGCGCATGTCGCGCTCGAGCGCGCCGAGGAGCTGCCGCTCGTAGAGGCGCGCGAACTCGAGGCCCGCGATGGGCACGAGCAAGACGAGCAGGTTCACGACGAGCAGGCGGAGGCTGAGCCGCCCGGCGAAGCGCCGCAGGGCGGGGAAGCGAGGCGGGGGCGGCCTCGCACGGGCCCCGGCGCGGTCGCGCGAGCCGTCCCGCCGAGATCGAGGATCCGCCGTCACCGGGGAGACGATACACCGGGGCCGCGCGTGGGGCGCGCGCGGGACGGATCACCCGTTCGCGGGCCGGACCTCGGCGAGCGCGCGCCAGAGCGCGAGGCCCGTGCTCGCGACCCCGAGGCCCCGATCCCCGAGCGCCACCGGTGTGGCCGGGTGGGCGAGGTTCACGCGCACGAGGTTCGCCCGCGGGTGATCGGCGACGATGCGCTCGGCGGGCCACCGGATGACGCCGGGCGTGTTGTAGCCACTGCCGACGTCGACCACGAGCAGGCGGCCCGATGCCGCGCCCTCGAGCCGCTCGGCGAAGCGCGCGCCTCGCGGCGCGTAGGGCGACTCCACGAACCAGTCGCCGCCGCGCACGTTGAGCACGACCGGCCCGCCGCAGCGCGGGCAGCGCGGGATCGCGGCCGGGTCGTCGATCCGCTCGGTGACGAGGTCCACCGCGGGCAGCGCGCCGCGGTACCAGGGCTCGGTCGCGAAGGTGTCGTCCGAGCAGGGCGTGAGGCATTGCAGCCGCGCGTAGCTGCCCTGCCGCGTGAAGATCCGGGCGGGGTCGAAGCCCGTGCGCTCGAAGAGATCGTCGGCGTTGCTCGTCAGCACGAAGCGGTCGCGGCCCGCCGTCAGATCGCGCAGGAGGTCGTAGGGCGCGGGCTCGGGCGGCGGCGAGAAGCGCGTCTCCTCGAGGTGCCGCGCGATCCACCCCATACGTCGCGATCGGGCAGGGGCGCGGCGGAGGCCGACCCCGCGCGGGCGGCTTGGTCCGTGGGAACGTCTCTCGTGGGGATCATGGGCGCGCGTCTCCTCGGGTGGATCGGAGGGGGCGGCCGCCCTTCGGCGGCGAGCGTCCTGCCGCGCTCGCCGGCCGTCGCGGGGCCGCTACTTGGCGGCGAGCTGGCGGATCGCGCTCGCCCAGTCCTCGACGTGGTGCGCGGTCACGAGCTTGCCCCCCGCGACCTTGTGAACGTCGATCGCCATGATGCGGAAGCTCTTGCCGCCGTGGGGTACGCCGAAGAAGTCGGCGGCGGGCGTGCCGCTCGCCTCGCTGCGCACGACGATGGTGTCGCCGTCGGCGAGCACCTCGCGGATGGCCCAGGTCAGGTCGGGGATCAGCTTGCCGAAGCCCTTCACCTGCTGGATGAACTCGTCGCGGCTCTTGCTCACGCCGTCCGCGGAGTACGACCGCCAGTCGGCCAGGGCCGCGCCCTCGACGAGGGCGGTGACGTCCTTCGTCGCCGGCTGGTTCAGGGCGTCATAGAACGGGGCGACGATCGATCGGGCAGCGTCTCGGCTCATGTTCGGGATCTCTCTCGTGGCGGCGATCGGGGCCCGCGCCGAATGCGCCGCCCGCCCGCCGTCCTGACCGGCCTGAGCGTAGCCTCGCGGACCGCCCGGGCCATGGGCCGGTTGCCATGACCCTCATGCGCCGCCGGCATATCCGATCGTCGGCGCGCTGCCGCGCGGGCTACAGCGTGCGCTTCGCGCGGCGCGTGAGGTCCATCACGGCGACGCCGCGCGCCCTGGCGTGGGGAGGGCGCACGAAGGCCGCGCAGAGCTCGGCGCGCAGCCAGGCGGCGCCCGGGTCCCGATCGGCGCGCTCGTGCCAGACGAGGTTCATCGCCAGCGTCGGGGCGGCGATCGGGAGCGGGATCACCGCGAGATCGAAGCGATCCGCGAACGCCGCCGCGAGCCGCTCGGGCACCGTCGCGCAGGCGTCGGAGCCGGCGACCAGCGCGGGCAACGCGAGCGCGCTCGGCACGCGCAGCGCGACCCGTCGCGACAGGCCCTCGGCCTCGAGCAGGTCGTCGATGAGGCTGCCCTGACGGCCGTTCGGCGCGCTCACGACGTGGTCGAGCGCCGCGTACGCCGCGAGATCGAGCGCGCGGGCCGCGGCCGGGTGGCCCCTGCGCACGACGACGACGAGGTCATCGGCGAAGAGCGCGACCGATCGGAGCCCGGCGACGGGCGTAATCGGCGGGCAGACGGCGAGGTCGATCGCCCCCGATTCGAGGGCGTCGGGGAAGCGGAGCGACCACGGCAGCAGCTCGAAGGTCGCGACGGGCGCGGAGCGGGCCACGCGATCGAGCAGCACGGCGCCGACGACGAGCTGCGGGTGATCGGACATCGTCAGGCGGAACGCGCGGGGCGAGGATCGCGGATCGAAGGCGTCGCGCCGCTCGACGACCCGCTTCACGGCCTCGAGCGCCGCGTGGACCTCGCGGGCGAGCGCCGCGCCCGCGGCCGTCGGCGCCATGCCGGTGCGCGTGCGCGTGAGCAGGGGGTCGCCGAACCACGCGCGCAGCCGCCCGAGGGCGCGGCTCACCGCGGGCTGCGTCGAGTTGATCCGCTTGGCCGCCCGCGAGACGCTCTGCTCGGCGAGGAGCGCGTCGAGCACCACGAGCAAGTTGAGGTCGAGCGCGGCGAGGTTCACGCCGCGATCGTACGCGAGCGCGCGCGGGCGCGGCCTCCCCTCCGGGCCGCGGCGGCCCGCAGGCGGCGCTGGGACGCGAAGGCCGGCCCGCGGGGTGGCCATTCTCGTGGAGCCGGCTCTCGAGGGCGAGGCCGGCCCGCGACCTTCACGGCCTGGAGATGCCAACCTTTGGGGTGGACCCGGCGAAGCCGCTCCCAAGGTTCCGAAGCGTGAGCCGTCGTGCGTACCGAGAGGCTCTCCTCACCGGGGCGAGGTTTTTCGCCTCCGCCCGATATCAAGGAGCCCCCATCGTGCCGACCCTTCGTTCGCTTCGCACCTCGCTGCTGCTCACGGTCCTCTCGGCGTCGGCCCTCGGCGGCGCGTCCGGCTGCGGCGGGGATCCCGACGTCGCCGGCGGGGGGACGAGCGGCGCCGGCGGCGCGGGCACGACCGGCGGGACGTCGGGCGGCGGCGCGAACGGCACCGGGACCGGCACGACCACGACGACCGAAACCGGCGTGCCGTGCGGCGGCGTGACCTGCCTGCCCGGTCAGAGCTGCGCGAACGGCGCGTGCGCGTGCGACCCGGGGCTCGTGACCTGCTCCACCGGCTGCTTCGACCTCGCCGCCGACACGCTGCACTGCGGCTCGTGCGACACCACCTGCGGCCAGGGGACGTGCCAGTCGGGGCACTGTCAGTGCGCCCCCAGCCAGACCGACTGCGGCAGCCAGTACGGCTGCGTCGACCTCGCCTCGAGCCCGACGAGCTGCGGCCAGTGCGGTCACGCCTGCGGCGCGGGGATGTGCGCCTCCGGAGAGTGCCAGTGCGCCGTCGGAGAGGTGAATTGCGGAGGCCAGGTCGGCTGCGCGAACCTCAGCTCCGACCCGAAGAGCTGCGGCCAGTGCGGCCACGACTGTGGCGCCGGCAGCTGCGCCTCCGGACAGTGCCAGTGCGCGGCGGGGCAGGTGCAGTGCGGTCAGGGCTTCTGCGCGGCGCTCGCCAGCGACCCGGCGAACTGCGGGCAGTGTGGGCACGACTGCAACGGCGGCACGTGCGTGTCGGGCAACTGCGTCGGCGGCAATCCGTGCGGCCAGGGGCAGACCTCGTGCAGCGGGAAGTGTACGGACCTGAGCCAGGATCGGCACAACTGCGGCGCGTGCGGCAATCAGTGTCCGCAGAATTTCGTCTGCCAGCAGTCGCAGTGCGTCAACGGCGGCTGAAGCGCCGTCCGGCACGACGGCGGGCGCGGCTCGTCGGAGGTCGGCGTTCACGGGCGCCGCGATGCGGACCCGGGAGGGCGCCAAGGACGCCGAGGACGCCGAGCGAGACGTAGGGGGAGGCGGGCCCTGCGGGGCCGGAGGTCGGCCGGCGGATGCGCCCTGCGGGGACGCGCTGGATCGCGCCACGCCGAAGCTTCCCTTGGCGCAGCCCTCGCGACCCAGCGGACGGCGCTCGGCCAGAGGGTCGTGAACGCGCACACCAGCGAGGCCTCCGACACCGGGGGCCGTCGCGCTCGGCGTTCCGGGTATGTGAGCCGCCTCGCGGACGGCGGGCGCGCGCTCACAGAGCGGCGTTGCGCGTGGCGTACGCGCCCCGATAGCCTCCTGGCCTGCGCTGCCCGCGTCGGGCGAGACGCACGATCCAGGGGTGCTGCGATGACGTGGAACGAAGGCAGAGCGCCGTGCGCTCGCAGGTGGGGCTCGGCTGGGTCGGTCGCCGCGGCGCTCGCGGCGCTCGGCGTGACCGCGGTCGGCTGCGGTGGCGGCGAGACGCTCGTGGTCGCCACGAGCTCGAGCCCGACGACCTCCGCCACCGGCACGACGACCGGCCAGGGCGGCAGCGGCGGCGCGACGACTGGCCAGGGTGGCAGCGGCGGCGCGACGACCGGCCAGGGCGGCAGCGGCGGCGCGACGACTGGCCAGGGCGGCGGCGGGACGGGCGGCAGCGGCGGCACGACGACCG
>CAIVJW010000024.1 GCA_903906315.1 uncultured delta proteobacterium | reverse complement strand
CTGCTGGTACGCTGTGCTCATCGGGGCCTTTTGGTAGGTATGGACTTTGACACCCAATACCTAACCATGGGGCCCCGGTTTGTCTTCACGAAAAGCAGTTCAAGTGACGGTAAACATTACCGTTATGATCGATCTGCACCCTTCCACGACGCATGGTGGATTCCCGACGGCGCCACGGCCTTGCCGCTCTCGATGGACGTGATGACCGTCCATCACCCGGACTACTACCAGGCGAAGGCAGATCAGGTCGCCGACCCGCCGAGCGACTTCGACGAGCCCGTTCCCGTGCCGTTTCTGAGCGTGGCCTCGGGGACCTTCCTCGTCGCGCTCGAGGGGCCTCGCGACTGGTGCGCCGCTGCGGCGAAGCTCCTCGAGATCGCGTTGCGCGAGCTCGGCGTCGGCGCCAAGACTTCTTCCGGCTACGGCCGGATGACGCTCACCGTGCTCGAGTCCGAAGTCGAGAAGCAGCGACGCGCGGGCCTCGACGGCCTGCGCAACAGGCTGCGCGGCTACAGGCCGGGCGAGAAGGACGCGGCCGTCAAGGCTCTCGTCGCCGCTGTACGCGCCGGCGTGCAGGCGGCTGAGCTGGCCGATGCCGTCGCTCAGGTCGACAAGAGCCACCGCCAAGGCCTTTTCGACGGCGCGCGGACGGCGCTCGGCGAGGCGGACGGAGCCAAGATCGATCCGGTGATCGCGGCGCTCGTCCGACCTGTCGGCGGCGGCGCGGCCAGTCCGCCCCAGGCCGAGCGCCGCGACGAGGCCGTGGCGGCCCCCCAGACCGTGCTCACGCGCGGCCGCTACCTGCTCGACCCGTCGAGCCCGAAGCGGTTCTTCATCGCGCTGGAGGGGGAGAAGAAGCCGCTGAAGGGGCACACGGTCGACATCGCGCCCGAGTTCCTGGAGAGCCTGCGGGCGGCGGGGGAGTGGGTTGATGTCGCGGTGACCAAGAGTGATGGCAAGGTGCGGGTAGAGAAGCCGTAGGCGGAAGCGACGCAAGGAGGCCTCGGCGAGCGGGGCGATTGGCGCTTCCGCGCGACTCTTCAGCGCGCGGAGGCGGTCTCCTTGGTTGTGCGCCTCGCCCGACACGTCATCCTTGACCCACGCCTCTCCGGCGGTTCATCCTCGCCGCCGGTGGCCCCATGAAAGACTGGCATCTCTTCCTCGACGAGTCGGGTGACTTCGGCTCCGGCGACGACCCCGGCGACGCCCGCGTCTGCGTGGCCGGGCTGTTGGTTCAGGAAGGCAACCACCGCGATCTCGCCCTGGCCTTGCGTGAAGCGCTCGAGGCCGTCGCGCCGCACGTGCCGTACCCCATGCACGCGACGGACCTCCGGCTGCCGTCGGGCCACCTGGACGGGTGGCTCCGCACGGAGGCGGCGCGGCGCTCGAGGCACTGGGCGGGCGTCGCGCTCGACGCGACCGAGGTCGCGGTTCGGGGCGCGATCGAGAGGCGGAACCTGCCGGGGCTCCGGGCGCTCGTCGCCGGGGCGGCGAGCGGAAGCCGCGTGCGCCGCGAGGTCCTCGTCACGGCCAACGCCGAGCTGGTTCGGGAGCTGCCGCCGCATCACGAGGCGCTCCGGCGGCTCGGACGTGACGTCGACGGTCTGGTGACGCTCGTGCTCGGTGAGCTCGTGCGCGGCCTCGGACCGGACCGGTGCCACGTCCTTGCGGCAGCCGACGATCTGGCCGAGTGGCCGGAGGGCCTGCCGCCAGGCGACCGGTATCTCCGCACGTTGACGGTCCTGTTCGAGCGGATCTACGCGCTGCTCCGGGGCGGAGCTGACCTCCACCGCGTCGTCGTCTGGCCGGCCGGTCGTGACATCGACTACGGCAGCCTCGGGCGCGCTCCGCTGACGCAGCTCGCCGTGCGTCGCTGCCTCGCCGACGCGGCGCGCTTTCCTCTGGCCTGTCCGAAGTACGCGTCGCAGGACGGGCTCCAGGTGTCCGTGGGCGCGCCGGCGCGGTACAACGCTGCCGTGGATCCAGGCATCGTCGTCGCCGACTGGCTCGCGAACCGGCTCCGTCACTGCCTCGGGGCGTCCTCCTGGGGTACCTTGCGGACGTCGTTCGCGAGGGAGGTGCCGATCCCGATCGAGGCGGCGCCGCGGGTGTGCGCGACGGCCGTGCTGCCTGCCATGGCGGGTGACGGCGCGCCCGCCGAGGCCATCCGGCTCGCATTTCGTTCGATCGGTGGCGCTGGAGGGCAGGTCCCTCCAGTGGTCCAGTCGGATCGTACGTGGAGCGGCGACCAGGCCCAGCGCTGGGTCGATCTCGCGGGCAGGCTGGTATGAGCGCGACCAAGCGTCAGGGCCACATGGATGCAGCCGAGATCCTGGCCTCGCTCGCGGCGGGGTCGCCGCGCCGCTCCGAAGCGTGGGTCGAGCTGGAGGCGTTGTTGCACGAGCTCGTCGTGAAGCTCTCCGTATGTCCGAGGACCGAGGATGAGCGCTGCGATCTCGTCCGAGACGTCGCGATGAAGCTCGCGGAGCGCAGCCCGCTCGATGTCGTGGGGAAGCCTGCGGAGGTGTGTCGTGCGTACCTCAAGATGGCGCTTCGGAATGCGGCGATTGACCGATTCCGTGCGGGGGATCGAGGACTTCGCGACGATACGGCGGACCTTTCGGAGGTCGCGCCCGACTCCGGCCAGATCGAGGAGGGGCGCCCTTCCGAGGAGCAGATCGCTCGGACCCGGGAGATGCTCGAGGAGGTGGTTGCGGTCGTTGTCGAGCAGAGAGCTCTCCGCTATCGCGACGACCTGCGGCGGAGCTGGGCGCAGATCGAGCGGCTGGTCTTCGGGCGAGCGACGATGCGCGAGGTGCTCGTCGAGGCCGGGCTCGCCGAAGACGCGACGCCCCGCGAGGCGAAGCAGGCCCAGGACCGGGCCTACACGGCGCACAAGAGGCTCCGACAGGCCATGGTGGCGGCGATCGACGCCCACCCCACGTGGAGTGCGGACGACCGTCAGCAACGGCGCCTCGCCGTGCTCCTCTGCGTCAGGTGTCAGAGACCTGCGACGGTCGCGTCGATCATGGGGAGCACCAACCAATGAACCCGCCTAGCAAGGAAGAGCTCGGGGCGGTGGGGCTGCCGGTCGATCTCGAGCCGACTCCCGCCGGTACCTTCCAGCTTCCACGTCCCGCCGCTCAGCACGCGCTCTCTTCGGCGATTGCGCTCGACGACATTGAGGCTCGCTTCGACGCCGATCCGGAGACGGAGGAGCTACTCGAGCTGACGGACCGCCTGGCGACCGTCGTCGGTGCCGTCGTGGTCCGGCTCTGGGCTCCGGGGCGCTGTCTCCTGATCGAGGGGACCGTCGCCGTCCGAGGGCCGTCGGTGGTCTTGCTTCACGGCGAGGCCGCCGCCGTTCCCACGCAAGCCGGGCGCACCGTCGTGGGCGTTTCCGCTTCTGGCGGGGAGGCCGCGGTGGTCGTCGATGACGCCGGTCACGTCAGCATCTGGGAGCTTTCTCGGCCCGCGTCGGCCGCGCTCGATCCCCTTCGAGGCTTCAAGGCGCCTGCACCACCCGAGCTCCAGGCACCCGATCCCTCCGCGATTGCGGGGGAAGTCGCCCTTCCCGAATGGCTGCTGGCTGTCTATGAGGCTCGGTGCGTCGGAGGTCCTCTTGGCGTCGCTTGCGCGGTCGCCGCCCTGGGTGCCTATGCGCCGAATGCACCGCTTCCGCGCGATGCGTCCCCGGAGGCGTGCCTCGCGGCGGTCGATGACGGCCCGATCGCGCGTGCCCGCCGCTGGGCAGCGTCCCTTCCGGCCGAGCTGCTTGCCGCGGTGATGCACGATGCGACGCGTGATGCGGCCGCTCTGCAGAGCGACCTCGAGGAGCTCGAGCGTGCGGCGCTCGCGGAGGGGCCCGACGCCGCAAGCGTGGCGACGGTGCTCGCGCTCGACTGGCTTCATCGCCGCGACGACCTCGCCTGCCTCTACGACATGCTCGCCCCTCTCGGCGGGATGGAGATGCTCCACGCAGCGGTCGACCAGCTCGACCGGGCCGCCGCGGAAGCCGGATCGGTGTGGTCGCTCATCGGAAGCATCCATGGCGATCCGCGGTTGCGGCGCGCATCCTGGATCCGGCCAGACGCCTACTGGGCGGTTCTGGCGCTCGACTGACCTGCCAGGCAGCCTGTCGAGACGGCGCCACGGTCGCGACTCGACTCGGTCCGCAGGCTCGAGACCGCCTGCGCTTCTTCCAGGAGCCATGGCCATGCTCGATGACCTCCTTCGCCTCGAACACCTCAGCTACTCCGAGCGCGCCGTCCTGCGCCACGCGCTGACGTGCAGCTCGCTCTGGCCGGCCGACCCGGAGCTTGCCGCCGCGGCGCGACGCCACGGATTCATCGAGGCGCGCCCGCCGCAGCTGGGCGAGACGCTCGTGGTGACCACGGACGCGGACACGTCGACGGCCGCGCAGGCGATCTTCCGCCTCCACGAGGTGCGCCGTGATTCCGACCGACCTCTGGGGCCGGTCGCGCGTGACACGGTCGACCTCGCGCGTCGCCTCGTCGTCCGGGATCTTCCCATCCTCGTCGCACCTCGCGCGCTCTCTCGGGGAACGCTGTCGCTCGAGCGGCTCTTCAGTCGAGGTGGAGCTGCCCTCGTCGAGGGCGATTCCCTTGGGCTCGCCGCCCTCCTCGCCGAGGCCTCGCGTCTGCTCGCCCGGCCGGTCCCGTCGGACCTGCTCGCGACCGTGGCGCTCCGGTCCGACGGGTCGCTCGGACCCGTGGGGGGGCTCGGCTGCAAGATCAACGTCGTTGCCCGTTCGGCCCGCGGGGTTCGGCGACTCGTCGTCCATTCGAGCCAGGAGCGGGACGCACGGGACGAGATTGCCCGGCTTGGTGTCTGCCTCGAGGTGCACGCCGTCCATCGGGCCAGCGAGGCTATTCAGCTCGTGTTCCCGGGCGTTCCGATGGCAACGAGTTTCCCGGAGCCCGCCCACGCGGCTCGCCACTTGCTCCGTCTGGTGCTCGATTCGTCTGCGCCGCTGCTCTCGTGGTCGAGCGTCGCGGTCGCGGCCGACCGGCTTGCGTCGCACCCCGAGGTCGAGCCCGGTCTGCGGTGGCAGCTCGCGGCGGCGGCCCGGATCGCCAGACGGCACAACGGCGAGGGGGACATCACCCTCGATTGGCCCAACGACGAGCAGCTCGAGACGCTGCACCCGAACCTCCGCCTGCAGTTCCTCGCGCACGTCGTGCAGTCGATGGCCGACGGCGGATCCGACGAGCTGTCGGGCGCCATCGAGCGCGCGAGGCGCATCGCGGTGGCCGCCGGGGAGCACGACGCACCCCTTCGCCTCCGGGGCGCGATCGGGCGGGTGTTAACGATCGCGCAAATCCGTAGAAATTCGATCGTTGCGCGCAGACCCCGTCGACTGCGCGTCCGGCCGCGGCGCGGCCGGACGTTCATGTTCGCCTACTTGACCCGAGGCTTCTTCGTGGTTGATGCG
>CAIVJW010000023.1 GCA_903906315.1 uncultured delta proteobacterium | reverse complement strand
CCTGCCCGCGCCGGGCTTCCGGCGCACACGGGATCCTCGCGCACCCGCGCGAGGGGCTACCCGCCGCCCGCCAACCGCTCGAGCTCGTCGGCGTCCACGAGATCCTTGGACTCGGCCCCCGCGCGCTCGAGCGCGTCGAGCAGGTCGAGGACCTCGTCGTTCAGACCCAGCGACGGCTGCACGCCCTCACCCCCCGCGACGCACGAGGCGACTCGTGTCGGGCGTGGTGCCGGCGCGGCGCGCGGCGCGCCTCGATCCGGTCGAGGCGCTCCGGTACGAGTGAGGGGCGGCGAGGGCGCTCGCTTCCGCGCGATGGCCGGCCAGGCGCACGCCGAGGTCGCCTGGGACACGTCGCCGGTGATCTGGCGCACGAGCGCCGCGCGACCTCGTCGCTGCGGGCATTGCACTGGCGCGCCCGCTGCTGGAATCATCGAAGGCATGGTGGACAGGGCCGCACGCCTGGCGCGCGCGGCTTCTCGTCCGGACGCGAGCTCGCACGCCGCCCGCGTCCCACAGGGCGTGCACTTCGAGCCGAGGGAATCGTGACCGAGAGCCACGGGCGCAGGGCCCTGCCGAGCGGGTCGTCGCAGACGAGCCTCGGCCTCGAAGAGGCGCTCACGACGCTCGTCCGCCTCGTCCAGCAGCGGCAGGCGTACGCGCGCAATCACGTCCGGACGCAGGGGGTCGCCGCCGAGCTCGCGACGGTCGTGACGGTGCTCGCGTCCCCGATCCACGGCCTCGAGGTGACCGTCGGCGCAAACGATCTCTGGGTCGGCCCCGACCGATCGCCGGCCCAGGCGACGATGCTCCGCGTGAAGCTCCAGCCCATGCTGCGACAGCGCGGGGTGAGCGTGCTGCGCATCCTGCCGTCCGCGCGGCCCGACGACCTCATCGACCTGGCGGAGGTCCTCCTCTCGAGCCCGTCGGACGTGGTGGCCGAGGGCGGCGTCGCCGCCGCGCTCGCCAAGCGCGGCACCCAGGGCGTCGTCGTGGGCGACCTCGCGATCGAGGTCGGGCTCGAGGGCGAGGCGGCCGGGCCCGAGTCGGCGCCGGCACCGAGCCTGCACCTCGGGCGCGAGTTTGCTTCGGTCCTGCTCGACGGCGGGCGGATCGGGCTCGGCGAGCGCGCCGAGTTCCGCGCGCTCGTACAGAGCCCGGCCGAGCTGCGAGAGCTCTTCGAGGCCGTCGGAGGCGGCTCCGCCGGCGACCGCGCCTCGCTCGGCCGCGTGGCGGAGGCGCTCCTCGCGTCGGTGCGCACGCTCATGCCCGAGCGCTTCGCGGCCGCGTCGTCCGCGCTCTTCGAGGCGGTTCGGGGGCTCGATCTGCGCCTCGTGCGCGAGCTCGTCGCGCAGACGACGCCGGGTCCGGGCCAGCCGCCCGGCGAGGCGCACGCGATGCTGGCGCTGCTGCCGGTCGACCTCCACGCGCGAGCCGCCGCGACCATCGTCCTCGAGTCCGAGGTCGACCTGTCGAGCTCCTCGGGCGTGCCCGCCCGCTTTGCGGCCGACGAGGCCGAGCTCCAGGCGTTCGCCAGCTCGGTGGCTGCACGCCTCTTCGACCTCGACCTCGTCGTCGACACCCCCGCGCGCCGCGGCCTCTCGGCCCTCGCCGCGGACGGCCAGCGGCCCGACTCGGTCCTCGCGGCCCCGATGGGGGAGGCGGCGCGGCGGCTCGTCGATCGGCACCTGCCGATCCAGGACTTCTGCTCGATCGTCGACGATCTCTCCGACGTCGCGCGGGCGGTGACCTCCCCTGACGCGTGCGCGCACGACCGCGCCCTCGCCGTCGGCGCGCTCGAGGCGGTGCTCGCCGAGCCGGCGAAGCGACCCCACGTGCGGTGGCTGGCCGTCCGGTCGGCCGAGCTCGCGCGCTGGCGCGCGAACGACGACGTCGTCGCGATCTTCGGCGCCCTCGACGCGGCGGAGGCGGAGGCCGGAGCCGGCTCTTCGCGCGCGGCCGACCTCGCCCGGGCGCGCTCCGAGGCGGCCGGAGAGAGCGTCGTGCGCAGCGTCCTGGCCTCGATGGCCTCCACGGACGGTGAAGACGCGGCCGCCGAGCGCGTCCTCGCGTACGCCCGACCCGACGCGCAGCACCTCGTGCTCGACGCGCTCTGCGGAGAGCCGAGCCGCAAGCGCCGCGCCCGCCAGTTCGCCGTCCTGCGCGGCTACGGCGACGCGATCGTGCCCCACGTCGCCCGCCGGCTGACGCGCGACGCCCCCTGGTACGTGCTCAGGAACATGGCCATCCTGGCGCGCGGGCGCGACGCGCTCGAGCTCGTCGACCGCCTCCTGCCGCTGCTCCGTCACGACAACGAGAAGGTCGTCCGCGAGGTCATCGAGACCCTCACCTCGTCGCTCCACGCGCACGTCACGCTGGCGCTCGCGGAGCTCCTCGGCCCCCGCGCCGGCGCGCTCGACGACCTCGTGATCGGAGCGCTCGAGAAGCGGGAGATCGACGACGTCGCGGCCGAACACCTCGGCCGGCTCCTGCTCGCCGAGGCCGCTCCGGAGCGCGGCGCGCGCATCACCCGCCTGCTCGCTCGGGGCGACACCGACGGCTGCGTCGCGGCGCTCGCGGCCGCGTTCGCCCGCGAGAGCGGCTTCCTTTCCATGCGGGCCGATCCGGTCGTGGCCACGGTCGCGGCCGCGCTGAGGACCATGTGCAACCCGGCCGCGAGCCGCGCGCTCGAGGAGGGCAGCCGATCGAGCCGGCGTGCCCTCCGCAAGGCGTGCCTCGAGGCGATGGAGATCCGCCGATGACCGTGGGCGTTTCGTACGCGACGCGCGAGCGGCTGCTGCTCGGGCTGCAGCAGACGCTGCAACAGAGGCGCCTCTACCCGGACGGTCACCCGGCGATCGCGCGGACGGACGAGGCCTTCACGGCGATCGTGGCCGAGGCGATGCGCGACGTCGACTCCGTGCGCTTCGTCCTCGGCGCCGAGCCGATCGTCATCAAGACGCCGCTGCCGCACCTGCGCGCGAGCTGCGCCGATCTGCTCGGCGTCTGCGCTCAGCGCCACGTCGCGTGCCTCGTCCTGCGCCGGGGCCTCGCGCCGTCCGAGGTCGCGAGCCTGTGGTCGATCCTCCTCGGCGAGGACGACGTCCCGCGCGGCCTCGAGTCGACGACCTACCTCAACCAGCGAGGCATCACCCACGCGGCCTTCTTCCTGGTCAACCCCGCCCTCTCGACCGGGGCCACGAGCTCGATCCTCCCCCGCGATCTCGCCCGGCTCACCGACGACGCCGTCGGCTACCTCACGGAGGCGCTCGTGCCCCTGACCGCCGGCGCCCACCTCGGCGTGGAGGCGCTCGACCTCGCCGCGGTGCGGGTCGTCGATGGCGTCATCGAGGGCGTGTGGAGCCTGCCCCCGCACGGCGACGTCACCGGCTTCGAGGCCACGCTCTGGCACTCGGTCGACGTCGGCGTCGTCTGCGCCGTCGTCGGCCTCGCGCTCGGCGTGCCGCGCGCGGCGCTGCTGCGGCTCGCGAGCGTCGGCCTCCTGCACGACGTCGGCAAGCTGCTCCTGCCGGCCGAGCTCTCCGCCATCGATCAGCTCGCCGACGTGCCCGATCCGCTCCGCGAACAGTGGCAGTCGCACGGCCGTCTCGGCGCGAGCATCCTGTCGCAGGAGCCGAGCTGGGACTCGGCGTGGGCGCTCGGCGCGCTCCACCACCACGACCGCCTCGGAGCGGGCCTGTCCGCGACGCCGGGGATCGTCGACGTCCTCGCGCTCGCGGACTACTACGCGACGCGCAGCGCCGAGTGGCGCGCGCTCGATGACGCCCACGAGCTCTTCGCCGCGCACATGGTGGCGACGGGCTCCGAGATCTTCGATCGACGCCTCGTGCGCGTGTTGCTTCAGGCGATCGGCGTCTACCCGCCGGGCACCGTCGTGCGCCTCTCGACGGGACAGCGAGCGCTCGTCCTGCGCCCCAACCCGTCGCTCGTCACCCGGCCGATCGTGCGCCTCCTCGGCGACGACCGGTCCACCGGGGCGCCGTCGAGCCCGCTCGTCGACCTCTCCGCCCCCGGCGACCCGCCGTTCGCGTACGACGCGAGCGTCGTCGGCACGGAGCCGGACTGACCCAGGTAGCCGGCCCGTCGACGCGCCGAGGCGAGGCCTCGGAGCGCCGACGCAGGCGACCCCGCGCGCACGGTGCCGGGACGTGGGCGTGATCCCACGAGGCGTGTCGTTCTGCTGCTGCCCCTGCGGAGCGCAGGCGCGCGCCGAGAGTCCACGGAACCTACCCCCGGATGAGCGCCGCGAGCCCGCGCTCGAGCTCATCGAGGAGCTCGCGGGCGCGCACCGTGCCGAGGCCGAGGACGAGCTTGCGGAACGTGACCACGTCGCCGTCCACGGCGAGCGCCGCGGCGGTGGGCGCCTTCTGCGCCGTGGGCTTGGTCACGTCCTTCGTCGGCGCCTTGCTGGGCACCACAGGCTTCTTCGCGGCCGCCTTCGCAGCCTTGAACTTCGATCGGATCGTGTGGACCGACTTCGAGGTGATCTCGAAGCCGGCGGCCTTCGCCTTGGCGACGACCTCGCCGGCCGACAGGCCCTCGGGCTGAGCGCGAACGAAGTCCGTCTTCGTGCCTCCGGCCTTGGGCGGGGCTTCCTTCGTTGCCGTCGGTGCTGCGGGCTTCTTCGCGGCGGCCTTCTTGGCGCTGGGCTTCGTCGCGACCTTGGCCGGCTTCTTCGCTGCCGCGGCGGGCTTGGCCGTCCGCTTCTTCTGGTCCCCGCGGAGGCGCTGGAGGTTGCTTTCGGTCGTCGCCATCCCAGCGGACTTCGCCTTCTCGATGACGTCCTCGGTCGTGATCGTCTCGGGAGAGGAGGGGGTGAACGTGGTGCGGTCGCTCTTCGGTCGTGCCATGGGGGCCGACGGTAGCACCACCGACGTAGTCACCGCGACGAGAGCCGACACCTGGTTGTCGACGAGCGACCCGCTCGAGGCGGTCACGACGAGCTGGAGAATGCCGGCCTCTCCGCCCTGCCCGCTTTCGGGACGTTTCGCGTCATCAACGAGCCCGCCACCAAGGCGGTCCACACGGCCCCTCGGCGGGCGCACTCTACTCGTCGTTCGGGTGCACCCGCGTCGCGCCTTCGGGGCTATCCTCTCCGACGATCGCACCCTGGGACCTCGGCCTGCGTGTCGTTCGGTCGAGCCCATCTCAGCCGCGTGAGAAGCCCAGGAGCCACCGCTGGATCCTCTCCGGGAAGGTCACCCTCAAGCGCGAGAGGCTCGCCGGCTACCGCCGGTCGAAGGTCGGGTGGAACACGCTGTACGAGTACCACTCGGCGCAGGTCCCCCCGCTGGCGCTCCGCCTTCTCGGCCAGTCGCACCTTCAGGCCGTAGCCGACCTCGCGAGGAGCTTTCTTGCGACGAGCGCGTCCGGGGAGCTGCGCGAGACGGCCGACGCCGCGTCCCTGCCGCTCGAGTCCGAGCAGGAGGTGACCACGGCGCTCGATCGCCTGCGCGCGACGGTGCCGACGTGGCGCGACGACTACAGCAGCGGCGGGGGCGACGCGTACGTGCACTGGTTCCTGCTGCGCCGCACGGCGACCCTCGTCGCCGTCGCCTGGAGGATGCTCCGCGAGCTGACGGGCGCGCTCGGGGCGCTGCGCGCGCTGCCCGGCAAGGAGCAGGTCTTCGTTCACGCGCTCACCGTGCTGGTGGAACCGGGCGCTCGAGGCGAGGATCTCCAAGCGCTCTTCCGGCTCTGGACGGACTCGCCGAATCCCTACGTCGTCGACCTCGGACGTGTTCACTCGCATGGCCGAACGGGCGCCGACTACTTCGCGTCGCTGTACGGGCGATCGCACACCTCCCCCGTCTCGTACAACGAGCAGGAGTATGCGTTCAACGAGTCACTCGCCCGCGCTCCCGACCTCACGCTGGCAAAGGCTCGCGCACTGGTCGCGAACAAGCGAAGGACGGCGGGCGAGGCCGAGTCCCTGCGAGCGACGCTGAGCAAATTGGCCCGAATGCCCGCGCCGCCCTCGTCGGAGTGGATCGAGGTTGCGCGAGCGTCCGAGGGTGTCCCGTTCGCGCGCGAGGTGCTCGAGAAGTGGCAAGTGAAGTAGCGCACGGGCACGCGCCACGTTCGGTTAACCGCGCCGAACGGGCAACCTCGACGACGCCCTCGTGTAGGCGGCGGCCACCTTCGCCAGCAGCGCTGCCGAGGGCGCGCCGCTCTTGCCGCCGCCCTCGATCGCGAGCGACAGCATGATCCACGTCGGGTAGACGTCGAACATGCACGCCGTCGCCACCTCCTCGCTCCAGATCAGCGCGACGTCGAGGATCGCCTCGGGACCGATCTCGCGACTGACCTCGTTGATCCGCTCAACGAAGACGCGAAGCCCGTCGAGTCCGTCCACGGCGAGGTCCACGGACGCGGGCCGCTTCCTGTGCCCCCAGCAGGATGCCTTCGTCAGGATGCGCGGCTCAGCCCGCAGGGCCAGCACGAGGGGCTCGACCTGGGGGTCGAGCGGGTCGTAGATGTCGTCGAATGGGCGCGTCGGGACGTCGTGCTCGTCCTCGGGCGCGGTGGGCTCGGTCTCGACGAGCCGCATCCACCGCGCCTCGCCGGGCTCCCGTGGGTTGAGGCTCTTCTCGGCCAGCCTCACGACCATGCGGCCAGCCGAGGCGGCCGCCACCTGGAAGAACGCGACCAGCTCGGCCTCCGAGGGTGCGTGGCCGTGCAGAGCCAGATAGCTCTGGATGTAGTCGAGGTAGGCGGGCGGCTTCGCGGTCGGGCTCAAGGCCGGCCCACCATCGACCAAGACGAGGTCGGCGTCGAGTCCGGTGGATGGCGGTGGTCGGGAGCCGGTCGAGCCGCGAGCCGCGGCGGACGTCCGCGGCCCCGTTCGATCAGCCCTGCCGCTCGCGACCACCTCGACCCGGATGGCCGGACAGGCGGACGCGGGGCGCTTCGGCGCGAGCTGGCCGTCGCGCCGACGGACCCATGTCGGGCCTTCGATCCGGCCGACCCCGTCCCGAGACGTGCGACCGAAGGGCCGCGCTTCTCGACGACCGCGTGCACCACGTTCATCGCTCCCGCGCAAGGAATCTTGGACACCGACCCACCCGGTTCCAACCCCGAAGCCCCGGCTCCCGCAAGGTTTCGGGGCATCGTCGTCTTCGCGAACCGAGGCGGGGCGAGCTGCGTGCGAGCGTCCGAGGTGGCTGCCGTCGGTCTGCGGCTCCGTCGAGATGCGGCCATCGACGAACACGGATCGAAGCGTCTCGCGGGCGGCGAGCGGGTCGGAGCGAGGGCAGCCCTCCACGTCCAGCGCCCCGGCGACGATTTGCGCGACGGTCGGCAGCTTCGCCGCGCCGCCGCGAGCTTGCGCTCGTGGGCTTGCTGGTCGAGCGTGGCCCGCTTCAGCGAGTCGCGGATCGCGTCGGCGACGCCAGGCAGCTCGGCGAGGTCGGTGTTCTCTGCGCGCCGCGCCGAGGAACCTGCGCACGCCAAGCCTCGCCTCGACGGCGATGCGGCGCGCGCGCACCGAGCCGCTTGGCCCCCTCGCCCGCTCGCGCTACGAGCGCAAAATGCCCGCCCGGGACGACCACGAACCGACCACCTACGAAGAGACGCTCGCGACGCTGTCCGATCTCGCGCGCCGGCGCACGCGGAGGATCCCGCCCGAGAGCGTCGCGACGCACGTGATCGCGGTCACCGACGGGGCCGACTGGCAGGTCCGGCGCGCGGCCCTGGACGCGCTGATCCGCCGTATCAAGTTCATCGAGCGCGACGGCCTCGTCGTGACCGCGAGGCCCAAGCGGCAGGTGCTCGGCGTGTACGCGACGGGCCGTTCCGACGCTACCGGCGAGCCGAGCAAGCGCGCCGCGCGCCCCTGGACGACGGAGCTCGAGAGCCTCGAGCCGCCGCGCGGGAGCTGCGACTGCCCCGACTATCTCCGCGGCTCGCTCGGCCTCTGCAAGCACCTGCTCTGCGTGATCGACACGGTGCTCGCCAAGGAGGGCGCCCTCCAGGCGGCCCGGCGCGGGTGCCCCACCGCGGTGTCGCCACGGCTCGTATGGGACCCCATTTTCCCGCTCGCCGGCGACGGCGACCGGCTCCGGGGCCTGATGGTCATGGGCCCTTCCGCGCCGCGAGCGCTCGCCCGCTGGCTCGCCGCGGCCGCCGACGGCGCACGCCGGATCGCCCCCGCGGCGCTCACGGAGCTCGGCCCTCGCGCCGCGCTCCTTGCGGCTCTGGAGCGCGCGATCGCCGGCGGCCTCGCCGCGCAGCCCGCGGCAGCGCGCCTCGTCGCCGAGGAGCGGGAGCGGGTCAATCGCCGCGTCTCCGGTGCGCGCGACGTCGACCGACTGCTCGATCAAACGCGCACCCTGAAGCGCACGCTGTACCCCTATCAGCGCGAGGGCGTCCGCCGCTTCTTCGAGGCCGAGCGCCTCCTGCTCGCCGACGACATGGGCCTCGGCAAGACGACCCAGGCCATCGCGGCGTGTCACGCGCTCTTCCGAACGAAGCGAGTCTCCCGCGGACTGCTCGTCGTGCCCTCGGCCCTGAAGCCGCAATGGGTGCGTGAGTGGGAGGCCACCACGGACGTCCCCGTTCTCGCCATCGACGGCTCGCCCGAGGAGCGTGCCAATCAGTACCGCGCGCTGCGATCGGGCTTCGCGGTCATCGGCTACGAGCAGCTCCTGCGCGACTTCGAACATGTCCAGCGCCTCGCGCCCGAGATGGTCGTCGTCGACGAGGCCCAGCGCATCAAGAACTTCGCCACGAAGTCCGCCGTCTACGTGAAGGCGCTCGCGCCTCGCTACCGGCTCGTCCTCACGGGCACGCCGATGGAGAACCGGCTCGACGAGCTGGCGTCGGTGCTCGACTGGGTCGACGACCTCGCCCTCGCACCGAAATGGCGGCTGACGCCATGGCACACGATGCCAGAGGGCGCAGGCGCCAGGAACCTGGCCACGCTCCGCGCGCGTCTCGCCCCGTGCGTCGTGCGGCGCATCCGCAAGGAGGTGCTCTCGCAGCTCCCCTCGCGCACCGACACGCGCGTGCCCGTGGTGATGACGGAGCAGCAGCGCGCCGAGCACGACGAGCTGCGGCAGCCGATCGCGTCGCTCGTGAGCCGCGCGGCCAAGCGCCCGCTCAAGCAGGCAGAGTTCCTGCACCTGATGTCACTGCTCACGACGCAGCGGGTGATCTCGAACGGCCTCGGGCAGCTCCACTTCGACGAGGTCTGGCCCGCTTACCGCGGCGCGCGCCCGGACGCCGCGCTGCTCGAGGGCCTCTTCGCTCCAAAGCTCCTCGAGCTTCGCCGCCTCATCGAGGAGGTCGCCATCCGGCAGGGGCGCAAGATCGTGCTCTTCAGCCAGTGGCTGCGGATGATCCGCCTCGCGCACTGGAGCCTCGGCGACCTGCTCCAGGATCACGGCCTGCGCGCGGTGTTCTTCACGGGAGAGGAGTCGACGAAGCGAAGGACGCAGAGCATCGTCGACTTCCACGACGAGCCCGACGTGCGCCTCATGTTCCTCACGGACGCTGGCGGCGTCGGGCTCAACCTGCAGCGCGCCGCGAGCGCCTGCATCAACCTCGAGATGCCCTGGAACCCCGCCGTCCTCGAGCAGCGGATTGGGCGCATCTACCGCCTCGGCCAGACACGACCGATTGACGTGTTCCACCTCGTGACCGAGTACGGCATCGAGGCGCGCATCGCCGAGCTCGTGGCCAGCAAGAAGGCGCTCTTCTCCGGGCTCTTCGACGGAACGACCGACGAGATCCGCTTCGACGAGAAGCGTTCGTTCCTCGCGGACGTGGAGAAGCTCGTCGCGATCGAGCCGGCGCCTCTCGCCGAGCAAGCGTTGCCGGCGGGTGGAGAGGACGCCGACGCCGACGCGCCCGCGCCCGAGTCCGAGTCCGAGGCGGCCCGCCTGATTTCCGCGCCGAGCGCCGCTCCCGCTCCTTCTGCCGCGCTCCCCAGCTCCGTCGCGGTCCGGGAGCTCTTCGCCAAGCTCAGCGTGCGCCGCACCGACTCGGGCGCCGTCACCCTCGAGGCGCCGCCCGAGGTGGCCGCGTCGCTCGTCGCGCTGCTCGAAGGGATGGCCCGGCTGATCGCGGGCACGAGCAACGAGTCGTCGACGTCTTGAAGGGCTCGAGCGGATCGAGACCACCCTGCGGGGCCGCGACGGCGGCCTCCTGGCGACGGGGCGGGTGACCCCGCGCCCGAGCGACGGCACGGGACGATCTTCGTTTCGCACGTTCACGCGACCCCGTAGGGGCTCGCGACCTCCACGTCCTCGAGGCGCGCCCCGGCCGCCCGTCTCGGATCGTGCCGCCCGAGAGCGCGAACGATCGGCGGAGGCGCCTCGCGTCGACGTCGACCGCGAGCGGCGCGTCGGCCGGCAGGAGCTTGCGCCAGGTCGCCGCGCGCGCCGCGGCGTCGGGCGACGGGAACGCGACGCGCAGGTGCAGGCGCCGCTCGAAGGCCGGGTCGATCTCCTCGACGAGGTTCGTCGTGAGCACGACGACGCCCTCGTGGCGCTCGACCTCGGAGAGCCGCGCGCCCGTCTCGGCGTTGGCGAAGCGGTCCTGCGAGGTGCGGACTCCGACGCGGCGAGCGAAGAGCGCGTCCGCCTCGTCGAAGACGACCACGGCCCGGTGCTCGGGAGCGGCCTGGAAGAGTCGAGCGAGGTTCTTGGCCGTGTCGCCGACCCACTTCGAGACCACGCTCGCGAGGCGCGCAGCGCAGGAGAGGCCGGTCGAGCGCCGTCGCCACGGCGCGCCGACGCCGAAGAGGCGACGCCTCGCGACGCTCTCCGCGAACGTCCGCGTCAGAATGGCAATCACCGACCGGACGGACGGGTCGTTCACGTCGACGTCCGAGGCCTCCCAATGCTCCGCGTAGCGCGGGTCGAACCTCGGCGCGGCGCAGAGGATGATCGCGTCCTGCTCGGTCTGCGACAGGCCGAACGTGCGCCTCAGCCGGCAGAGGGGCAGCTCGATGGCGCGCGTGGTCGCCTCGCGGCGTCGAAGAAGGGCGAGCTTGCGGCCGGCGCTCGCGAGGAGCTGCTTCGTCTCCTCTGGGTCCTCGCCGTGGCCGAGGCGCAGGGCGCTCGCGATCTGGTGCTTGCGGCGCTCGAGCCCGCGCCGGGGCTCGGGCAGTCGCGCGAGGTGGGCGGCGGCGAGGGGGCCGACGCGCTGGATGGGGTCGGCAGGGTGCTCGAGGGCGCTCGAATACGGCGCGACGCGGCGCTCGCGGGGCGCGCTGGACGCCTCGTCGCCGCGCGCGGTCTACGGGGTCGGGCTCATGGCGCTGCTACGCGGTGAGGGGGGGCCCGATCAACGCGAGGGCAGACCTTCCGTGTCCGCGGTGCGGCGCGCGTGGGAGGACGGCTAGCGACGCCCGTCGGGATCGTCGTCAGGCAGGTCTTCCCACACGGGGTCGGCCAGCGCGACGCCGGTCGCGGGGTCGAAGCGCACGAGGCGGCGGCGGCGGCCCGGCGCGAGCTCCTCGGTCGTCACGTCCCCCTCGGGCGCGTCGCGTTCGGCGTCGTGGTCCTCCGCGGGCGCGAGGATCTGGTCGAGGAAGGCCGCGACGTCCGCGGGCGCGCTGCGCGCCGACTTCCCGCGCGCCGGGGCGAGGGGCCGCACCGACGCGCGCGCCGCGGCGGGCCGTGCGGTGGCGGGGGGCGCCACGAACGGCAGCGCGGGACCGCGAGGGATCGCGGCGGTCTCCGCCGTGTCGCTCGCCGCGTCGACGCCTTCCTGCGCGAGCGACGGGGCGTCGGGATCGCGAAACGGGAGCGATCCCGCGGCGAATGCGGCCGGAGACGCTTCTTCCGTGGCGAGGGCGATCGCGGCGCGCGCGACCACGTGGCTCGGCGGGCGGCGAGCCTCGGGGAAGAACGCGCCCGGGGCCGCGACGGCCGCGCCGACCAGCGCCCGCAGCGCGACGATCTCGCGACGCTGGCGCGCGACCCAATCGCGCGTGCGCAGCGAGCTGGCGAGCCCGGTAACGAGGCCGAGCTCGCGCAGCGCCTCCTCCCGACCGGCGGGCGGGGTCTCGGGCGCCTCGAGCTCCGCGACGATCGCGAGGGGGACGAAGGGCACGCCGCCACGGAGCTTCTGCGCGGGCATCGCGTCGAGGCGCAGGCGGGCGAGGGCTTCGCGCCAGCCGGCGACGTCCGCGGCGGCGCGCGTCACGCGGCGGGTCGGTCGCGTCACGCGCACCGGGGCGTCCGCCTCGAAGGGCAGATCGATCGACCACGGCTCGTCGACCGTCTCGCGCGGCCCGGCGCCCGTGAGGCGCGCGAGGGCCTCGGCGGCCGCCAGCGCGACCGGGGCGTCGGCGCGCCCGACGAGGCCGAGGAGCGCGTCGATCGCGCCGGGGTGACCGAAACGACCGACCCCGCGAGCGAGGTCCGGCGTCGGCGCCCGGCGCGCGGCGGTGATCAGGCGATCGAGATCGGATCGCCCGCCGACGAGGCACAGCAGGAGCAGCGCGCCGCGGACGGCCTCGGCCTCGGGCGGCCCGTCCGCGATCCCGCGCAACCTATCGAGCGCCGGCAGGTGCCCGCACCGCAGCAGCGCCTCGATCGCCGCGAGCCGCACGCCCTCGTGATCCGTCGCCTCGCAGAGGCGCTCGAGGCGCGCCGTGGCCTCGGCTGGCCCGAGCGAGGTCGCGATCGCGCGTGCGACGCGCACCGCGATGGCCGGCTCCGTCCTCCACGCGAGCCGCCGCACGACGTCGTCCGGGGTCGCGCCGCGAGCGTGGAGCGCGTCGAGGGCGAGCACGACGAGCGGCGCGCGCGTGCCCCGCGCCAGCTCGGCGAGCGCGGCGTCCACGGCGGGGCTCGGCGCGAGCGAGAGCCCGTCGAGCCAGCCGGGGTGCTCCTCGGGCGCGCTCTGCTTGAGCATCATCATCGCGGCGCCCACGGTGTCGTGGCCCTCGACGCAGCCGAGGGTGATCGCTGCCGCGAAGGCGCGCCCCGGGTCGGGGGCGCGCGCCTCGGCGTGAAAGAGCGAAACCACCGGGAGCGCCGCGGCGCCGAGCGACGCGATCGCGTCGAGCGACGCGAGCAGGCGCGCCTCGAACCGCCCCGGGTCGATCCACGTCTCGATCGGGCTCTGCACGCGCTGGCCGCGCGCGCCCGCGATGTCCTCGAGCAGCGATCGGGCCAGTCGGCGGAGGACCTCGACCTCGGCGCAGGCCGGCTCGAAGGGCAGCGGCAGCTCGGCGGGCGTGGCCGGATCGGTCGGCGGCGCCTCGGCGTCCGCGCGACCGAACGCCTCCGCGGCGATCGCGCCCGACGCGGCCCGCGCCGCGAGGTCGGCGAGGTCGGCGAACGACGCGGGCCTCGCGAACGCGGGAGCCGACGGCGACCTCGGCAGGGTCGGCGCGCCGCCGACGGCGACCTCCGGCACGAGCGATCGGCGGGCGAACGCGTGCAGCTCCGGCACGCCCTCGCTCGCGCGAAATGCCCTCGGCGCAGGGGCTTCGCGCGCTTCGGCCCCGTAGAGCTCGGCGCGGCGCGCGAGCTGGATCGCGGCGACGGCCTCGTGTCCCTCCCGAAGCGCGGCGGCCGCGACCGCCAGGCGGTCTCGCGCCGCGCCCATCCCCGCCGCGTTCGCGTCGACCGCCGCGCGCAGCATGCTCAAGACCTCGCGGACCCGCGCCTCGGCCTCGGCGAGCCCGTCGACGTGCGCGCGCGCGAGCGGCCCCGAGTCGAGGACGGCGTACGTGTGACCGATCGCGCCGACCAGCCGATCGCGCACGCCCTCGCGGTCGAACGTCGCCGTGAGGTCGACGAGCCCGAGCAGCGTCTCCTCGATGGCCAGGCGCGCGTCGCGCGCGAGCTCGTGGGCGGGGCTGCTCTCGATCATGGTCGCTAGTTGTCCTCGATCATCGCGCCGAGCTCGACGTGGGGGCCGGTCGCGGTGAGCCGGATGGAGGGCGACGAGAGGCTCACCGCGCCGCCGGCGATGGTGACCTTCGATCCGCCCACCGCGAGCGTGATCGACGCGGCGTTCAGCGCGACGGCGCCGCCGACGACGATCGAGACCGAGCTCGCGGCCGTCAGCTCGAGGTCGGCCCCCGCCGTCGCCGCCCACACGCCGCCGACGGTCGTCGCCTTCGCGCCGGCGCTTCCGACCGAGAGATCGCCGCCCGCGGCCGCGATCGCCGCGCCGCCGATCGTCGTCGCGTGCGCGCCGATCGTCGTCTCGGTCTTGCCGGCGCCGGCGAGCTCGACCTTCGCGCCGCCGACGGTGAACGCCGCCGATCCGGCCACCGCGGTCGACGCGCCCGCGCCCGCGGCCTCGACGACGCTGCCGCCGACCACCTCGGCGAGCGACCCCGCGGTCGTGATCGAGGTCGAGAGCGGCGTCATGATCGTGTGCGATCCCCCGATCGCGAGCGTCCGAGCGCCCTTCACGTCGGCCTTCGCGTCGCCGCCGATCGACTCGTCGCGCGCGCCTCCGATCACGGTCGCTTGCGCGCCCCCCACCGAGACCTGCGACGCGGCGCCGATCGACACGGCGCGCGCGCCTCCGACGAGGACGGTCTGGCTCGCCGCGACCACCCGCGACTCGCCGCCGCCGATCGTCTCCGTCCGGCTCGCCGCGACGGCGAGCGTCAGGTCCTTCTGCGCGTGGAGGCTCACCTGCTCGGACCCCGCCGCGTCGCCCATGCGAAGCTCGTTGCTGCCGTCGCCGCCGGGGCTCGAGTACGAGCCGATCGCGCTCACGGCCTTGCTCGCGGGCAGCCCGTACGGCGGCGGAAACGCCCCGTTGTAGAGGCGTCCGACGATCACGGGCGCGTCCGGGTCGCCGTCCTCGAAATCGACGATCACCTCCCAGCCGACGCGCGGGATCGCGATCGCGCCCCCCAGGAAGGCTTGCCCGACCCGCACCCACGCCGAGCTCCGGTCGTCGCCGCTCGCACGCCGGTCCCACACGAACGCGACCTTCACGCGACCGTGCTCGTCGCAGTGGATCTCCGACCCGCGCGGCCCGCAGACCCGGGCGAGCGCGGGCCCGGGGGCGGGCGGCCGCGGCGTCTTGCGGACCGGCGCGAGGGCCGCGTCCGCGCGCACGGCGATCGCGGCGCTGGCGAGGACGGGCGCGCCGTCGCCCTCGTCCCAGGACAGCTCGAGGGAGCGCACGACGTACTCCCGGTCGAGCGCCGCGTCGGGCGCGTCGACGATCGTGAAGCGCCGCCCCGGGGCGAGCGCGTCGAGGCTGCCCGTGATCCGGATCGTGCTCGCGTCCGCGGTGATCGCCGCGAGGATCGCGTCCGCGCGGCGCTGCCCCTCGCCCGGGTCGCGGTAGCGCCCCGGGGCCTCGTACCGCTCGCGCCCGAGCGGTTCCGGCGACCCCGCGGACACCTCGAGGTCCACGCTCGGGTGGCGGAAATCGTGCGACCGGAGCGTGACCTTCGCCGGGCGCACCCGCTCGGTCTCCGTCACGGCCGCGACCGCGCCGCCGCCGAGGAGCCCCTCGGCGCGGACCACGCGGATCGGCCCCGCAGAGGGCAGCGCGAAGACCCCGTCGGTGAGCACGATCGTCGCGCCGGCCTCGTCGTGATCGAAGAAGTACGAGACGCCGTCCTCCTCGAGCACGCGCGAGAAGAAGTCGAAGCTCGACTCGCCGAGCTGCGTCCACACCTCGCGCGCCGGGTGCGACCCGGCGAAGCAGACGCGCACGCGCGCGGGGTCGACGCCCGCCTCCGCGAGCAGCGTCCGAGCGACGCGCTCGGCCCCCTGGTCCAGAAAGAGCCGGTGATCGGTGACGATCGCGAGCGCGGCGAGCGGCGACTCGACGTCCACCGCGAGGCGGACGAGGCCCGGATCGACCGACGCCACCTCGCGCACGCGCGTCACGACGCCCGCGAGGCGCCGCACGATCGCCCCGTCGGCGGCCCGCGCGACGACGATCTCCGCGCCCGCGAGCACCCACGCCCCGGGGTCGAGGTCGGCGCCCGCGATCTCGAGGTCGACGGTCGCCAGGTAGGACGTGCTCATCGCCTCGCGCGCGGCGAAGCGCCGGACGCGCGCGACCCCATGCGGAAGCCCGCCGATCGCGATCGAGGCCAGGACGGCCGAGGACGCGTCGACCATGTCAGTTGTGCTCCACGGTCGCCCCGCCGGTGTCGATGCTGCCCGCGGGCAGGCCGATCGCGGGCGCTCGCACCTCGACCGACCCGGGCCGCACCACGATCGTCGCCGCGCCCGCGCGGACGGTGATCTCCGTCTCGCCTTCGATGCTCACCTCGGCGGCGGTGCCGACGAACGCTCCGCCGACCGTCACGGTGAGCGAGCTCGTCGACGACTCGCCGACGTTGCCGCCGGCCGTGAGGATCTGCGCCGCGCCGACCGTGATCGCGAGCGCCCCCTTGCCCGTGGTCGCGTGGCTCGACCCGGCCACCTCGATCTTGGCGCCGCCCACCGTCTCCGCGCACGCGCCGACCGTCACCGCCGACACGCCCGACGCGGCCGGCACCACGTGCGCGCCGCCCACCGTCACGGTCGCGCTGCCGAGCGCGGATCGCCCGATCTCCATGGCGCTCGCGGCGACCAGGCTCCCACCGACGCAGAGCGATCGCCCTCCCTGCGCGTCGAGGGTCGATCCCGCGATCGCCGTCTGCGACCGCGCGCCGCCCACGGCGACCGCCTCCGCGCCGGCGACCTCGACGGTCCGCCCGGCCGCGACCGACAGGCTCTCCGATCCGCCGACCCGCACGCTCTGCGAGCCGCCGACGACGAGCTTCACCGGGCCGCCGGCGGTGACGGTCGAGCTTGCGCCGACCGCGAGCGCCTCGTCATTGCCGATCGTCTCCTCGAGCGCGTTGGCCACCACGAGGTCGTGATCGCCCGACGCGACGAGGGAAAGCTCCTCCCGCCCCGATCCGTCCTCGAAGCGGATCTCGTTCTTCGATCCGTCGCCGGGCGTCGTGCGGGTCCCCCACGCGGAGCGCGTCGCGTTCGCGGGCAAGGGGTAGGGCGGCGGGTGCTCGCCGTCGTGGAGGTGCGTCAGCACGAACGGCGCGTCGAGGTCGTCGGCGTCGTAGGCCACGAGCACGTCCCAGCCGACGCGCGGCAAGGTCATCGACCCGGACATCGCCAGCTGCCCGACGCGCTGCCACGTCGAGGCCGCCGCGTCGCGCCGCCCGATCCGGTCCCAGCGCAGCTGCGCGCGCACGCGGCCTCGATCGTCGGGGTGGATCTCCGCCCCCGCGGGCCCGACCACGACGCCCGACTGCGGACCTCCCGCCGACCGCGGCTGGCGAAACGGAGGCCGCCACGGCGTCGCGATCGGGATCGCGTCCCAGCGCACCTCGACGCGCGCCTCGCCGTGCCGCGGCAGCTCGAGGTGGTAGGTGACCTGTCGCACGAGCAGCCGCGCGTCCAGGCTCGCGACCGGGTGCCCGTCGATTTGAAGCGCGTAGCCGGGCACGAGTCGCACGCCGCTCGTCTCACCGGAGATCACGTCGCGGTCCGCCGAGATCGCCTCGAGCCGCCTCGACGCGCGCGCGGCGGCGAGGTCGGGCGAGGAGGCGCGAGCTGGCCAGTCGTACACCTCGAGCCCGCTCGACCCACGCGAGGCGCGCCCCTCGACGACGAGCGCCGGCCGGGTGACGTCGTGGTCGCGAAGCGCGACGGCGTCCGATCGCAGGAGGCGGCGCCGCTCGACGCGGAGGACGGCGTCTCGCGTCGCGCCGATCGCCGAGTCGTCCTGAAACGGCAGCGTCGCGCCGCCCGGGAGGTCCTCGGCCGCGGTCGTGTCGTCGCCGAGAACCAGCGTGGTCGCGGCCTCGTCCAGGTCGAACCAGCTCGCGATGCCTTCCTCGGCGAGGAGGCGATCGATGAACGCGAGGTCGCTCTCGCCGTGCTGCACGCACCAGGGACGCTTCGGCGGCGGCGCGGTGATAGACCAGCGCGACGCGCCCCCGAGCCCGCCGCGATCGAGGACCTCGCGGACGATCTCGACCGCCGATCGGTCCGCGTAGCCGCGCCGATCCTCGCCGACGGAGAGCGCCAGGACCGCGGGCCCGAGCGTCAGCGCGAAGCGGCCGCCCGAGAGCGTCGAGATCGTGCGATCGACGGCCATCACGATCCCTCGCACGACGAGGCGCTGGTCGAACGCATCGACGATCGCGAGCACGAACGGCCGCCCGAGCAAGGCGCGAGCCTCGGGCGGCGGGCCGCGCGTGAAGGCGTCGACGTCGAAGCGGAACGGCTCGCCGATCGCGAGGCGACCGCGGAGCGCGGACGGATCGAGCGCGAGGCCGTCGACGTCGAGATCGATCCGCATCGCCCTCACCCGAGGAGGTTCGGGCCGCCGGCGATGCGCAGCCCGCCCGAGGCGTCCACGCGGACGACGCCGAGGAACGTGGCCGACCCGGCCGTCAGCGTGACCGCGGCGCCCCCGCCGGCCAGGTTCACCACCGCGCCGGCCGTGATGGTCACGCGGTTCGACTTGATCGAGATCTTGCCCGCGGCGGTCGCGCAGGTGACGCCGCCGACGGTGATCACGCTCGGCCCCTTTGCGCTCCCCGAGACGTTGCCGGCCGCCGCCTGCACGTGGACGCCGCCGACGGTCATCGCGAGCGCGCCGACCGCCGACGTGGCGATCGACGACCCGGCCGCGACGATCTTCGCCCCGCCGACCGTCTCGCTGCGCGCGCCCGCGACGGCCAGGCTCGCCGACCCGCCCGTCGCGCTCACCATCGAACCGCCCACCGTGAGCCCGTAGGAGCCCACCACCGTGCGCGTGATGCCGAGCGCCGAGGTCGTGACGTGGCTGCCGCCCACGACCTCGCCGTCCGCGCCGCCGACGACCGCCGTCGCGTTGCCGGTGATGGTCACGGTCTCCGCGCCGCCGACGGCGACGCTGCGCGCGCCGCCCACGTGCACGCTCTCGCCGGCGCCGACGGTGGTGTCGAGCCCCGCGCCGATCGTCACCGACTGCGGCCCGCCGATCTTCGTCGTCGACGAGGCGGCCACGGTGCGCGCGTCGTCCGCGCCGATGGTCGCCCTCTTGTCGTTTCCGACCGTCGCGTCGAGGTCCTTGCTCGCGTTCACGAAGAGCTGCTGTCCGCCCGCGCCGTCGGACATGCGGATCTCGTTTGCCGCGCCGCCGCCGGGGGTCGACGCGGTCTGGATCGCCGTTTGCGCCGCGGCGCCCGGGTACGCATAGGGCGATCCGGTGCGGCCGTCGTAGCGACGCGCGACCGCGATCGGCCGGTCGGGGTCGCCGAACGGGTACGCGACGGCGACCTCCCAGCCCGCGCGCGCGATCATCATCGACCCGCCGATCGGCGCCTGCACGATCCGGAAGGGCCGCGAGGTCGCGCCGTCGGCGCTGCCCGATCGGTCCCAGGCGAAGCGCGCCGTGAGGCGGCCGAGCGAGTCGGTGTGAACCTCGCTGCCGCCGGGCGCGGTGACGATCGCCGTCTCCACGCCGCGCACGGGCGCGCGCGCCGGGCGCGGAGGGCGGTAGGGCGTCGACGCGGGGAGGCACGTGAAGCGGTTGGAGTAGGCCGGGCCGGGCGACGCGCCGGCGTCGGCGGCGCGCGTCACGAATTCGTGCTCGACGCGCGTCAGCGTGTAGCGGCGGTCGATCGCCGCGCGCCCCGCGCCCGCGAGGACGAACGTCGCGCCGGGCCGGAAATCGAGGCGATCGCTCTCGCCCCGGCCCACCACGCGGCGCGCCTCGAACGCCTCGGCCCGAAGCCGCGCGATCACCTGGCCCTCCTCGGGCGTCCGGTGCCCGGCGGGGAACTCGTGGTGATCGTAGCCGCCGCCCGGGCCGACGTCCGCGGTCACCGTGAGGTCGAGGCCCGGCCGCTGCTCGTGGTAGTCGCCGACGGTGACGCGCTGCGGGAGCGCGCGCGTCTCGATCTCGAAGCGGTGGACCCCGGGGCCGTGCGCGCGGTCGGCGCGGAGCGCGACCACGTCGCCGCCGTCGATCGGCGCGATCTCGCCGGCGTGGTCGAAGAGGCGGAGGTGCGCGCCCGCCTCGTCGTGCCGCGCGACGTGCGCGACGCCCTCGTGCGCGAGGAGCCGATCGACGAAGGCGAGGTCGGTCTCCCGGTGCTGGACGCAGTGGTCGCGAGAGGCGAGCGCGCGGGCGATCGAGAACGAGAAGCGCGTGGGCGGGACGCCGGCGCCCTCGATCACGGCGGCGACGATCGCGCGCGCGTCGAGCCGCTGGAAGACGCGCACGTCGGCGCGGTGGTCGAGCCGCACGAGCTCGTGGGCGAGATCGACGCGGTAGCGGCGCCGGTGCCCGCGGAAGACCCCCTCGAACGCGAAGCCGACGACGATCCCGTGGAAGAAGCGCGCGGGCGTGCCGTCCATCGAGACGACGATCGCCGCGGGCTGACCGAGGATCGCCTCGTCGTCGAGGTCGTCGTCGCCCACGGCCGAGACGGTCGCGCGCGCGACCTCGGAGAGCGCCTCGTCGAGGCGCGCCGAGACCACCTCGAGCGCGTCCAGGCCCGCGCCGCGGATCGCCGCCGTCAGCGTCGTCGCGTCCACCGTTCGCGTCCTCCGTCCCGCGTCACGCGAGCCTCTTCTCGAAGCGACGCAGCCACTCGCCGGTCGTCGCCTCCGTCCACGCCTCGTAGAAGCTCACGCCCTCGCGGGCGCGCACGGGGCGCACGATCTGGTCGGCCTCGAGGTACGCCGCGGGCCAGCGCACGCGGTTGACGTCGCCGCCCTCGGGGCAGGCGCCGGCGACGAGGAGCGTCGCGTCCCCGGCCGCCTCCACGGCGACGAGCCGCGTCGGGCGCGGCGGCGCGGCCAGGCGCGCGAGGAGCGCCGGCCCGAGGAAGGTGAGCCAGTTGACCGTGCGAATCCACTCGTGAAACTCGGCACCGTGCGCGACGTAGAGGCCGACGTCGTAGCCCGGGTGGCGCCGCGCGTGCGCGTGGATCGCGGCGTCGCTCTGCTTGTACCACTGCACCTCGTTGCCCGAGTACCCGAGCCCCGCGGCGCCCCAGCGCAGGCGCAACGAGGAGGCGATCTCGGTCGTGCGCGCGCGGAAGTCGTCGAGGGGCGCGTCGACCGGCACCGAGAGCTTCAGCGTCGCGCGCGTGCGGAGGCGGGGCGCGGGGCCGAAGCCGGGCACCTCGGCCCAGAAGCGGAACGTCGTCGGCGAGGCGTCGAACGGGTGCCGGCCGGCGTGGCACGCGAGGCCGAAGTCGTGCCTGCGCGCCGCCGCGATCAGGCCCGCCGCGAGGAAGGCGTCGTCCGAGGGCCCGCCCTCGGCCTCGAAGGCGAGCGTCTCGGGGTACTCGGCCATGTAGTCGAGGTCCTCGGCGCGGAAGGGCTCGACGCGAGCCACGCGGGAGTTGCGGGTGTAGCGGAGGCTTTCGCCGATCCAGTCGCGCACGAGGTCGGCGACGCGGGCGAGGCGGGGCGCGTCCTCGGGGACGAAGGACTCGAGGTGCAGGAACACGACGAGCGCCGGGTAGAGGTACGGCGTGCGCCCGTAGCTGCCAATCGGCGCGGCGCTCACGGCAGCCCGACCTCCACGCGCTCGAGCGGCGCGACCTCGTGGTGAAAGCGGGCGATCACGTTGAGGAGCGCGCTGCGGGCCGGCTCGCGCCAGACGTCGAAGTCCTCGAAGCGCGCGACGATCTCGCGCCGGCTGGCGGCCGATCGGAACAGGCCGCTCGACCCGATGGGCCCCGCGGCGCGCGACGGGAGGCCGACGAGGTAGCTGGCCCAGCGCACGAGGGTGAGGTCGAACGCGTCGAGCAGCGGCCGCGCGGCGACGCCCGCGGGGCGGACGCGCACGACGGCGTCGCGCCCACCTTCGCAGTCGAGGTCGACGACCGAAAACGGCGGCGCGCCGAAGAGCCCCGGATAGGCGTCCGCGTCGCGCAGCCAGCGGCGCACGTCGGCCGTGCGGACCGAGAGCGGTGAGTCGTCGAGCGAAAGCGACCCGCGGAGCGCGATCGAGACCACGGGGTGGTCGGGCCAGCCGGCGAGCGCGAAGTCCTCGACCACGTGGCGGAGGTAGAGCGGCCCCACGGAGGCGACCTCGACCTCCCACTCGAAGACGGGACCGCGGCCGCCCGGATCGTCGGGAGACCGAGGGCCGGAGACGATCGACGCGCGGCCGAGCGTGGGCGCGAAGTCGACGCCGCCGGTCGCGCCGGACTCGACCACCGCGAGGAAGCTGCGCAGGATCGAGGTGCCCATGCCGAGCGAGTCGGGCCCGGCCGCCTCGACGCGGATCTCGAGGCGCTGCGGCTCCGCGCTCGCGCGACAGGCGATGTAGAGCCCGCCGGCGTCGACGAAGGCGAGCTTGGGGTGGAGGGAGGTGAGGGGGGTCATCGCTTGCTCGCGTAGGGCGGGCTCGGACAGTCGACCTTGCGCGTCGCACACGAGAGCTCGCAGGCCGCGCAGTTGACGAGCTCGCACTGGCCGTTCGGGCTGGCCTTCGCGTAGTTGCGGAGCTGGCCGTCGTGGCTCTCTTCCTCGGTAGGGCGCTTGATCTCGACCGGAGTCCCCGGGTCGGGTGGACGCAAGGCGTCAGGGACCAGGACCCGCTCGATGTCCACGCCCTGGGCGCCCATCGCCCCACGCACCGTCGCCGCTCCGAGGGATCGGTAGAGCCACGTGCACCAGCCCGAGCTCTCGAGCGCGGTCGCATTGCGGATCTCCTGGAGCAACTGCGTCGCCGCTGCGCCCTTCGCGTCGCCCTTCCGCGAGAGCTTCTCGAGGCCCCGCGCGACCCTCTTCCCCTTCTCGAGGAAGCCGACCGGAAGCTCGCGCTTCGCCGCGAGCGACCGGTCCTTCAGCTTCTTGAAGAACACGTCGTTGAAGTCCCCACGTTTGCCGGGCTTCTTCGAGCACCACGCGTGGAGCGCGGTCTCGTACGCCCGGCACATCGGGCCCTTCGGATCAGGTCCGACCACGCCCCCGCCCGGGTCGAGCAGGCACCCTTTCTGCGCATTGGCCGCCATCGCCCCTCAGCGGTTCGAGCTCGTCGAGTCGAGCGTCCGCGCGACGCCGCCGCCCTCGGCCTTCACGTCGGGCGACGCCATGATGACGCCGCACGCGCCCATGATCGTGTTGCTGACGACCCCGAGCAGCGTCCCGGCCTGATCCCCCGTCGACGCCGCGATGGTCCCATTTCGCGTGAGCGTGGGCGTTCCCAGGATGAGCACCTTCGTCGCGTACCCGCCGCCCATCATCGAGGACACCGCGACGTTCGGGTACGGCATCGGCAAGGGAGACGGGGCCGCGGGCGTCTTGCAGACGTCGGTCGGGCCGTCGCTCACCGCGGTGTGCCCGGTGGCGACGCAAGCGACGAGCTTCTTGGCGCTGAGGACGGGCACGCCGAGCGCCTCAGTTGAGCTCGATGAGCCGCGCGAAGAGCTTCTGCACGCCCTCCGCGCGCGCGGTGATGTTGCGCGCCAGCAGCTCGAGGTGGCCGACCGCCCGGAGCGCGATCGCGCTCGTGCCGGCCGCCAGCGACACCTCGTGATCGGCGCGCACGACGACCCGCCTCGCCTCGATCACGAAGTCGTCGCCCGGCTCGATCCCGGGGGTCGGCGCCGTGCGCAGCGCGCCGATCGCCACGAGCTCGCCGGCCTCGCGCTGCACCACGAGGCGCTCGCCGCGGGCGATCGCGCCGCGCACCACGATCGCGTGCAGCGCGTCGTCGAGCCGCGCCGTCACTGTGCGCGCGCCCACCGCGAGCGTGGCAGTCCGACCGTCCTCGTCGAGGCCTACGACCGCGAGCGCGGACATGCCGCCCTCGAAGCCCGGCGCGGCGAGCGTGGGTGTCTCGGTCGAGGCCGGCGGCGCCGAGCGCGGCTCCGGCACGCCCGACGTGGCGTGGAGTCCCCGGGTGGTCATGTCCGGCGGAGCCTACCAGACGATCGGGTCGTCGTGGGGAATCCGACGACGGGTGATCGGCCCTCAGGACCGGCCGCGCTCGAGCTCGGCTACCCGCGCCCTCGCCGCCGCGAGCTCGGCCTCGAGCGCTTGCCGCGCCTCCGCCTCCGCTTGCCGCGCCTCCGCCTCCGCCTCCGCGCGCGCCTCGGCGGCCGCGGCGCGGTCCTCGGCGTCGACCAGGCGCCGCTCGAGCACGTCGTTCACGATGCCATCGAGCCGGGCGATGAGCTCCTCGGCCTCCGGCAGCGGAGCCTCGTCGAGGTAGAAGCGGATCCTCCTCTCCTCGAGCGCGAGGCCGAGCCCGAGGACGGCGGAGGCGACGACCCCGCGCTGAGGCAAGAGGCGCGTGTACGCCCTCGCGAGCGGGTCCGGGAGCCGGTAGCCGAGGAGGCGATTCCTGGCGAGATCCAGCACGAAGTACTCGCTCACGCCGAGCCGCGCGTAGCGCTGCACGTTGTCGACGGTGTCCTTGCTCGCGCGCCCGCGGTCGGAGACCTCGAGGACGAAGTCGAGGCCCTTGCCCTCGCGGGAGACGACCCAGGACGATCGCTCGCCGGGGTCGGCGTCGAGGACGGCGAGGACATCGGGGGCGAACACCGGCTCGCCAGGGTAGTAGGTCGAGAGCTCGCTCGAGACGTAGACGCGCCGGCCCGTGCGCGAGAAGTAGCGGTCGAGCGCGTCCGTCGCTCGCGTCTTCGCCTTGCGATGGCGGTCGCCCTCGGGCAGGAGCCCGAGGAGCGGCTCGGGCGACGCAGGCAGCGCGGCGGCGACCGCGGCGCGCGCCTCGGTCGTCATCGCGTCCCACTGCTCCTGCGAAGGAGCGCGCGGGTCCGCGGGGTCGATCACGTAGGCGGAGCTCTCGACGCGGGTCATCGCCCGAGTTTACCACGGGCGAGCACCCCGTTCAGCTGGCCGCCCGCCGCCCGACGACGCGCTTCTCGAAGATCTTCACTCGCTCGAGCAGCTCGTACTTGCGCGGCAGCGGGACGGCCGCCCGGAAGGTGAGCTCGCACCGGCCCTCGTCGGCGTCGATGACCCAGGTGTCCAGGTGCGTCGGGTGGTCGGTGCGGCGACCGCCCACGAAGCTCGCGAAGCCCGGGGCCAAGCGAGGCAGGGCGAAGCGCCAGAGCCCGCCCGGCGTCGCGCCACGCACCTCGACCGGCTCGTCGCCGCGCAGCGCGACCGGCGCCCACTGGTCGTGCGGGACGGTGACCTCGAAGCGAGGGTCGTGGTCCTCGGGCGGGATGGGCATGCGCGTGGCCTGCCAGGCGGCGTCGTAGGTGCCCGCGAAGCCGGCGCGAGGCTGCCAGTGCCGGTGGATCGGGCCGAACCCGGCGGGCACGTCGCGAGGCCCGCGAGCGGCCTCGATCCGCGGCGCGGGGCGCCCGACGAGGTCGCGCGGATCGCGCGCGACGCCGAGCCCGGCGGGGTTTCTCGGGTCGCCGACCGCGCGGGCGGGATCGGCCGTGTCGAGACCTCCCCAGGCAAGCTCGTACACGAGCGGGACCGGCGCGGTGATCGGGAGCGCCGGGCCCGGCTCGACGCCACCGAGGGCGGCCTCGCGAAACAGGCGGGGCCCCGAGACGCGGACGGCCTTGTCGATGGGGCCGACGCGCAAGGCGACCTCGACCGATCGGGCTTCCGCGCCGGCCGGCGGGTGCGCGTGGCCGACCAGCACGACGTCGGTGCCGGGCTTGGCGACGACGAGGTCGGAGTGCCGGCGCAGGCTCGACGTGGCCGGGTCCGCGCCCGCGTGCTGGTCGCAGAGGAGGGGCGCGCGACCGTCGGAGACCACCTCGACCTCGCCCGTCGCCGACACCGCGAAGGTGTACTTGAGCACGCACACGAGGCACTCGCGCCCGCGGTCGTCTCGCATCGGTATCGCGGCGTGGATGCCGCGTGTCTGGTCGTCCACCTGCACGCGTCCGGACTCCTCGCGACCCAAGGAGGCCTCGCCTCGGCGCGACTGTCAAGCATCTCCCTCGCGCCCGCACGACCCGGTTGACCCGGGGGCGCCTGGCAGTCGAAACTGCCGCCCATCGTGGCCGCGCCGCGCGACTCCCTGCCAGCCCCGAGGGCGCTGATCCTCGGCGTCGGCGCCCGCACGGCCGGCGGGCTCACCGCGCTGCAGGTCACGATGACGGCGCGCGCCGGCCGGCTCGAGCCCCGGCCGTGCCACCTCGTCGACCGCGCGGGCGAGCGCGTCGCCACGCTGCGCCTCGCGTCGATTGGCGATCACGTGATGGGGATCGACCGCCTCGTCGCGCTCGGCGGCCCCGCGCTGCGCCAGGCCGCGCACGGGTGGACGTCCGCCCGACGCGCCGCCGGCGGGCCCGCGATCGCGCTGCCGCTCGTCGTCGCGGCGCCCGACGCGCGCCGGCCGG
>CAIVJW010000022.1 GCA_903906315.1 uncultured delta proteobacterium | reverse complement strand
CCAGTGAGCCGAGTGCGCGCGAGGACCGCTCACGTGACGAGACCGCGGATCGCCGCGTAGCTCGTCGACGCGAGCGGCCTCGAGCGCCGCGACGAATCGAGCCCCGCCCTCTCCTCGCGAGACGGCGGGGCTCTTCGTTTGTAGGCGTTCACGGCCCACTGGCCGCGCTTCGTCCGCCTGCGCGCGAGGCCGTGGACCGGATGGATAGGGATCGAGAGGGGCGCCAAGAGCGCCAAGAGCGCCAAGGGAAGCTTCGGGGTGGCGCGAGCCTGCGCGTCCACGCAGGGCGCATCCGACGGCCGGCCTCCGGCCCCGCAGGGCCCGCCTCCTCCTTCCTCTCGCTTGGCGTCCTTGGCGTCCCTGGCGCTTTCCTCGGTCCGCGGCGCGGCGCCCGTGAACGCGTACCCGCGAACGCGAACGCGATCAGCCGAAGAGCGAGAGCATTTCCTTCTCGGCGCGGTTCAGCTCGCCGAGCGTCTCGTGGGTCTCGCTCGACGCGCGCCGGATCGTCTCGAGCGCGGTGTGCGCGTTCGCGGCCATGCGCTTCATCTCCTCGGCGACGACCCCGAACGCGCGGCCCGCGGCGGCGGCGCGGGAGGCCTCGATCTTGGCGTTGAGGGCGACGATCTTCATGGCCGAGAGGACCTTGTCGACCTGCTCGAGGGAGGTGTCGATGCTCTCGCGCGCGGCGGCGAGGCGCTTGCCGAAGCCGCGGAACTCCCGGCTGAGACGCTCGCTCGCCACCTGGTTCTGCTTCTTTCGCAGCTCGATCACGTCGTACATGATCTTCGCCGCGGCGGCCGACATGACCTCCTGATCGCGGCGGAGGATCGAGGCGACCTTGTTGCGCACGCGCTCGGCGCCGGTGATCTCGATGACGAGGTGCACCTCGGGGCGGGTGACCAGCGCCTCCAGGTCCGTCGTCGTGAGGATCCCGAGCTCGCGCGCGCGCACCATGCCGGGCGCGTCCTGGCGCAGATCGGCGACGCCGACGATGTGGCTCTCGGTCATGTCCTCGAAGGTGTCGATCAGCGTGAGGGCGGCGTGGCCGCCTCCGACGATGGCGATGTTCATGCGGGGCTGGGTCTCCTCGAGCTACAGGAGGCGGTCGCTTCGATCCCGCCGGTGAAAGGCATACTACTACGCATGCTTGCAGACGAGGCGGCGGTGGGGGCCTGCCGTCGCGGCACGTCGGCGGTCTCGGGGTGCGTGGAGGCGGGGTAGCATCGCGGCGTGGCGTATCGGGGGGATCGCGAGCGGGCACGCGCGGCGGAGGCGCCGAAGGCGGGGCTCATCGCCGACCTCACGCGGCAATTCGCTGACCCGTACGCGTTCCTGCGCGAGCTCGTCCAGAACGGAATCGACGCGGGCGCGACGGCGATCGAGGTGCGCATCGACGCCGAGGGCGAGCGCCTGGCGTTCTCGGTGAGCGACGACGGCGCGGGGATGACGCGCGCGATCCTCGAGGGGCCGCTGCTCACGGTGTTCAGCACCTCCAAGGATGGGGACTCGACGAAGATTGGCAAGTACGGCGTCGGCTTCGTCTCCGTCCTCGCGATCGAGCCCGAGGAGGTGATCGTCGAGACGTGGCGCGGCGGCGAGGCGTGGATCGTGAGGCTCTGGATCGACCACCGCTACGAGATCGAGACGGCCGCGCCGCGCGCCGGGAGCGGGACGACGGTCACGCTGCGCAAGCGGGTCGACCCCGCCGAGGTGGGCGACCACGTCGCGCGCTGCCGGCGGGCGACCCTGCGCTGGTGCCGGCACGCGAGCGTGCCGATCCACCTGACCGCACCCGAGGCGGGGGCCGCGGGGGCGACCCAGCGCGATCGGATCGACCGGCCGATCGGGGTGAAGGCGGTCGTCTCGATCGCGGCGGGTGAGGCGGGTGAGGCGGGCGAGGTCGTCGTGATCGGGCCGTCGGCGGGGTTCGTCGCGGAACCCGACGCGGACGCGGACGACCCCGAGCTCGCCGCGAGCTTCGTGGGGTTTTACAACCGGGGGCTGACGCTGCACGAGGCGACCGAGGCGCCGACCCGGGGCCTCGTGGGGCTGCGGGTGAAGATCGCGAGCCGGACGATCGCCCACACGCTGAGCCGCGACGACGTGCGGCGCGACGAGGCGTACGCGCGGGTCGTCGCGCGGGCCGAGGCGCTCGTGCCGCGCCTGCGCGAGGCGCTGGAGGAGGCGCTCGGGCAGGCCGCGGAGGACGTCGCCCGAGGGCGGGACGGGCGCGCGTTCGCGGGGCTGCTCGAGGCCGCCCTCGCGACGCCGCTGCGGCTCGGCGCGGGCGAGATCGTCCTGCCGCTCACGGACCGCGTCGACGGGCTCATCGCGATGCCGCTCGTCGAGATCACCGCGCGCCTGGACGAGGTGGGGCCGGCGATCCTCTGCGCCGCCGAGCCCAGCCGGATCACGGGCGCGCTCGCGCGGGCGGGGCGCCCGGTCGTGCGCGCGGATCACCCCGGGATCGCGGCCGGGATCCTGGGGATCGCCGCGATCGCGCCCGATCGGCTTTACGCGATCGCCGACGAGCTCGCGGCGTCCGCCGCCGACGACGCGCTCTGCGCGGCCACGCGCCGGGCGCTCGCGAGCGCGGGGGTGCAGGTGTCGCGCGTGGCGGTCGGCGCGTTCGAGGGCGCGGCCCTGGCGGGTGCCGCGGTGAGCGTCGCGACGCGCGGCGGGCCGGCGCTCCTGCGGGTGGCGGCGGCGTCGCGGTGGTGGCGGCGCTTCGGGACGATCGATCGGCTGCTGCTGGTGCCGACGAGCCCCGTCGTCGCGGCGGCCCGCGCCCGCGCCGCGGAGGACGCCGTCGTGGCCGGGCACCTGCTCGCCCGGGCGCTCCTCGTGGCCGAGCGCGGCGCGATCGACGAGGGCGACAACGATCGGCTGATCGAGGCCGCGTCGAAGGCGATCGCGGGGTCCGACGGGGAGGATCGGGCGTGATCCGCGCGCGCGATCCGGGCCGGCGCGTCGTCGCGAGCGGGTCGCTGCGCGTCGACGCGAGCCGCGCGGTCGCGGGCCTGCGGCAGCACCTGCTGCTCGATCTGACGCACTACCTGCACGAGATCGTGCGCGCGGGCGTCGCGGGCGGGGCGACGCGGATCGATCTCGATCACGACGCGGACGACGTGGTCGTCGGCTTCGACGGCGCGCCCGTCGCCGCGGGGGCGCTCGCGCGGCTGCTCGACCACGTGCTCGTCGAGGCGCGCGGGGCGGACGAGCGGCGGCTGCGGCTGCTCGCGCTCGGCGTGAACGCGGCGCTCGGGATCGGGCCCGCGTTCGTCGAGGTGACGTCGTGGGGTCACGCCGACCACGACGGCGGCGCGACGATCGCGCGGTTCGGGGCGGCCGCGCTCGCGTCGCCCGAGTCGGTCGCGGCCGCGATCACGCGCGGGGCTGCGCCCGTGGGGCTCGGCGCGTCGGGGGTGCGGGTGCAGGTGCGCCGCCGGATCGGCTGGGAGGTCGTGCGGCGCGCGGCGCTCGGCGGCGTGCCGCCGGAGATCGTCGCGCTCGCCGAGGCGACGGGCGATCTCGCGATCCCGATCCGGCTGCACGGCGAGCCCCTCGCGCGGTCGTCGAGGCGGGCCGAGCTCCTCGCGGTCGCGTTCGACGTGCCGGGCGCGCGCGCGGCGCGGCTCGTGGTGACCGGCCCGGGCGCGGAGGCGCCGACGATCGACCTCGCCGAGCACGGGGTGCGGCTCGCGCGCTACGCGTTCCGCACGCCGGCGGGCTTCCCCGGCGATCCGCACGGCGGGTTCGCGCTGCCCGTGCGGGTCGTGGTCGACGCGCCCGAGCTGCCGACGAACGCCTCGCGGTCGGCGCTGCGCGAGGACGCGGAGCTGCTCCACGCGGCGGTGGAGGGGGGCGCGGCGGCCCTGATCGTCGCCGTGCGGGCGCTCCGCGAGGTCCTCGCCGGCCGGGCGCCCGGATCGCGCGACGTGACGGTCACGCCTGCGGGCGAGGCGATCGCGATCGAGGACGCGCTTGGCGCGATCGCGTGCGTGGTGGCCGGCGGCGTGCGCCGCGGGGAGGCGACCTCGGCCGACGCCCGCGGGGTGCTCGACGCGCCGCTCCTGCGCGACGGCGCCGGCCGGCCGATCGCGCCGTCGCAGCTCGGCGCGGGCGCGGCTTCGCGCGTGTACCTCTGGCGAGGCCCGGCGCCGATCGACGCGGAGCTCGCGCCGTGGCTGCGCGACGTCGTGTGGGCCCGCGGGCGGGCCGCCGAGGGCGTCCTCGCGGGCCTCGAGGTCGCGGACGCCGCGCGCGTCGTCGAGCGCGCGGCCGTCGGGCTCGCGCGGCGCAAGGCGCTGCTCGCGCACCCGCCCGGGCCGCCGCGGCTACCCACGGCGGCGGATCACTTCGCGCGCGAGGTGTTCCGGGTCGATCGCGGGCCGCTGGCGGGGGTCGAGGGCGAGGTCGCGCTGACGGCGAACGGCGTGGGCGCGCGCGGCGCCGTGGTCCGCGTGATGGTCGAGGGGCGGCACCTCGCGACGCTGACGTTCGACGCTCGCGCCTGCCCGCTGCCGCTCGACGCGGCGATCGCGTGGGAGGGCCGCCTGCGCCCGCGCTTCGAGTACGACGGCGTGGCCGACGACGACGCGCTCCGCGGGGCGGTCCGCGCCGCGATCCACGCGGGCGTGCGGCTCGCGTCGCGGGTCGCGGGCGAGCTGCCAGGGCTCGAGGCGGAGGCGGCCGCGCGGCTCGCGGCCGTGCTGCGGGCGGCGGTCGCGGCGGCGTACGTCGGGGCGGCCGCGAAAGGCTCCGATCCGGCCACCGACGCGCCCCCGATCGGCCCGGACGACCCGCTGCGCGCCGCGAGGATCTGGCGCACGACCGAGCCGGGTCGGATCGAGAGCCTCGCGTCGCTGGCCGCGCAGATCGGCCCGGGGCGCGCGCTCCTCGTCGCCGGGCCGCGCGCCGCGGGCGTCGCGATCGGCGGGCGGGCGGTCCTCGCGGTCGAGGCGAGCGAGCGCGCCGTCGTCGCGCGCGCGGTCGGCGAGGGGGTGGCCGTGGTCGACTACGATCGCGCGCTGATGACGCCCGCGGGCGTGCGCGGCCGCGATCGGGCCCGCGCCGAGGCCGTGCGCCGCGCCGTCGCGGCGACGCGGCCCGCCGGCCCGGGATGCGCCGGCGCGCCCGAGGTGCTGCCCTCGATGGCCTTCACGCGCAGCGGCGTGCGCGGCCTCGTCGCGGTGTCGGACGCGCCGCACCTCGTCCACCTGCACGCCGGCTTCGTGATCGGCGAGACCCCGTTCGCGGCGTGGCTCGGCCCGGTCGCGATCGCCGTCGACGACGACTCCACCGTCCCGAGCCCGTCATGGACCAGCGTCGCGTGGTGCGCGAGCGCCTTCTCCCTCGGCGACCTCGAGGAAGAGCTCTGCGCCGCGATCGTCGCGGCCCTGGCCGACGAAGGGGTCGCGCCGCGCCTCGAGGGCGCTCCCCCGGACGCGACGCGCGCGGGGCCCGTCCTGCGCGGCTACCTCATCCGATCGGCGGCGGCGATCCGCGTGGGCCTCGGGGGCGCCGCGGGCGAAGGCGACGGCAGCGTCGGGGCGGCCGCGCGGCGCGCGCTGCTCGACCGGATCGAGCGCCTGCCGCTGCTGATCACGCTCGACGCGCGCGGGGCGCCGCGCGCCGTGACGCCGGCGGAGGTCCTCGAAAAGCGGCGCGATGGCGGCCCGATCCCGGTCGTCGAGGGGCCGCCGGGCTTCGCGACGTTCGACTGGGAGCCCCTCGTCGTGGCGCCCCGCGGCGCGCCCGGGGTGGACCTCGAGTCGCTGCGCGCGTGGGCGGGCGACCGGGTCGTGATCGCGTCCGACGAGCTCGAGGCGCGTCGCGCGATCGCGGATCGGGCGACGGCGATCGTCACGGTGCGCGCTCGCGCGGCGGAGGACCCGCGCGCCTTTCCGCCGGGGGAGGCGCGGGCCGGCGCGACCGTCGCCTTCGTCACGACCGCCGAGGGCGAGACCCTCGCGGCGGCGCTGCCGGCCGTGACGCGCACGAGCACCCGCGTGGTCGCGCTGTTCGAGGGCCGACCGCTCGAGGAGGGCGTCCTGACCCTCGCCGGACCGCCGATCGTCGTGCGCGTCGACCTCCGCCGCGAGGTGCACGTCGACGCCGGCGGCCGGCTCTCGGAGGCCGGCCGCGATCGCGTCCTCGCCATCGCCCCGAGGGCCGCGCTCGAGCTCGCGATCGCCCTCGTGGAGGCCGCGCACGGGCCGGGCCGCGCGGGGCGCCTGATCGGCGACCTCGACGCGCTCGGGCTCGTGCTCGCGGTCGCGCGTGCGGGCGATGGCGCGAGCGCGTCGGGCGACCTCGACGCGCCTCTCGACCCGCAGGCGCTGCTCGCGACCCTCGAGACCCTGCGCACCGGGGGGGTCGGCGCGACGGCCGCGCCGCCGGCGCTCGCCCGGGCGATCCGGGCCGACGCGCTCCTCTGGCCCACCGTGCAAGGCGACGAGCGGCCGATCGGCGCGATCGCCTCCGCGGACGGCGTGATGGCCTTCGGGCGCGATCGCCACGTCGGCTGGATCGGCCCGGCCGGCGCCGCCGCGCGCCTCGACGCGCCGGCGATCCACCTGCCGGCGAGCCCGACCGGCGCCGCCGCGCGCGCGATCCTCGAGGCGATCGGGCTCGCCCTGCACGACGAGACGGCCGCGATCGGCGACCTCGCCGCGCGCCGCGCCGCCGGCCGCCCGCGCGAGGCGCCGAGGCTCGCCGGAACGCCGGCGCACCCCGCCCTGCGCGCGACGCTGGCCTCGCTCGAGGTGATCTCGTGCGAGGGCGAGATCGAGATCGTCCCGGGCCCCGAGAGCGACGTGACGCTGACCGACCTCGACGGCACGGCGCGCGCGGTCCGCACGAGCCTGCCGCTGCCGCTGCGCGCCGTCGCCCGCGTCGACGCGGCGCCGAGCCGCGAGGTCGACACCGCCACGTGCAAGGACCTCGCGCGCGCGGGGGTGCGGCTGTTGCGGCGGATCACGGCCGGCGACGCCGACGTGCCCGCGTTCGCGCGCGACCACCAGCGCGCGATCCTGTGCCGCACGCTCGCGCGCCGTCACAAGCTCGCGAAGGCCGACCAGCGCGCGCGCGCGATCCGCGACACGACCGGCGCGTGGCACGCGATCGCCGATCTCCTCGAGGCCGCCGGCGGTGAGGGCTCCGCGCCGTGGCCGATGACCACCGACGCGCCACCCTATCCGGCGGCCCCGTACGACCCGCCGGTCCTGTGCCTCACGCCCGGCGAGGCGAAGGCCGTCGATCGCCTGCTGCCGCTGCGCGACGCGACGGCGGGCGTGCGGCGCGACCGCGAGGGCGAGATCCGGGCGAGCGCTCCGACCGTGGCGTCCCTCGCGCTCGACCCGGGCAAGCGCGCCGCCTGCCTGCGCGTCGTCCCGATCGCCGAGGGCGGCCTCGAGGGTGAGGTCGGCGTGCTCGCCCCGGCCGAGGCCGACCGCCGCGGGATCGCCATCCACGTCGGGCGGCGCGCGCTCTGCGTGAAGGGCGACGGCGCCGGCTGGCCCCTCGTCGCCGTGGTCGAGGCCGCGGCGGTGGCGCCGAATCGCGCCTTCGACGGGCTCCGGAGCCCGCGCGATCTCGAGGCGATCCGGGCCACGATCCGCGACGTCGTCGAGCGGGAGCTGCGCGCGTGGCTCGCGCCGCCCGAGGACGCGATCGCGGTGCGCTTCGTCGACACGACGGTCGGCGTGAGCGCCGCGATCGCGACGAGGCTGGTCGGGACGGTGTGGCTCGCGCGCGCGTGGCCGGCGGCGCCGCGGCTGCGCGTGTTCGCGCCCGGCCTGCCCGCGGGAGGCGAGGCGGTCGCCGTCCGCGTGCCGGGGCCGCCGCCCGGGATCGAGGGCGTGCTGCCGGTCGAGGGCGTGCTGCTGGCGCTGCCGAGGTCGCGCGCCAAGGACGCGCCCGCCCTCGGCGACGCGCTAGGCGAGCTCGCGCGCGGCGTGGCGCCCGCCCTCGTCGAGGAGGCCGCGGCGCGCGTCGAGGTGCCCGCCGGCGTGATCGACGCATATCGCTGGGATCTGGCGCTGATCCGGTGCGCCGGCCGATCCCAAGGCGTGGCGCCCGGAGCGCCGACCACCGAGGCCGCCCGCGCGGCGTCGCCGGGCGACGTGCTGGCCGAGCTCGCCCTGCGCGAGGCGATCTGGACCGCGCGCGCGGGCGCCACCACCGAGGGTGACTTTCCCGCGGGAATGCCCGCGTTCTTCCTGCGCGACGACGGCGGCCCCGCGCTCCGCGTGCTCGCCGCCCGCGTGCGCCCCGGCGCCCTGCGCCGCCTCGGCGAGACCGCCTCGCCTGCCGCCGGAGACGTGCCGGTCGACGCATCGGTCGACGCACCGACGACCGAAGCGCCCGCGGAAGACCTCGCGGCGGCCGCGGAGGCGCCCGCGATGCGCGAGGCAGCGCCCTGGCTCGGCGGCTTCGTGCAGCGAGCGATCGCGCGCCTTCGCGCCCCCGATCCACCCGAGACGCCGGGCGCGCGCGGGGTCCGCGCGGCGCTGCAGGCGGAGCTCGCCCGCCTCGCGCTCTCCGGCGACCCGATCGCCGCCGTCGAATACGCGACCTCCGGCCGCCCCATCCGCTACGACCGCGACCGGCGCGTCGTCGTGGTCAATCGCCGCCACCGCGCCGTCGCGCCGCTCCTCGCCGCGCCGCCCGAGCGCGCCGTCCCGGTGCTCGCGGCCGCGGCGGTCGCCGAGGTGAACCGCGCCCTCGTCGCGGTCACCGACGCCGAGGAGCTGCGCGCGATCGAGGCGCTGATCGCCGGGGGAGACGCCGGGCGCTTCGCGCACCACCGGGGATGAGGCAGCCCCGCAGTGAGCTCGGGGGCAGGGCAGTCGACAAGCCCGAGCTCGACGGGCTCCGACGCCCGCCCGGCCAGCGGCTGGGCTGCTTGGCTGCCCTGCACCGGCGCTCGAGCCGGTGACCGGCCGCCCACGCTCCGGCTAGACCCTCGCCGAATGCCCCTCGGAGCGCGTCTTCGAGCTGCCCGGGGCAGCTGGCTGCCCCTCGGAGCGCGACTTCGAGCTGCCCGGGGCAGCTGGCTGCCCCTCGGAGCGCGTCTTCGAGCTGCCCGGGGCAGCTG
>CAIVJW010000021.1 GCA_903906315.1 uncultured delta proteobacterium | reverse complement strand
CGGCCAGCCTCCGCGCGCGCGGGTCGTCGTCGGTGAGGTGCGCCGCGAGCAGCGCGACGACCTCGCCCGACGGCTCCACGCTCGCTATCCGCCCGACGAGCCGCACCCACCGCGGCCGCGAGGCGACCGGCTCGCTCGCCGCGCGCGCGTCCGCCTGGATCGCAGCCGCCAGCCCGATCCGCAACAGCGCGCGCTCGGCGAGCTCGGCCCGCTCCGGGCCTGCCACCACGAGATCGAGCAGGCCGGGCACGTCGGTGACCCGCGGCGTGAAGCCCGGGTCCGCGACAGCGGCCTCGAGCGAGAAATCCGGCGGACGTTTGCGGCTCAAGGCGCGGTCTCCAGGGCGCGCGATCGTGGCTCAACCACAGAGGACGGCGCCGCCGTTCACGTTGACGATCTCCCCGGTCATGAAGGACGCGAGGTCGCTCGCGACGAACGCGATCGGCGCCGCGATCTCCTCGGGTGTTCCCACGCGACCGAGCGGGATCGTGGCCAGCACCTTCGCGCGCTCGTCCGGGTCGGCGAGCGACGGCTCGCTCATCGGCGTCGCCACCCACCCCGGCGCGACGCAGTTGACGCGGATGCCGTCGGCCGCGAGCTCGCTCGCGAGCGATTTGGTGAGGCTGATGATCGCGCCCTTGCTCGCGGCGTAGTGGGCGTGTTCGGCCTCGCCGCGCTGCCCCGCCGTCGACGCCACGAGCACGATCGCGCCCCTGCGCCCGCCCGCGCGCATCGACCGCACGGCCGCGCCCGCGATCGCGAAGACGCCGCGCAGGTTCACGTTCATCATTTCGGTGTACTCGCCCTGGGTCATCAGGTCGATCGGGGCGCACTTCCAGATGCCGTGGTTCAGCACCACCACGTCGATCGGGCCGAGGTCGCGCTCGACCTCGCGCACGAGGCCCTCCGCCCGCTCCCAGCGCGAGAGATCCCCCGCGAACGCGCGCGCCTTGCCGCCCGCCGCCTCGATCGCCCGCACGCCCTCGGCCGCGCCCTCGGCGTCGGTGGCGTAGGCGATCGCGACCGTCGCGCCGAGCGCGCCGAGGAGCTTCGCCGTGGCGGCGCCGATGCCCTTGGACGCGCCCGTGACCAGCGCGACCCGCCCCGAGAACGTCATCATGGTCGCTCAATCCTCGCGCGCGCGGTTACTTGCCGCCGGCGCCGGCCTGGCCGCCCTGGCCGCCGGCGCCGCCCTGGGCCGCGCCGCCCTGGCCGCCGGCGCCGCCCTGGCCCGAGCAGCTGCCGTCGAAGCCCTTGCAGCTCGCCTCGCCCGCGCAGTCGGCGCAGCAGCAGCCCTCGACCAGCGAGTCGCAGGCGCCGTCGTCCTTGCAAGCCGACGCGGGGCAGTCGGTGTCGCCCCAGCAGTCCTTGCACGTGCACGCGTCGTCGAGCGTGCAGCTCGCGTCGTCCTTGCACTGTCCGGGCTTGCAGACCGCCGTCTCCTGGCAGTCCTCGCACTGGCACGCCTTCGCCGATCCGAGCTCCGCCACGCTGCACGCGCCGTCGGGCGCGCCGTTGTCGCACGGGCCGTGGGGCGTCGTCGTGGTCGCGCCGCCCGCGCCGCCGTGGCCGCCGTGCCCGCCCGCGCCGGTCGTCGTCGCGGCGTCCGTGGCGGTCGGGGCGTCGGGGCTCGCGCTGCACGCGGCGAGCGAGGCGAGGGCGAGCCCGAGGATCGCGGGGCGGGGGAGGGGGCGGACGATCATCGACGAAGCTCCGGCAAGGTCGCCGCATCATGGCCGACCGGACCGGCATTCCCAAGGGGAGAACGCGGCGCCGGTCGAACGAGCGATCGGCGTCGGGCCGCGAGGCGCCGCCCGCGTCGGCGCGGCGCGTGGATCCGCGGCCTAAAGGCCCGCGTCCTGCGCTGCCGAGGTGCGGCACACGCCGAGGTCGTAGGCGGGCTTGAACGCGGCCTTCTCGCACTTCGCGCCCGCGCCGCAGTCGCCGTCCTCGCAGCAGAAGCGCGCGCAGCGGCCGCCGTCGCAGCTGGTCCCCGGCGCGCAGAACGGGCCGTTCGCGGCGTCGCAGTCGGCGCAGAGCTTCGCGGCGTTGTCGCCGGGGTAGCACTGGAAGCCTGTCGCCCCGCCGCTGGTCTGGACGTCGCACGCCTCGCCGTTCTTCGCGTCGCAGCCCTCCTGGGTCACCGGGTTGCAGGCGACCGCCTGCTTGTCGATCGCGATGCACGCGCCGCCCGACGGCACCTTGCCGAGGTCGGTCGGCGCGCCGCAGTCGACCGGCGGCGGCGCCGGGGTGCAGGCCTTCTTGCAGTGGGTGGCGTTGCAGTCGTCGAGCGCGCCCGCGAGCACCTTCGCCTTGGCGCAGTCCGCGGCGCCGCCCGCCGTCACGCAGGCCGCGCACTCCGGGCTCTCCGCGCACGCAGCGAGCGCGTCGCAGCAGGCGGCCTCGAGGCAGGCGCCGCAGTCGGCCTTCGGGAACTTGAAGGCGCCCGCGCAGGCCGACCCGCCCGCGCCGCCCGCGCCGCCCGCGCCGCCAGCGCCCGAGGTCGTGCTGGTCGGCGACGTCGTGACGGTCGTCGCGCCGCCCGCGCCGCCCGCGGCGAGGCCGCCTCCTGCGCCGCCCGCGCCGGTCGCCTCGGTGGGCGAGCTCGCGCAGCCGATCAGGGCGCACAGGGCGAGGGCGATCGGCGCGGCGAAGGAGGGGGAGGGGGAGGGGGAGGGGATCGATCGCATGGTAGGTCCTGCGCTAGCCATACCTCCGTTCGCGCCCCGGTCGGTGGGGAAGTGCGGGGCGCCCGCGCCGTGGATCACGCGTCGGGAGGCGCCGAGCTCGCCTTGGACGGGCGGATCAGCCACGCCGCGGCGACCGTGAAGACCGTCACCGCGCCGAGGATGGCCGCCAGGCGCGTCCACGGGCGGCCCTCGGCGAGGCGATCGTTCACGGTCACCCAGAGGACGCGCACCCACAGGATCGCGCCCGCCCCCAGCGCGGCGGCGACCGCCGTGAGCAGGCCCGGGCGCGCGGCCACGAGCATCGCGATGAGCGCCACCGTGAGGATCACGGCCAGCGCCGGGGGGAGCCCCGCGCGCACGGCGTGGGCGCCGAGGACGATCAAGGCGAGGAGGGCGGGGAGGCGGCGGGGGAAGGACATGGCGTCGGCGAGGGGCGGGCCCCGACGATCCGTCGAGGCCGCGATCGTCGCGTTATCAGGGGCGCAGCGGGCGGGGAACCCCTCCGCCGACCCGCCCCGCGGCCGACTGACCTCCGTCACGGACGACGCCCTCGCTCGCCGGCTGCCCGCGCGGTCCGGGGTGCTAGGTGTGTGTCGGGAAAAAAGACGAGCCCACCGATCCGTTTCGACGGCGTGGCGCGTCTAGTTGTGGAGATGGCGAAGAGCTACCTGCCCTACAACCTCGAGCAGCGTCTGCTGCTGCCGCCCGACATGCGCGAGTG
>CAIVJW010000020.1 GCA_903906315.1 uncultured delta proteobacterium | reverse complement strand
GGCGGCAGCGCGCCCGGAGCCGGCTGCGCGGCGGGCGCGTACGGCGGCGGCGGCGGGGGCGGCGGCGGGAACGCAGGCGGCGGGAGCTGTGCGGTCGCCGCCCCGGACCAACAGAGGACGGCGAGCGCGCCGAGGGCGCGAACCAAGCCAGGCGGGGCACTCATTGGAACGACGGACTACGCGAGTCCGCGCCTCACGGCCAAGATCGCCTCGTGCGCCGGCGGCGCCCGCGCGCCCCGGGCCGCACCACCGCGGCCCGGGCGCGGCCCCTCAGGCCACGACGCGGCCGACGAAGAACGGCCCCATGTGCTGGATGAACTCGGACGTCTGGCGCGTCTTCCGCATCGCCTGGACCACGTGCGACAAGGGATAAAGCTCCTTGCCGATGAGGCCGATGACGAACTCGTTGTCGTTCGTGTCGAGGCCGTGGCACGCGAGGCGGACGTCGTGCGCGTGGTCGGCGTCGCCGTACGCCTTGCCGATCATGCCGTGCTCGCGCAGGATCGCGCCCTGCTCGCGCGGGTCGAGCCGGGCGAACGCGCCCGTGCGACGCAGCGGGTACCAGATGCCCCACTTCAGGGCGGGGTTCTGGAGCGTCTCGACCGGCCGGCGGAGCATCCAGAACTCGAGATCCTGCTCGAAGCCGGTCGAGTACGTGCGACCGAGCATCGTCATCGACGGCCGCGGCCGCAGCGCGAGCGCGGGCTGGTTGAACACGGGGCGCGCCTTCGTCACGAAGTCGGCCGGGTCCACCGCCCAGGTCGCGACGCCCAGGCCGCGCGGGTCGCTCACGTCCTCGTACACGATGCCGCCGATGCCGGCCTCCTTCAGGCCCGCGGCGAGGGTGCGCGCGGTCGCGTCCGGCGCGGTGCCGGCGCCGCACTCGAACACGACCAGCTGCACGAAGAGGCGCTTGTCGAGCGACTGACGGACCCCGTCGATCGCCGCGCCCTTCTCGTTCAGGTCGAGGGGCGCCGGCTCGGCACCCGGGCCGTGGCCGCCGGGGTGGCCCGGGTTGGCGGCGGGGGGAGCATGGGGGTGCCCGTGCTGAGGCTCTTTCGAATCGGGGTGGCTCATATTGGGCGGGACGTTACCACAGCGAGCCGAACGCGCCCGGACGAGCCGGCGCGCGCCGTTCCCACCGGCCCTGACAGCCGGTAAGGTCGTGCCGAACCCGACCGACGAGGCTCGACCATGACCGACGTCCGCACGAAGCTCCGCGCCGCCTTCGCCCTGTCCGCCGTGCTCGCCGCATGCACGCCGCCCGAGCCGGCCGCCTCCCCCGCCATCGCGCCGCCCGCCCCGCCCGCGCCGACCGCGGCGGCCCCGGTGGCGGCGCCGGTCGCCGTCGTCGGCGCGAAGCCCGCGGGTACGCCGCCCGACGCGAACCTGGAACGGGACGCGATCCCGGGCGCCTACAAGTGGAAGCTCGACGTGCTCTTCGCGTCCGACGAGGCGCTGGAGAAGGGCCTCGAGGAGGCCGCCGCGCAGCGCAAGGATCTCGCCGCCTTCGAGGGCAAGCTCGCCGACCCGAAGAAGCTCGCGGCCTGCCTCGAGCTCTATTTCAAGGCCCGCCTGCTCCACAACAAGGCGACGCTCTATGCCAATCAGCGCTTCGACACCGACCAGAAGTCGACACGGCTGCAGGCGCTAAACGACCGCGCCCTCGAGGCGATGCAGCAGCTCATCACGACGGCTGGCTTCGTGCGCAAGGGGCTGCTCGCGCTCACCGAGAAGTCGATGAAGGCCGCCTACCAGGCCGAGCCCAAGCTCGAGGCGTACCGTCACTACGTCGACGACATCCGGCGTCGCCGGGCGCACGTGCTCGGATCGGACGGCGAGAAGGTCCTCTCGCTCGCGGGCGACAACCTGTGGGCGGAGATCGATCTCAACGAGCTGCCCTCGGACCACGAGAAGGCGTTCTCGGCGCTGCTCGAGGACCTGGCGCTGCCGACGATCAAGGACGAGGGCGGCGCGACCGTGCAGATGACGTGGTCGAACTACAACCGCTTCCGATCTTCGAAGGACCGGCGCGTGCGCAAGGACGCGGTCGAGGGGCTGCTCGGGGCGCTGCGCAAGCACGAGCACGCCGTCGCCGCGGACCTCGCGGGGCAGGTGCGCTTCAGCGTCTTCCTGGCGAAGGCGCGCGGCTACGGGGCGGCCCGCGACGCGTACCTCGACAAGGAGGACGTGGCGCCGGCCGTCTACGACCAGCTCCTCCAGAGCGTCAATCAGAACCTCGCGCCGCTGCACCGCTACATGAAGCTGCGCAAGGAGCTCATGGGCGTGCCGGAGCTCCGCCTGTTCGATCTCTACACGCCCATCGTCCCCGCGGTCGAGCTGCGCTTCCCCTTCGCCGAGGCGCAGAGGGTGCTGCCGGAGGCGCTCGCGCCCCTCGGGCCCGAGTACGTGCGCGTCGTGAAGGAGGGCCTGGACCCGCGCAATGGCTGGCTCGACCTCTACCCGCACAAGAGCAAGAAGAGCGGCGCCTTCTCCTCGAGCGTCTTCGGCGTGCACCCCTACGTGAAGATGAACTACCAGGAGGGCCTCGAGGACCTGTCCACGCTCGCCCACGAGTACGGGCACGCGCTGCACAGCCACCTCTCGATGACGAAGCAGCCGTACACGACCTCGAGCTACGCGACGTTCCTCGCGGAGATCGCCTCGACGTTCAACGAGAAGCTCCTGAACGACTACCTCGTATCGAAGGCGAAGACGGACGACGAGCGGCTCTACCTCCTGAACCAGCTCGTCGACCGCATCCGCACGACCATCTACCGACAGTCGCTCTTCGCCGAGTTCGAGCACGCCATTCACACGGCCGTGGAGAAGGGCACTCCGCTGACCGCCGAGGAGCTCGACAGGACGTACGGCAAGCTGCTGCGGACCTACTACGGGCCGTCCCTGACCCTCGGCCCCGACGACGAGGTCGAGTGGGCCTACATCCCGCACCTCTACTACAAGTACTACGTCTTCGTGTACGCGACGGGCTTCTCCTCGGGCATCGCGCTCGCGGCGAAGGTGCAGTCCGAGGGCCCGAAGGCGCGCGACGCGTACCTCCACATGCTCGAGTCCGGCTCGTCGAAGCCGCCGCTCGACCTGCTGAAGGAGGCGGGCGTGGACCTCACCCGGCCCGGCGTCGTCGAGGCCGCCGCGAAGGTCATGAGCGCCACGCTCGACGAGATGGAGCGCCTGCTCGCGAAGCGGGCGAAGTAGTCAGTCGGCGACGCGACGGAGGGGCGCGATCGCGGCCGGCAGGTCCGCGTAGGGCGCCCCGGTCGTCGGGTCGCCCGCGTCGGGCGCCACGTCGAGCAGCGGCCGGATCGCGAACGGCCGGTCGCAGAGGCGCGGGTGCGGCACCGCGAGGCCGGGCTCGTCGACCGCCTCGCCCTCGATCCAGAGCACGTCGAGGTCGATCGTGCGCGGCCCCCAGCGCACGGCGTCGGGCCGCACGCGGCCGAGCGATCGCTCGACGGCGAGCACTCGATCGAGCACGTCGCGCGCGGGCAGCGCGGTCACGAGGAGCACGGCCGCGTTGAGGTAGTCGCCCTGCGGCGGCCCTCCCGCCGGCTCCGTCTCGTAGATCGGCGAGCGCGCGCGCACGTGGAGCGCGCGATCGGCCCGCAGCGCCGCGACCGCGGCTTCGAGGGTCGCCGCACGATCTCCGAGGTTCGAGCCGAGCCCGACGACGACTCGCCGCAGATGGTCCACGACGCCCCTATAGCAAGATCCGACCGGTCGCACCTAATCGCACGCAGCGCGGAAGGAGCCGCGATCCGGCTGGATCGGTCTCTCCTACCCGACGAGCGCCGACCTCTTCGGCGGCGCCCAGGGCGTCGTCGGCGCGTCCGAGGAGCACGTCGTCGAGGTCGACGCCTCCACGCCGCTCGGGCCGATGAAGCAGGCGGTCGAGGTGCGCGCGGCCCGCCTCGAGGTCCGCCGCGGCGCGATCAGTCGGCCGGGTCGCTCGAGCGGCGCCCGCTGGTCGCGCGTCGCCCCTCGGGTCGCGGGGGAAACGCCCGCCGATCCTCGGGCGCGCGGCGCGGGATGGGCGATCGCCGGTCGACCACGGAGTCGAGGCGCATCAGCGCCGCCACGTCGGCGGCCGCGCCCATGAAGAGCGACCGCAGGTCGTCGAAGGTCTCCGGGCGCGCGGCGACCACGGTGATCGCGTGGTCCCGGCACATGCAGAGCGCGCGACCCTCGATGACCACGCGGCTCATCGCCACGCCCTCGGGCTCCCCGGCGCCGCACACGGCGCAGGCTTCGGTGATTCGAGTCATGGTGGCGCGAGCCTCCACGAGCGCGAGCGCCAGGGCCAAATTTCCGGAGCTCGCCCCGGCGCGCCACCGTCGATCGGGATCGGCTCCGGCCGCCGCCCCGTCGTCACGCACCGCGCCCGAAGGCGTGCTGCTCGGCCCACTCGATGACGCGCGCCGACGGGTCGACGCCCGAGAAGCGCCCGAGCTCCTGCATCCCCGTCGGGCTCGTCACGTTCACCTCGGTGAGGCGCTCGCCGATGACGTCGAGCCCGACGAAGACGAGGCCGTCGGCGCGGAGCTTCGGCGCGATCGACCGCACGAGCTCGCGCTCCCGCTCGCTGAGCTCGGTCGGCACCACGGTGCCGCCGACGTGGATGTTCGACCGAAGGTCGTCGCCGCGCGGCACGCGCAGGATCGCGCCGAGTGGCTCGCCGTCGAGCAGGAGCACGCGTTTGTCGCCCTCGGTCACCGCGGGGAGAAACTCCTGCACCATGGCGAGGCGCTTGCCCTCGGCGGTGAGGAGATCGACGATCGCGCGCGCATTTTTGTCGTCCTTGCGCAGCATCATCACGCCCGATCCGCCCGCGCCGTCGAGGGGCTTGATGACGGCCGCGCCGCCGACCGCCGCCGCGAAGGCGTGGATGGCGTCGCGGTCCGCCGACACCATCGTGCGCGGCGTCCACTCGGAGAAATGAAGCGCGTAGAGCTTCTCGTTCGCGTCGCGCAACCCCCGCGGGTCGTTGATCAGCAGCGTCTTGCCCCGCGCGCGCTCGAGCAGCAGCGTCGCGTGGAGGTAGGCCGCGTCGAAGGGCGGGTCCTTGCGCATGAAGACGGCCTCGACGTCGGCGATCGGCAGCCGCGTCGGCCCCGCCTCGCGGCGAAGCTCGATCCACGGCGGGGCCTCGCTCACGACGACCCGATGCGCGCGCGCGAAGACCTCGCCGCCTTCGACCGACAGCCCCTCGAGCAGGCAGTGGAAGCTCTCGTGGCCCCGGGCCTGAGCGGCGCGGATGAACGCGAACGTCGTGTCCTTGTCGTGCGTCACGCGGTCGAGGGGGTCCATCACGAAGACGAAGCGCATGCGTTCCTTTGCTCCACGGGCGCGCGCCGCTTGAGTCGGCCGAGCGCGGCGGGCATCCTAGCGCGCACGCGCCGGGGCCGCCCGCGCCCGGAGGGATCGCACCGTGAACACCTCGCGCGCACTCTCGTCCCTCGCCGCGATCGGCGCGATCGCGATCCTCGCGGCCGCGCCTCCGCTCGGCTGCGCGGCCTCGCCCGAGGCGCCGACCGCGACGCCGACCGCGCCCGTCGCCACGCCGCCTCCGCCGCAGCCGCCGCCTCCGCCCTCGCTCGCCCCCGCGCCCTCTTCCCCGCCCGCTCCCGTCGCGCACCGCTACGCCGTCGCGTCCGAGAACGCCTCGGCGACCGCGATCGCGATGGACGTGCTCGCCAAGGGCGGCCACGCCGTCGACGCGGCGATCGCGGGCGTGCTCGCGGTGGGCGTCACGCAGCCGGTCTCGAGCGGGATCGGGGGCGGCGGCTTCGCGATGGTCTGGGAACAGAAGACGCGCACGGTCACCGTGCTCGACTTTCGCGAGGCCGCGCCGAAGGGGCTGCACCCGTTCGACTTCATCAAGCGCCCGGCGCAGGAGAAGAAGCGCGGCGTGATGACCGGCGTCCCCGGCGAGGTCGCGGGGCTCGCGGAGCTCTCCGCGCGCTTCGGCAAGCTCGCCTTCGCCGACGTGATCCGCCCCGCGGCCGACCTCGCGAGGAAGGGCTTCCCCGTGAGCCCGCACCTGGCGCGCGCGCTGAAGTGGAACGAGACGTGGGTCGGCAAGACCTCGCGCTACGCCTTCTGGCGCCCCGGCGGCGCGCTCGTGCCCGCGGGCAGCGTCGTGCGAAACGAGGCGCTCGGTCGCACGCTCGATCGCATCGCCGCCGAGGGCAAGGCCGCGTTCTACACGGGCGCCATCGCCGCCGACGTCGTCGAGACCGCGCGCGCGGCCGGCAGCCCGATGCGCGCGGTCGATCTCGAGCGCTACAAGCCGACGCAGCGCACGCCGCTCCGCACCACCTGGGAGGGCCACGACATCTACGCGATGCCGCCGCCCTCGGCCGGCGGCCTGCTCCTCTTCGAGACGCTGCACACGTGGTCGAAGGCCGATCTCACCGCGCTCGGCCACGGCTCGGGCGCCTACGTGCACCTGCTCGCCGAGACCTTCCGCGGCGCGATCGCCGATCGCGTCCGCGCCGTCGGCGATCCCGATTTCGTGCGGGTCGACGTCGAGGCCCTCGCGGCCCCCGCGCGCATGAAGGCCCGCCGCGCGAAGATGTCGCCCGACGCGACCACGCCCGGTGAGCACTTCCCCTTCCCCGAGGCGGGCACGAGCCACCTCGTGGCGGTCGACGCCGAGGGCAACATCGCGAGCATCACGAGCACCGTGAACAACATGTTCGGCGCGAAGATCGTCACGGCCGGCGGCTTCCCGCTGAACGACGAGCTCGACGACTTCACGCCCGAGCCGCTCGAGGCGCGCTACGGCCTGCGCCACGGGCCGAACTCGCCGCGCGGCGGCGCGCGCCCGACCTCGAGCATGAGCCCGACGATCGTGGTGCGCGACGGCAAGCCCGTGATCGCGCTCGGCGGATCGGGCGGATCGCGCATCGCGACCGGCGTCACGCAGGTGCTGATCGCGATGCTCGCCTTCGGCCGATCGCCCGCGGAGGCCGTCGCGGCGGCGCGCTTCGAGACGCCCCCCGCGGGCGGCTTGCTGCTCGACGCAAACGATCCGTCGCTCGTGAAGGATCTCGAGAAGCGCGGCGAGGTCGTCGACGCGACGAAGCCGAACTTCAGCGCCGTGCAGGTGATCGGCTTCGCCGAGGAGGGCGGCGCGCGTCGCCTCGTGCCCGCCGCCGATCCGCGCAAGTACGGCGCCGGCGCGGTCGACTGACCCGCGGGGAGGTTCTCTTCGCGCGGGTCAGGCGCTAAAGGACCGCGCCATGCGCGCCGCCGTCCCCTTCGCCTCGCTGCTGCTCGTCGCCTGCTCGACCCCGATCGCGCCCCCGCCGCGCGCGCCCGCGCCCGCCCCGCCGCCTGCCACGACCACCGCGCCCATCGCCGCGCCTGCGCCGGCACCTGCGCCCGTCGCCGCCAACGCCGCCGAGCCCGCTACGCCCAAGCCGCCGGAGGGCCCCAGCGCGTGCCCCGCCGGCATGAAGCTCGTCGACGGGGACTACTGCTCCGAGGTGGATCACACCTGCAAGAAGAGCTGGTACGACAAGTCGAACAAGAAGACGATCTGCGAGGAGTTCGAGCCGAAGGCCACCTGCACGGGCCAGAAGACGCGCAAGCGCTACTGCATCGACGAGCACGAGTGGCCGAACCAGAAGGGCGAGCGCCCCGAGGTGATGAACTACTTCTGGCAGGCCGAGGTCAAATGCGCGTCGGTGGGCAAGCGCATGTGCACCGAGTCCGAGTGGACGCTCGCGTGCGAAGGGCCCGACATGACGCCGTTCCCCTACGGCTTCACCCGCGACACGACCAAGTGCAACGGCGACCACCCGTGGGACGAGCCCAACATGAAGAAGGTCGCGCGCCGCGATCCCACCGAGCTCGCGCGGCTCTGGCGCGGCGTGCGGAGCGGCAGCCAGCCCGAGTGCGTGAGCGCGTTCGGCGTCGCGGACCTGCCAGGCAACGCCGACGAGGTCGTCGCGAACGAGACGGCGAGCGGCCACCGCTCGAAGTACGACAGCGTCCACTCGGGCGGCCCTTGGTACAAGGGCGTGCGCAACCAGTGCCGGCCCAAGATCTACACGCACAACGAGGAGTTCTATTACTACTTCCTCAGCTTCCGTTGCTGCGCCGAGCCCGACGGAAAGCCGACCGATCCGCGCACGCCCAGGCAGATCAAGGACGGCTGGGCGCTGAAGAAGGTCGAGGGCCTCGCCCGCTTCACCGTCGATCAGATGAAGGAGAAGCTCGAGCTGAAGAAGCAGGGCAACTGCACCTGCAAGGACAAGGACCTCCGCTGCAAGACGATGTGCGGGACGCTCCTCGGACCGGGCGCGAAGGACGCACGCTGAGGGCAGGCGCGCAGCGGGCGATCGCCCCCGCGAGGCGGCCCGCCGAGGTCGTCGAAGGCGGCGGCGAACGGGGGTGCGCCCGCTTGCACGCCGGGGGGCGAGCAGGTACGTTCAGCGCTCACGAAACGTCCCTGGCCCTCGGCACGGCGCTTCCTTTCGCAAGGAATGCGGCTCGCTCGGAAGACTGGACGACGCGCCGTGTGCACGCGGCAGGCTGCTCTGTCGGTGCGCGTCTTCCGCCCAGTCGCTGCGGCTCGTGGGGCGGAGCTGTGGAGAGCGCCAAAGGGGCGCGAGGGAGCCGCGGAGGCACGCTTTCATGGGAACTCGGCTCTACGTCGGCAACCTCTCGTTCAACACCTCCAAGGAAGCGCTCGAGTCCGCGTTCGCGGCGATCGGCGAGGTCACGGACGTCCACCTCGTGACCGACCGTGACAGCGGTCAACCTCGGGGCTTCGGCTTCGTGACGATGGGCTCTCAGGCCGCTGCATCCGCCGCGATCCAGAAGCTCGACGGCTCGATGCTCGACGGCCGTCCGCTCCGCGTGAACGAGGCGCAAGAGCGCCCGCAGCGCAGCGGTGGCGGCGGTGGCGGCGGGTTCGGCGGCGGTGGCGGTGGAGGTGGCGGTGGAGGCGGGTACGGCGGCGGCGGCGGCGGCGGCGGCGGCGGCCGGGGTGGTC
>CAIVJW010000019.1 GCA_903906315.1 uncultured delta proteobacterium | reverse complement strand
TCGGCCGGCGTCGGGCCGAGATCGAGCGCGCCCGGGCTGCGCAGCGCCTCGCCGAGAGGCAGCTTGCGATCGGGGGCGGGGCCGTCGAGCTCGAGCGCGGGCATCGGGGCCCGGCGCACGGCCGCGGTCGGCGCGACGTCCTCGTCGATCTCGACCTCGCCGTGCGACGCGGCGTTGCGCGAACGCTCGGCCACGATCCGCTTCGCGAGCGCGTAGCCCTCGGTCCTGCGCAGCTCGACCGTCAGCGACGGCCATCGCGGCAAGAGGTCACCGAGGTCGATCGCGATCGGCGCGCCGCCGCCGTGCACCTCGAGCCAGCTGCCGCGCACCACGATCTCGCCGCTCACGCCCAGGAATCCGGCGTTTTCGCGCACCGAGGCCTCGATCTCACGTCCGAAGTCGCTCACGGCGCGGGAGCGTACCACCGTCGCGGCGGCGGAGATCGCGCGCGCGCCCCCGCCCTCGAGCGCGGCGAGGGTGAGCCGAGGCGCCACGCCACCACACGCGCGGCGGGCCGCCGGAAAGGGGCGCGACGATCGCCGCGCGTGCCAGAGTGGGGGCGTGATCCCCGCTCGCATCTACCTCTCGCCCGGGATGTTCGGCTTCGCGCAGCTCGCGTCCTTCGACTACTTCGGGCACGTCTCGACGGCGCTGGCGGACCGATACCGCGCGCGCGGCTGCGAAGCCCTGGTCCGCGTCTGCGAGGTCCACCCGACCGCCTCGCTCCGGCGCCGCGCCGCCAAGCTCGCCCGCATGGTCGCGGACACCGCCGGCGACGACGGCGGCCCGATCCACGTCATCGGGCACTCGACGGGCGGCCTCGACGCGCGCCTCGTCGCGTCACCGACCGTCCACCTCCCCGGCATCGATCGCGCCGACCTCGCGTGGACCGCGCGGCTCCGATCCGTCACGAGCCTCAACGCCCCGCACTACGGCACGCCGCTCGCGGCCTTCTTCGCGACCGTGAGCGGCCAGCGCCTGCTCTGGGCGACCTCCGCCCTCACCGTCGCCGCGCTCAAGCTCGGAGCGCCCCCGCTCGGCGCGGCCTCGGCGGTCGTCGCCGCGTTTGCTCGCTTCCAGCTCCGGGGCTTCGAGGAGAGCCTCATCGACCGCATGATCGAGGGCGTGATCCGCCTGCTCGACGACGCCTCGAGCGCGGAGCTGCGCGACTGGCTCCGGCAGCTCGCCGGCGACCAAGGCGGCATCGTGCAGCTGATGCCCGAGGCCATGGACCTCTTCCAGGCCGGCATCGAGGACCGCCCCGGCGTGCGCTACCAGAGCGTCGCGACGTACGCGCCGCGCAACGCGCTCCGCGACTGGGTGGGCGCGCTGCGGTCGCCGTGGGGCGCGCTGTCCGCGATGATCTTCACCGCGCTGTCGAACCTCACGGCCGGCGAAAACGAGCGCTACCCGTGCGCGCCCCCGGACGGCAGCGGCCCCGCGCGCATCCGCGCCTTCGTCGCGGAGGACCTGCCCGCGAACGCGAACGACGGCGTGGTGCCGCTCCTCTCGCAGGTCTGGGGCGAGCTCATCTGGGTCGGCAAGGCGGACCACCTCGACGTGGTCGGGCACTTCCCCGGCCGCGACGGCCACAACGACTGGCTCGCGAGCGGCGCGCGCTTCGATCAGGCGCGCTTCGATCTCGTCATGGACCGCATCGTCGCCGGGCTCGTGAGGTCCGAGGACGACGCCGAGTCGCGCGCGGCCGCGCAGGCCCCAAGCGCGGAGCCCGCGTGAAGCGCGCGCCCGCGCTCGTCGCGCTCGCCGAGGAGATCGCCGCGTGCCGCCTCTGCCCGCGGCTCGTCGAGTGGCGCGAGCAGGTCGCCCGCGAGAAACGCCGGGCCTTCCGCGCAGAGACGTACTGGGGCCGCCCCGTGCCCGGCTTCGGGGACCCGCGCGCGCGCCTCGTCGTGGTCGGCCTCGCGCCCGCCGCGCACGGCGCGAACCGCACCGGCCGCATGTTCACGGGCGATCGCTCGGGCGATTTCCTGTACGCGGCGCTGCACCGCGCGGGCGTGGCCTCCCAGCCGACGAGCACCCGGCGCGACGACGGACTCGCGGTCGATGGCGTCTTCGTGACCGCGCCGTGCCGCTGCGCGCCGCCGGACAACAAGCCCACGCCGGGCGAGCTCGAGGCCTGCCGCCCGTGGCTCGTTCGCGAGCTGGGCCTGCTCACCGAGGCGCGCGCGTACCTCGCGCTCGGCAAGACCGGCTACGACGCCGTCGTCGCCCTCGCGCGCCGTGCCGCCGCCGCGCGCGGCGAGCCGCGGCCCGAGGTGCCGCGCTTCGGCCACGGCGTCGTCGCGATCGTGCCCGACCCGCGCGGCGAGCGCGCCTCGGTGGCGATCGTCGCCAGCTACCACGTGAGCCAGCAGAACACGCAGACCGGCCGCCTCACGCCGCCCCTGTTCGACGCCGCGGTCGCCGAGGCGATGCGACGGGCCGAGCTGCCCGCGGCCGCGCCCGCCTGAGCGAGGCGGGCGCCGGCGCGCTTCAGCTCGCCTTGGGCGCCTCGAGCATCTTCTGGAGGTCGCCGGCCTCGAACAGCTCGAGGAGGATGTCACTGCCGCCGACGAGCTTGCCGTCGACGAAGACCTGCGGAAACGTGGGCCAGCTCGAGAAGTCCTTGAGTCCCTGGCGCAGCTCCTGGTCGAGTAGGATGTTCACGTCCTTGAACTCGGCGCCGCAGCGCTTGAGCACCTCGACCGCGCGGGCCGAAAAGCCGCACTGCGGGAAGTTCTTCGTGCCCTTCATGAAGAGCACGACGCGGTTCTGCTCGATCGTCTGGCGGATCGCCTCGTGGATGTCGCTCATGAGCCTCTCCCTACGTCACCTTGCGAAAATGTCCAGGCGCGGGGCGCGCCACAGGCATCGTCAGCGCTTCCGAGCCCACGCCTCGGGCGTGTACGTCTTGAGCGACAGCGCGTGGATGGTCTCCTTCATGAGGTCGCCGAGCGCCGCGTAGACCAGCTTGTGCTGCTCGACGAGCGACTTGCCGGCGAACGCCGGCGTGACGATACGCGCCTCGAAGTGCACGCCGTCGTCGCCCGTGACCTCGACCTCGCCATCCGGAAAGGCCGCCGTGAGCAGGCGCCCGAGCTCGATTCGATCCATGGCCCGCTCCCTCGCCCCGACCGCGGAGCGCGTCAACCGGGTCACCGCGGGCGCACGGCGGAAGCGCGCCCCGGAGGCCGATCGGGGGCGGCCGCCGCCGGGGCGAAGTGTAAGCCCGAGGCCGCCCCGCCGGTTGTCCTCCCGAAGCGCCTCCCGGCGCGCGCGGGCCTCCCTCCCCCTCCTTCGCGCGCCGGGAAGCGCGGTCTTCGTGGTCCCCAGGCGGCTCGCCAACGGCCTGCGGTTCGGGTAGAACCGGCCGGTCGTGGTGAGCCTCCCCGCCAAACGGGGGCCGCCGCGAGCCGCCCGACCGGCGGCGCGCGTCCGATGGAGTGCCGCCTCCGACCGCATTCGGCGAGGCGCCTTTCGTTCCCCCGCGGCTCGACCGAGCCCGAACCCGAACCAGGAGCTTCGCAATGCGCTTCTCGCTCTTCGTCCCCGCGCTGTTCGCCCTCGCCGCCGTCGGCTGCGGCCCCTCCAACCCGGGCGCGATCGACCCGAACGCGGTCGCGAACGGCCAGTTCGGCGCGCAGATCGGCGGGGCCGGCGCCCCGTACGGGGCCGGCGCCGGTCAGTACAACCCGGGCCAGTACGGCCAGCCCGCGCAGCCGCAGCAGCCCCAGGGCTACGGCCAGTACGGCCAGCCCGCGCAGCCGCAGCCGGCCCAGCCCGCGCAGCCGCAGCAGCCGGCGCCCGCCCAGGGCGCGGCGGGCGGGTCGGCCAACCCGATCAACGCCGCGATGCTCACGCCCGCGCTGACGATGCTCGCCCAGGGCGAGGTCCAGGGCAGCCAGCCCGAGGGCGGCGCCTTCGCCGGGCAGTTTCAGGAGGGCCAGACGCTCGAGCAGCCGCTCACCCTGAACCCGGGCAAGTGCTACACGGTCATCGGCGCGGCCGCCGGCCCGTCGCAGCTCGACCTGCAGATCGTCGTGCACCAGCCGCCGTTCCCCCCGGCCGTCGTGTCGCAGAGCAGCACCCAGGGCCCGCAGGCCGTCCTCGGCGGCAAGAGCGCCTGCTGGAAGAACCTCTCGCCGATCCCGATCCCCGCGAAGGTGATCGTGAAGGCCACCCGCGGCGCCGGCATGGCCGCCGCGCAGGTCTACTCGAAGTAGCCGAAGACCCGCGAAGCTCCTCACGAAGCGCCCGCGCGCCGACGGCGACGCGGGCGCCTTCGTTTCGAAACGCCTGATCGCGGCCCGAGCTCGTGCCGACGCGCCCGATCGGCGCTACGTTCGCAGGGTATGCGCTTGCTTGGTTGGTACGCTGGGGGCCTCGCCCTCGCCCTCGCCGCCGCCTGCTCATCGAGCGACGCGACCTCGGCCGCGACGGGCTCGAGCACGACCACCAACCTTGCCACCGGCGGCACGGTCGCGTTCGATCTCGACGGCCCCCTCAAGCTCGCCCCCGGCGCGATGCACGAGCTCGGCATCGTCGTCTCGCCGCCCGGGCGCGCGTCGGTCCGCTTCGCGCTGCTCGGCGACGCCCTCGACGCCTCGCTCGACCGCGTCTCCGTCGTCACGGACGAGGCCGGCCGCGGCGCGGTCAAGCTGCGCGCCCCCGACGCGGCGACCACCTTCCGCGTGCGCGCCGCCGTCGAAGGCGGCGGGAGCGCGGAGGCCCAGGTCGCGGTGAGCGACCAGGGTTTCGCCACCGTCGAGGTCGTCCCGGTCTACGCCGGCAAGCGCGCGCACTCGCTCTGGACGGCCTCGGTCGTGGCGCGCGCCACGTGCGCCTCGCTCCAGGCGCCGGTGCCGGCCGACCCGCCCGGAGGCCTCACGGCCACCTCGGCGACCCGCCCGCTCGTCTCCGGCGCCCCGGTCGGGCCGAGCCTCGCGGTCGCCGTCCGCGCGGGCCAGGCGATGTGGGGCTGCACCGACGCGGCCGCCCTCGCGGCGAACCAGACCACGCAGATCAAGGTCAACGTCGTCGACCGGCCGATCGACCTCACGACGACCGAGCTCGACCTCAGCTTCGCGTACGCCCCCGATCCGGCCGCCTACGGGGCGATCCTCGACGCGACCTGCGATCGCCTCGCGGAGGCCGCCTTTCCCGCCGGCGCCGAGGCCGCGGCGATCCTCGACGGCATGGCGGCCGCGCTGCAAGGCGCGGACGTCGAAGCGTTCGCCAAGGAGCGCGCCTCGGCGGGGTGGGACGACGCCCTCGAGCTCGCCCTCGGCCCCGCGGGCACCGCGATCCGGCAGTGGGTCACGACGCTCGCGAAGGCCGGCCTCGCCGCGCAGTCCCCGAGCTTCACGGCCCACCTCTCCGCGGTGCCGGGCGCGATCGGTCACGCGATCTTCGAGCTGCGCCGGCTCGGCGATGTCGACGCGGCCGCGGCCGGCGTGCCCGCGGCGCACCTCGTCTCCTTCGCCGCGGCCGCCGACGACACGGTCCAGCTCGGCGCGACGATCTACTGGCTTCCGAGCCGGTACGCGGGCGCGGCCGCGCTCGTCGCCGCCAAGGCCTCCGTCCCCACGGCAAAGACGGTGGCCGACGCGCTCGCCGCGATCGCGTCGTGCGAGGACGTCGCCGCGCTGCTCGGCCAGGTCGGCACGTGCGACGCGTCGTGCCTCGACGCGGCGTGCAAGGACGCCGTCGCCGCACGCTGGAAGCTCGCCCTCGAGGCGTCGGTCGGCGACGCGAGCGTGGGCGAGATCACGATCACCGCCACCGCGGCGGCCGAGCTCGACGAGGACGCGCAGCCCACGGGCTTCGTCGGCAGCTGGCTCGGCGCGGTCCGCGTGGGCGCCGCGGCGGCCGACGTGACGGGCGTCGTCGCGGCCTCGCAGGCCAAGGCGTCGCCGTCTCACTGAGCGTCGACGCCCCCACGTCGTCGCGACGTGGTTCCCTTCGCCCACGCCGGTCTCGTGTATTCTGCGCGCAATGCGCACCCCTTCCTTCGCGCCCCGCCGCCGCTCGTTTGGCCGCTCGCTCCTCCGCGCCCTCCTGATCGGCGCCCCCGCCGTCGCCCTCGCTTCGGTCGCCGCACCCAGCTGTGCGACGGTCGACACGCTCGGCACGCAGGCGGAGGCCACGCCCGACGCAGGGTCGACCGAGGCGCTCGCGCCCGGCGAGCTCTGCGACCCGTCGCAGCCGGAGATGGTCTCGGTGCGCTTCCAGCCGGCGATGGTCGCGCTCACCCCGTGCGCGGATCCCGCGATCGGCACCTGCGCCAAGCGCAAGGTCCAGGTGATCGTCGACCCCGACTTCTGCGTGCCGACCCCGGTGCGCTTCGAGAGCTCGACGCCCGACGTCGCGACGCCGCCCGAGGGACAGATCGACCTGCACAAGGCGTCCGTCGCGATCGAGGTCACGGGCGGCAAAGCCGTGGGCTCGTCGACGATCACCGTGCGCGTCCCCAAGGGCGACGGCACGGACGCGACCGCGACGCTGACGGTGGAGACGCTCGAGGCGAAGCTGCCGACGTGCGCCGGGGACCCCGCGAAGGGCAAGGTCGAGGGCGGCGCGACCCTGCGCGGCGGCGACGGCAAGGCCGGCGCGACGATGGGGCTGCAGAAGGGCGCCGAGAAGGCCGACACCGGCAGCACGCTCTGGGGCGTGCCGGCCTTCGACGGCAGCGTCGCGTGCGCGTCCGACATCGTGCCCGCGGGCACCAAGGCCGTCGGCCCGGCGGTCACGTTCGGCCCCGCGACGAGCCGCTTCAAGCGCGACGTGCCGCTCTCGGTGCCCATCAACCCGGCGCTCCTGCCCGACGCCGCGCGCCTCCGCCACCTGCACCTCGCGTACTCGGGGCCGGCGTTCAAGGCGCCCCGCACGGTCGCGGTCGCGGACGTCCACGTCGAGAAGGTCGACGGCCAGTGGGCCGTGACGTTCAAGGCGCCGCGCCTGGGCACCTACCAGGCCGTCGTGCGCACCGACGCCGGCACCAAGACGTTCAAGCGCCGCATCACGCACCGCGCGGCCATCGGCGTCTCGATGGGCGGCGGCGGCACGGCCATGTTCGGCATGCGACACCACGACCTCTTCGACGTCCTCGCGCCGCTCGGCGGCCCGGTCGACTGGACGTGGATGCTCGACAACATCGCCGAGAACCACCTCGGCGGCTTCCGGTCGATCAAGCCGGGCACGACGCTCGCCGACATTCAGCTCACGCCGACCGCGTGCAAGGCCAAGAGCGACTGCAAGGCCGACGAGGTCTGCCTCGGCGAGCAGGGCCTGCCGCCCGGCAAGTGCGTGCTGATGCCCGCGGCCGCCGAGCCCTACGCCCACGGGCAGACGTTCAACACGTGGTGGTACGAGTACCCGCGCGCGGGCAACGGAGGCCGCTTCCCGCGCGAGGAGTACACGCAGATCTTCCGCGACCTCGGCCTGATGTTCGGCAATCCGAACGGCGACAACCTCTCGGTCGGCGCGGAGAACCTGCCGGCCGGCGTGCCGCCGACGGACAAGAGCGTGCTGGGCGACCACCCCGGCGACGAGTGCAAGGTGTGGATCGACCCGATCGAGGGGCCGGACCACGACCGGCAGGCCGAGATCGCGCAGAACTGCCCCAAGGAGCGCTGCGCGAACACGCTCACGCTGAAGAAGTACTACGACGACGAGTACAACCCCGACGGCGCCTTCCCGGTCATCACCGTGTGCGACGGCGCGGACCAGAACGAGGCGCTCAGCCCCTACGCGAACGCGTGGAAGGCCGACGGCAACGGCTACCCGCTCGAGGTCGGGCTCGCCGTCGACTACAACGGCAACGGCGTCCGCGACGAGCTCGAGCCCATCATCCGCGCCGGCCACGAGCCCTGGGCGGACGACGGCGTCGACGGCGTGCCGAGCGCGAAGGAGCCCGGCTACCAGGCCGGCGTGAACGACGACCCGGCCGGCGACGACTACGACGCGCAGTACAACCCGACCGGCACCGAGCGCGATCACCGCTTTCAAGCCGGCGAGAAGTTCGACGACGTCGGCCTCGACGGCGTGAAGGGCACGCCGCAGCAGCCCGCGGCCGGCTACCAGAAGCCGGGCGACGGCTACGACGTCGGCGAGGGTGACGGGAAGTTCACCGTCGCGCGGGGCCTGCAGCGCTTCTGGGACCTCGACTCGCACTCGGTCGTGCGGCAGTGGACGAAGGACGTGCCGGGCGGCGAGTTCGACGACGCGGCGCTGCGGCGCCTGGACCTGTGGACCGACGGCGGCACGCGCGACCTCTTCAACTTCGGCGTCGACGCGCAGCACCTCACGGGCACGTTCGCGGCGCGCGGCCGCGACGTGTCGTACCTGACCGACTTCACCCAGATCCCGGGCCTCGATCCGAAGCAGCAGACGCTCTACGAGCCCGAGAAGGTGGTCTGGGAGGACCTCGGCGGCATCGTCTTCCAGCGCTACGGAAGGATCGACCCGACGCCGAACGACCTCGAGATGGGATCCGGCCAGCACGTCGGCACGGTGTACGAGATTGCCAGTCGCCTGCAGTCGGCGCTCTACTTCATCGGATCCCGCTGGCCGGAGAAGGAGCTTCGCACGCTGGTCGAGACCAGCAACAGCGACGCTTACGAGGGCGCGACCGACTGCGAGGTCATCGGCAACTGCACCTTCGACTTCAAGTCGAAGGACGGCCGCGTCGGCCCGGTCGGCGTCACGCTGCCGCCCGGCTACGCCCACCGGCTGCAGCAGGACCGGCACTACCCGGTCATCTACATGCTGCACGGCTACGGCCAGTCGCCGCAGGACCTCGAGGCCGCGATCATCTTCCTCCGCAACTGGATGAACAGCCCGACCCGCAGCGGTTCGAGCCGGCTGCCGAAGGCCATCCTCGTCTACGTCGACGGGCGCTGCCGCATCGGGCCGACGGGCAAGGCCGAGTGCATCCGCGGCAGCTTCTTCGCGAACAGCGTCCGCGACACCGGCGTACAGGACGAGCAGTGGTGGCTCGAGCTGATGGACCACGTCGACAAGAACTACCGCACGATGGGCGAGAGCGTCGTCGACGCGACGGAGTGACGACGGCGACGGCGACGCGCTCGCGTTCCTGGCCGTCCAGAACGGCGCTGCGCTGTCCCGGACGGCGCAATTCCTTCCAACGGCAGAATTCACCGCAACTCATGGAGATGCCGCTCGACTCGAAGGACTAGAGTCGCAGCAGGGTCAACGACACGTGGCCTCGGTCGGGCGTGCTGCCCGGCGCCGCGGCCGACGCCGAGCAGCGGGCCGCCCTCGCGCTCGACGAGGCGCGCCTTCACGGGCTCGCCTCGCGCATGAACGACATCGAGCTCGTGATGCGGCGCGACGGGTCGATCGTGCAAGGCAACGATCGCGCGCTCGCCGCCTACGGCCATGCGCGCGAGGCGCTCCGCGGGCTCAACATCCGCGATCTCCGGGCCCCCGACACGTGCGTGGCCGTCGACGACCAGATGGCCTCGGCCGCCGACGGCGGGATCCGGTTCGAGACCGACCACCGCCGCCGGGACGGCCTGGGATCGACCGATCCGCGCCGCCCGCCCGTCGTTCCGATTCCAAGGCTCGACGCGACGGGTGTTCTCGCGATTGCCGCGATCACCTCTTCCCACACCGCAGGTTCCACCGCCGTCCGCTCGATCGCTCGGTCGCCGACATCGGCAGATCGCGTTCGAGGATCGCCGCGTCGGGCTTCGCTGCGGGCGCGACGCCCTTCGCGCCGTCCCTCACGAGCACCCCGTCGATGCGCGCCGCGACGCCCTCCGCGCACACCGACCCCGGGTCGAGCCGCAAGCGCCACTCGAACGAGTCGAGCGGGGCGCGCGCGGCCGCGAGGTCGACCGTCGGTGAAAGGTCGAGCGACGCATCGACGAGCCAGCCGTCCTGCGCCGCGCCGCAGCGCGGGGGCACCTTGCCGCCCAGGTCACGCCGGCCGAGCGACACCGGCTCGCCAAGGCGACCCGTCTCGCCATCGACCGGCAGCACCCACCACGTGGCGGATCCCTCGCCGGGCACCGGAGGGCTCGCGACCATGAGCCCGAGGCCCGATCCGATCGCGCGCCGCACGAGGCGCGGCGGGTCGGCCGCGGAGTAGCGCGCCTGCTGGGGCCGGAAGAACGTGCCGACCTGCCGCACGGCGCCGAGATCCGCGCGAAACAGGCCGATCGCGTCGAACGACGAGAGGGCCGCGAGGAAGTACCAGGTGTCGCCGTCGCGCGCCGCGCCGTGCGCGACGGGGCAGGACAGAGGAGCGCTTCGACCGCCGGCGTCACGGAGCTGGAGCACGGGCTGGCCGTCGGACACCGCATAGAGCGAGCACGCGCCGCCGCGACGCGCGCTCACGAGGGCGGCGCGGCCCGAGGGGTCGAGGTACGCGCCCCACGTCGTCGAGTAGCCCTGCGCGCCGATGCCGTCCGCGGCCGAGCCCTCGTCGGCCCACGGGGGCGTGCTCGCCGCGCTCGCCCGCAGGCCGCCTGCGGCGTCGAAGCGGTCGTCGAACCGCACCACGAAGCGGCCCGCACGCGCCCAGTCCGCGCCCTTTCGACCCCAGGCGTAGGCGCGCACGCTGACGAGATCGAACGGCGCGCCGTTGTCGAAGCCGACCTCGTCGGGGCCGAGGGGCGGGGCGGGCGCGTTGCGGAACGCGGCCCACGGTGTCGGCGGGGGCGTCGGCGCGTGGCCCATCACGATCGGAGGCATCGTCGGGCGCCCGAGGATCGGCGCCGGGCGCGCCGGGCGGGGCGGCGGCGCGACCGCGGGCTTGGCGGGCTTCTCGGTCGACGGCAGCGGCGGCGTCACGCCGCCCACGACCTCGCACGCGAGCGGGATCGCGGACGCGGTGCGCATCGGCAGGTAGAGCGCGCGCGGGGTCTCGACGGTGGACAGGTCGTCGATCTCGGCGGGCTTGCCCCAGCCCACGCGGACCCACCCGCCGATCGCGCAGCCGACCGGTCCGCACGAGCGCGCACGCGACGCGGCGGGGTCGTCGTCGCGCTCGGGCAGATCGAAGACCTTCCAGGTCACGCCGCCGTCGGTGGTCTCGGCCGCGCGACCGCCCTCGCCGCGCGAGAGGCCGAAGCGCCCCGCCACGACCGTGCCGCCCTCGTCGGATCGCGCGTCGCCGGAGGTCACGCGCCCGTCGGCCGCGACGCGCACGCCGATCATCGGGCCGCCGGCCTCGACCCAGCCGCCGATCACGCCGGGATCCCGCTCCTCGAACCCCTCCAGCCACATCCCGCGGCGGAGCTCGCGCGCGATGGCCTTCGGCTCGGTGGGGAGCGTGAGCGGGACCGTGGTCGCGGCCGTTCCGCGCAGCATCGTGAGCTGGCCGCCGGTGCCCAGGCGGGGAGGCACGAGCACCGCGACGCGGCCGTCGGCGAGCGCGACGACCCGCTCGACGCCGAGGTCGCCGCGCACGCGGATCTCGTGGGTCGAGCCCGAGGCGTCGCGCACGCAGTAGGCGCGCGTGCCCGCGAGATCGCCGGCGCGAGGAGGGGCGGCCTTCGCGTCGGCGGGCGGCTCGTCCTGGCAGGGGCCGCGCACGACGACCGCGCCGTTGCCGGAGGGCGCGACGAAGCGCGGCTTCGCGAAGCGCATCAACGGCCGCACGGCGAGCGCGCGCGGGCCGGCCGCCTGCGATCCGTCGGCGCCGAACGCGTAGACGACGGTCGCGCCGCCCGCCTCCCCGCACACGAAGCCGAAATCCGGGCCGACCCGGATCGCGTGGCAGGTGGCCTCGCGCTCGGGGTAGGCGTCGGCGACGATCTCGCGCACCTTTCCGTCGCGCAAGGACACGCGCGCGAGGACGCCGCCCCGCGCCACGACCGCGACGCCGCCGCCCTCCGGCCACCCGTCCTCGACGGCGGCGCGCAGCGGCCGCGGGCCGATCGGACCGTGGGCGCGCCCCGAGAAATCGTGGTCGTCGCGGGGCGATCCGGCCTCGCGTGGCGCGTCGGGCCGGAACGTGACCACGCCGCGAGCGTCAACCACGTAGTGGCCGCCGGCGACCGAGATCAAGGGCTCGCCACCGCCGGCGAAGATCGCGAGCGGGCGCTCCGCGATGCCCACCGATCGCCAGGTCGCGCCCGCGTCGAACGTCGCCAGCGGCCCGCGCAGATCGGTGTCGACGACCGCGCGCCACCCGTCGGCGAACGCGAGCGCGCCGTAGCCGGCCGCGGGCGGGATCGGGCCGAGCGGGACGGCGGCGCCCGTCTGCGCGTCGATCGCGACGAGCTTGTTGTTCGTCGCGAGGCGCACGTAGAGGCGATCGAAGCCCGGCACGACCTCGGTCGCGACGGAGGCGATCTGCACGAGCGGCTGGAGCGGCGCGAGCCAACCCGCCGCGCGCCAGAGCTGCGTGCCGCCGTTGGTGCTGGCGTGGAAGAGGAAGCCGCCGCCGAGGCGCGAAGGGAGGCGGACCGACTGCACGTGCCCGAGCGGGAGGAGCTGGGTCGCTCGCTCGAGCGAGCCGTCGTCGCGGGCCAGGACGCGCATCCGATCGACGAGCACGCGGCGCTGGCCGTCGTCCTCGCCGACCACGCCGCGCTCCCCCACGAGGTCGGGCAAGAGGCGCGAGGGCGTCACGAACGCGGGCGCCGTCGGGCCGGTCGGCGCCGGCGAGGGCGCGGCCGGCAGCCCGGACCCAGGCCGAGCGCAGCCCGCGACCGCGAGGGCTACCGCGGCGAGGATCACTGGCCGCTGTTCGCCCCGGCGCATGGACGGGCAGGATAGCGTGAGGCGACGCCGAGGACACGCGCCGCCGCGCCACGAGGGCGGGCAGCCGACCGGGCACCTGCGATAGGCTCGCGGGATGCGCTCCTTCCGATCGCGCGCGCTGCACGGCACCACGGCCCTCCTCGCGCTCGCCGCCGCGGCGTGCGGCGGACAGGACGCGGACGATCCCGCCTCCACGACCGCGTCCACGGCCGACGCCGGGGTCGACGGCGGGGGCGGGGTCGGCGGCGGCGGCGTCGACCCCGACGAGTTCGCGGCCGTGCCCCGATCGTGCGCGATCACCTGCCCGCTCGCGACGGGCTGCGACGCGCCGTACGCCTGCCAGAACCTCCGCGCGTGGGCCGACCTCCCGCACGCGGACACCTGCGCCGCGTGGGACGGCAAGCCGCCCGCCTCGACGAAGGGCGCGTGCACCGCGAGCGAGCCGACGGGCGACGCGGCGAAGTACACCGGCCCGGACCCGGACGTCCCGACGCGATCGATCCTGCCCGACGGCCGCTTCCTGCAGCCGCACGGCACCCACTGGATCTTCCGCGAGAACGACGTCTACGCGGGCATGACGACCGACGTCGTGTCGCTCGGGCAGCAGCTCGCGCTGACCGTCGACACCGGCTACGGCGACCACGTCCTGCGGCTCGTCGACGGGTCGACGATGACGGCCGACGGGTCGGCCGATCCGGTGCTCCAAAGGATCCTCTTCCCGCGGCCGAAATCGCTCAATTGGGGGCTCGCGTTCGCCTCCTCCACGCGCGTGTTCGTGCCGACCGGCGACGGCGAGGTCCTCGTCGTGCAGGTCGATCCCGTCGCGAAGACGATGACGCTCGACGACGCGCACGCGGTGAAGCTGCCGCCGAGCAAGGACACGAAGGGCAACCCGGCGGGCTGGTTCGCCTCCGGCCTCGCCGCGTCGGCGGACGGCAAGCGGCTCGTGGTCGCGCCGGTGCACGAGCAGAGCCTGCTCGTCTACGACGTCCTCGAGGTGGGCGGATCGTACGGCAAGCTCCTCGCCGAGATCGACCTCGGGGCAGCGGAGGCGTTCGGCGCGTGGATCGACCCGCACGACCCGGCCGGTCGGTACGCCTACGTGTCGATGTGGGCGAGCCACGAGGTCGTCGAGGTCGACCACGACGCGACGCCGCCCGCCGTGGCGCGCCGCTTCCAGACCGCGAAGGATCCGCAGGGCGTCGCGTTCCTCGACGCGCGCTGGATGGTGGTCGCGAACGACTTCGGCGACTCGCTCTCGCTCGTCGACCGCGCGACCGGCGAGGTGAAGGAGATCCCGATCGACGCGGGCACGAAGCTCCACGGCGCCGAGCCTTCGTCGATCGCCTACGACGACGCGAGGCAGCGCCTCTACGTCTCGCTGGCGGCCGAGTCCGCGCTTGCGGCGTTCGACGTCGACCTCGGGACCACGCCGCCGACGCTCACGCCGGGCGGGCGGCTGCCGACGTTGTGGTGGCCCGGCGGCATCTCGGTCGACGCGAGCGGCGGGGTGTTCGTCGCGAGCCTGCGCGGCGCCGGCACCGGGCCGTCCGCGAAGGCGTACAACTTCCCCGACGACGACGTCTACAAGGGCCTGCGCGGCGGCGTGCAGCTCGTGCCGTACGCGACGGCGGGGCAGCTCGCGGCGAGCGAAGCGGTCGTCGCGGCAAGCCTCGCGGTCGGCGCACGCGAGGGCCGGCCCGAGGTCACCTGCCCCGCGGGCGCGAACGACTTCCCGGTCCCGATCACGAACACCGAGGGCCCGTCGAAGGCCATCGACCACGTGTTCCTCGTCGTGAAGGAGAACAAGGCCTACGACGCCGTCTTCGGCGACCTGCCCGGCGCGAAGGGCAAGGCCGACTGGATGCTGAAGACCGATCCGAAGCAGATGGACTCGATCTGGGGCAACCTGCGCGCGCTCGGCCGCGACTTCGCGCACGCCGACAACTTCTACACGGTGGCCGAGATCTCGAGCCTCGGGCACGTGTGGACGACCTACGGCCGATCGAGCGACTACAACGAGCGCACCTGGGCCGCGAGCTACTCGCGGTCGATCCGCCCCGGCGACGTGCAGAACGGCGGCGTCGCCGACGTCGGCAAGCCCGTCGAGGGATCGATGTTCGACTGGCTCGGCACGAACGGCGTGCCCTACGACATCCTCGGCGAGGGCGTCGGCATGCCGTCGGTGTTCGTCGACGGCCACTCGCCGATCGACTTCAAGTACCCGGGCGGCTTCATCCAGAGCCCGAACTACCCCGACGTCGAGAAGGCCTGCCACTTCGCCGCCCGCGCGCGCGTGCGCTGCGACCTCGGCAACGTCGCCTACCTGACACTGATGAACGACCACACGCAGGGCCTCGGGGCCGGCGTGCCGACGCCCGAGTCGCTCATCGCGATGAACGACGAGTCCGCGGGCATGGTGGTGGAGGCCATCGCGCAGAGCCCCCTGTGGAGGTCGTCGCTCGTCTTCGTCACCGAGGACGACCCCGCGCAGGGCGGCGATCACGTCGACGTTCACCGCACCGTGCTCGCCATGGCGTCGCCGTGGGTGAAGCGCGGCTACGTCAGCCACACGCACCTCGACGTGTCGTCCATCCACAAGCTCGTCGCGCACGTCTTCGGCCTGCCCTACCCGAACGTCGAGGTCGCGAACGCGGCCTTGCCGCTCGACGTGTTCACCTCGACGCCGGACTACACCCCGTGGGCGCACGTCCCTCGGTCGTGGCCGGTCGAGTGCCAGGGCGAGGCGAGCGGCACCAGGTCGGCCTCCGCCGCGGGCCTCGAGCCCGACGCGGACGACGACGAGATCGACCGCGACCCCGAGCTCGACGCCGAGGTCACGCGCTGGATGCGCGGCCGCCGCGGGCTCGCGCTGCCCACCGCAGACGAGGTGCGGGCGATGCGCCGCCGCTGAGCGGCCCGCGCACGCGCGCAGGCACTAGGGGAATCACCCGATTTGGGGCGGGTGTCGCCCCGACTACGGTACCGGGGTGCGTCACGCTGGCCTGGCAATCATCTCCGCCCTGATCCTGGGCGCGAGCGCGCGCGTGGCCAGCGCCGACCCGTCGCCCGCGACGATGGCCACGCCGGCCTCACCGCCCACCGCGTCGACCTCGCCCACGCCGCCGACCGCCGCGGAGGCCCCCGTCGAGGTCGTCGTCCGGGCGCGGCGCAGCGACTCGGACGCCCCGACCGTCGGCCGATCGTCGAGCTCCGTCTCCCGCCGCGAGATCGACGAGCGCATGCCGCGGTCGGCGCCGGACGCGCTGCGCTACGAGCCCGGCGTCTTCGTGCAGCAGACCGCGCACGGGCAGGCCTCGGCCTACGTCCGCGGCCGCACGGGCCAGCAGACGGTCCTCCTCTTCGACGGCATCCGCCTCAACACGAGCACCTGGCGTCAGGGCCCGAACCAGTACTTTTTCACGGTCGACACGTACTCCCTCCAGCGCATCGACGTCGTGCGCGGCGGCGCCTCGACGCAGTACGGGTCCGACGCGCTCGGCGGCGTGATCGACTCGATCCCGCTCGAGCCGCGGCGCGAGGACGACCGCGGCTTCACGGCTCGGCCTCGCACGTTCGCACGGTTCGCCTCGGCGGACCTGTCCTTCGGCCAGCGCTTTCAGCTCGACACGCAGGTCAACGACAAGCTGCAGGTCCTCGCGGGCGTCGGCTACCAGCGCGTCGGCCTGCTCCGGTCGGGCGGGCCCGTGTCGAGCCCCGTAACCGGCGAGCAGGCGCTCGTCCCGGTCTTCGCCGACGACGGCAAGACGCAAAAAGGCACGGGATTTCGCGAGCTCACGGCCGACGCGCGCGCCGTGTACTGGATCTCTCCGACGCGCAAGCTGACCGCGGCGACGTACCTCTTCCGCGAGTACGACGCGCCGCGCACCGACCAGTGCCCCGCGCCGAAGGCGCCCCTCGGCGAGTGCCTCACCGTCGACGAGCAGTTCCGCACGCTCGTCTACGCGGCGTACGACGGCGACGCCGGCCCCATCGCCGAGCGGGCGCGCGTCGCGATCTCCTACCAGCGCCAGCACGAGAAGCGCACGCTCGCGCGGCCCGCGCCCGCGTACGTCGAGTATGGCGGCCGCGACGACGTCGACACCTTCGGCCTCACCGCGAAGGCCGTGACGCCGTGGCAGGACGTCCATCGCTGGATCGACGCGCGCGTGCACTACGGCGCCGACGCCTACTACGACCGCGTGGACTCGACCGCGTTCCTGCGCTTCACGAACCTCGACGTGACGCTGAAGCAATCGCGCGGGCAGTACCTCGCCGGGTCGAGCTACGTGCAGGGCGGCGCCTTCGCGCTCGGCGAGCTCTCCTTCGCCGACGGCGCCGTCGTCGTGCGCGGAGGCGGCCGCGCCGGCGGCGCCCGCGCGAAGTCGCCGGCCGATCCCGAGTCCGGCACCGTCGCGGTGAACGGCGGCTGGCCGGTGTTCTCCGCCACGGGCGGCGCCGAGTGGCGCGCTCACCGCTGGTTCTCGGTCCTCGCCAACGTCGACCGTTCGGTGCGCGCCCCGAACCTCGACGACCTCACCTCGCGCCAGCAGACGGGCCCCGGCTTCCAGTTCGAGAACCCCGACCTGCGCCCCGAGGTCGGCACGACCTTCGAGGGCGGCCTGCGCTTCGACCACCCGCGCGTCACCGTCGAGGGCTGGGTGTACCGCGCGCTCCTCGAGCACGCGATGACCCGCGGCGTGCGATCCGAGGCCGACTGCCCGCCGGGCACGCCTCAATGCGTCGCCTCCAAGCGCCGCGTGCAGCTCGTCAACCTCGCGGGCCTCGCGACCATCACCGGCGCCGAGCTCTGGGCCAAGGTGCGCGCGCACCGCGTCGCCTCGATCACGGCCAGCCTGTCCTACGCGATCGGCGAGGGCCCGAGCCCCGCCACGCCCGACGACCCCAATGGCGCGCGCGAGCCCCTGTCGCGCGTCCCGCCGCTCAATGGCACCGTCGACGCCCGCGTCGGCGGCCACGAGGGCCCCTTCGGCGGCGCTGGCCTGCGCTGGGCCGCCGAGCAGACACGCCTCTCGACCACCGACTACGGCGATCCGCGGATACCGCGCTTCGGCACGCCAGCGTTCGCGGTCGTCGATCTGCGCGCCGGCTGGCGGTTCAAGCGCGATCTGGTCGCAGCGGCCGTCGTCGAGAACATCGCCGACACTGCCTATCGCTACCACGGGTCGGCCGTCAACGGCCCGGGCCGCGGGGTGATTCTCACGTTCGAGGCCGGCCTTTGAATCCACTCAACCACGGGGTACCACCGATGAACATGCGTCTCAGCTCCCTCGCCATCAGCCTGTTTCTCACCGGCGCGTTCGTCGCGTGCGAGTCCGCCGACCCCGCCGAGAGCGCGCTCGACGCGGGCGGCGCCGGCGGCGGCGCGGGCGCGGTCGCGTGCGACGCGAACGCAGGCCGCAAGGTCCTCGACGCGCCCAGCTGCAAGGCGCTCGCGAGCGACTACTCGCCCGCCAACGGGTCGAAGGACGACGCCTGGGCGGCCTGCGTCTCCGACGACGGCGCCTTCCACCCCTTCAACCCGAGCGTCGGGTCCAACGCGCGCACCGCGGCGTTCGCGGAGATGAGCGCGCTGCTCGGCTTCGGGGGCACGAAAGTCCCCGCTCCGAAGGACTTCCTCGACGCGAAGGTGGCCTATTCGCAGCCCGAAGGCCTGCAGTCCCGCGTCGCGCGGCGAGAGGACACCCACTACCCGCCGGCCGTCGTCGGCGGCAAGGAGGTCGGGTGCCGCGACCTCGACGCGGCCGCGATCGCGGCGAACCCGGATCGATGCGTGAGCCAGGCGCGCATCCAGCCGCTGGTCGAGACCGCGCTCAACGAAGGCGCCAAAGGCAACGACCCGGTGCTGAACGCGGCGCGGGTCGAGGCCGGCCTGCTGTGGTTCTCCTACGTCTCGGTGTTCAAGGAGATCGAGACCTGCGGCACCGAGGACAAGGAAGACTGCGACTCGGCCACCGGCTACTACGGCGGCGTCCAGACGCGCGAAAGCCCGATCGGCCTGGGCGCCTACGTGAAGGCGCTGAGCCCGCAGGCGCACGACCGCATCTGGGACGGCTTCCTCGCCGTGCGCTGCTGGCGCGACCTCGATCAGGCGATGCCGCTCGGCGACGTGGCGATGCGCGAGCAGGCCCAGCAGCAGGTCGACCGCGCCACGCTGCGCGGCCTCGCGCTCATCGTCCGCGAGCGCCTCCAGAACGCGCCGACGTGCGGCGTCGCGTTCGAGACCGTCCGCGTCCTCGGGCCGGTGCTCGGCCGCGCCGCAAAGGAGCGCGACGCGGCGAAGGCCGCCGTGCTCGCCGCCGAGGTCGCGAAGACCGTCCCCGCGGAGGTCGACGTGAAGGTGGCGAGCGACGCGATCGACGCGCTGTTCCCCTGCCCCTGAGCCCGCAGCCGGCGCGCGCGGTCGCCCCCCCGCGCCGCGCCATCGGCGGGCGGCGGGGGGCCCCCGCGGGCGTGACTCCCCCGCGGTGCCGTGGCACGACGCAGGGAAGGCCATGCGCATCGCGATCGCCGACGACCACGCCATCGTCCGCGCGGGCCTGCGCGCCCTCCTCGCGTGCCACGAGGACATGGAGCTCGTCGCCGAGGCGTGCGACGGCGCCGAGGCGGTCGAGGTCGTGCGAGCGCACGCGGTCGACGTGCTGCTGATGGACCTCGGCATGCCGCGCATGGACGGCGTCGAGGCCATCCGCCGCGTGAGCGAGCTGCGGCCGGCCACGCGCGTCGTCGTGCTCTCGATGCACGCCGGCCCCGAGCACGTGCGCCCCGCCCTCCGCGCAGGCGCGCGCGGCTTCGTGGTCAAGGGTGCGGGCCTCGGCGACCTCGTCACCGCCATCCGCGCCGTACACGCCGGCGACCGCTTCCTCGACGCCGCCGCCTCGGCCGCCATGCAGGACCCGGGCGCCACCTCCGCCGCGTCCGACGAGCTGGCCCTCCTGACCGCACGCGAGCGCGAGGTGCTGCGCCTGATCGCCCTCGGTCACACGAACAAGTCCATCGCGGCCGAGCTCGAGCTGTCGCCGAAGACCGTCGACGCGCACCGCACGAACCTGATGCGCAAGCTGGGCATCCACGACGCGCAGGGCCTCACGCGCCTCGCGATGCGCCGCGGCCTCCTCGGCGAGGACCCCGCCGCGCGCTAGCCGCCCATCCCCCAGGGGAGCTTCGTCGCGCGGCGCCGGCGGTCTCGGCCTCGCCCTCGGTCGGGAGGCCCCGCGCCGCTCCTCGTCCGGCGAACGGCCTGCCGCAGCCGACCTTCCCGCGCCTACGCGCCCTCGCGCGCCGCCGCCTGCGCCCGCTCGAGCTCCACGGGGTCGTGCGCGCACACGATCCGCACCTCCGCGCCGTGATCGCGCGCGAGCGCTTGCAGCCGATCGCGGTTCCGGCGCCGCGCCTCGTCGTCGATCGCGACCAGCCTCTGGAACAGCGCGAGCCCCGGCGTGCAGCGAGGCGCGACCGGGTCCACCTCGTCACGGAAGAAGTACGCATCGCCCGCGTGGAGCAGCCACCCGCGGTCGCCCTGCACCGCGATCCCCGCGTGCCCGCGGGTGTGCCCGACGAGCGGCACCATCAGGACCTCGGGCGGCAGCCCGTCGAGCTGACGCACGCACTCGAAGCCATGCCACGGCTCGCCGCTCGCCCGATAGCGCGCCCAGTGCGGGCGGTGCGCCCACTGCTCGGGGCGGTAGCGGTTCTTCTCCGGCAGCGTGAGGCGCGCGAGCGCGGCGTCGAGCTCCGGCTCGTGCACGTGCACGGTGGCGTCGGGGAAGTCGACGAGCCCGCCGGCGTGGTCGAGATCGAGGTGCGTGACGACCACGTGACGCACGTCGCTGCGGCGGAAGCCGAGCCGCTCGACCTGCCGCGCGGCCGTCTCCTCCGGATCGCAGCGCGGCTTCGTGATCCCCACGAACGGACCGCCCAGGCGGCCTTTCGGGTCGGCGCAGTCGGCGATCCCGAGGCCCGTGTCGACGAGCAGGAGCCCGTCGCCGGTCTCGACGAGCAGGCAGTGGCAGACCAGCGTGGCGCGGTCGAGGAGGCTGCCCTGGCCGCTCAGCAGGCGGCCGCCGACCGGGCACATCGTCGCGCAGTTGAGGTGGTGGACGCGCATGACCGCGCATCCTACCCCGGCGGCGCCCGCCCCTCGACGTCTACTCGTCGGCCTTGCGGAGCGCGGCGAGCACGCGGTCGACGCTCGCGAGGCCCCCCACGCGATCGAGGGTGCGCCCTTCGTCGTCGAGGACGACCAGCTCCGGCACCGACGTCACGCCATAGCGCTGCGCGTAGCCCTCGGAGTCGCCCTCGGGGTCGGTGAGCTCGAGCCGCAGCGCGACGAAGCGCGCCGCGAGCGCCGCCACGCGAGGGTCGGACCAGACGGTGCGGTCCATCTGGACGGTCGCCACGGCCCACGCGGCCGACGCGAAGACGATCATTGGAACGCGCTGCTTGCGGGCGCGCGCGCGGGCCTCGGGCTCCGAGGTCATCCACGCGATCGCGGCGACCGCGCCCGCAGGCTTCGGCGCGCCGGCGTCCGCCCCGAAGGGCGGGGCCTCGAGCGCCGCCGGATCGCGCGGAGGCGGGACCACCACGACCGCGGGACCGATCGGCGCGGCGCCGCACGCCGTCACCCAAAACGCGACGACCGCCGGGGCCGAGAGCCCGCGGCGGTCGTTCCGACGTGCGCGCGCGAGGTGCACGGGCGCGCGCCGCGCTACGTCACTTGCCGGCCGAGCACCGCATGTTGCACATGAGGTCGTTCGGCGGGCAGTTGCACTTCGACTTGGCCGCGGCCGGGGCGGGGGCGGCCGGCGCGGCCGGCGCAGCACCCACGGGCGACGCGCCCTTGTCCGGCAGCTTGCCCTTGCCGGCCTTGCCGCCGCCCGTCGGGCCCTTGCCGCCCTTGAGGAGGGCGACCGCCGCAGAGCTCGCCGGCGTCGCGCTCCCGCCGGGCTCGGCCGCGCTCGGAGCCGCGGAGGCCTCCGCGCTCGGCGCGGCGCTCGGGGCCGCG
>CAIVJW010000018.1 GCA_903906315.1 uncultured delta proteobacterium | reverse complement strand
GGCAACGGGCACGCGGCTGGCACTGGAGGCGGGCTCGTCGGCGGCCCCGACCGGCTCACGGCCAAGCAGCTCGCAGCGATTCACGGGGCGGCGCGGCGCGCGAACGTGACGCGGGAGAACCTGCTCTCGCTCGTGAAGAACCACGGGAAGGGGCAGCTCGAGGCGCTCTCGAAGGGGGAGGCGAGCGCGATCATCTCGGAGCTCTCCGGGATGAACGGGGCGCACGCGTAGCAGAGACGGACGTTCGCGCTTCCGGCGGGAGATGGGCCAGTGGGCTCGTCTTTCGCTAGCTCCCAGGTCTAAGATCCATTCCGTGGCGCCGCGTTCTTGCTACCCGGAGAAACGATCCACGACCGCGCGGTTCTTCGGGAAAGTGGTCCAGAGAGTAAGGATGACGAAGCGCCACCGAGGCGCAGCTTCTCCTGTTCGCACCCACCGCAGTCGCCTAGCATGGCTCGTCGTGCACGCCGGTACCAAGTTGGTGAAACAGTATTGCATCGAGGCGAGCCCATGCCCGCGCGGCAGGCCCGGCCGCAGGCACCGCCACGTGACGTGCGACCCGAGCGATCTCAACGGCTTGAAAAGGCAGTCCGGCCGGAGCGCGCCCTCGGTTCGTCCGCGCCGTTCGGCTCCGCCCCGGGAGAGGAACTGATGTCCGGGCGAACGACGGTGGTGCCGTTTCGCGGAACGGATCGGCGGGAAGAGGAGTTCCAGAGCTCCGCGCGCCCGTTGTCGAGCCCCGCAGCCGCACAGAGTGCGCTTGTGTCAGAAGCGAGCGAGTCCTTCGTCTGGTTCCGAACCGTGAACGACGTCCTTCCAGACGGCCATGTCCCTCGAAGTGTGCCCGCGAGCATGCCGGCTCGAGAAGCAATCACGCTGATGGAATCGGGGGGGCTATTCACAGCTTCCGGTTTGCGAAGGAAAGCGCGTTCTGGGGGTATTTTCGCACCGTGGGTTCGCTCGCACGGTCGCCCGTGGGCTCGGCAAGTGCGTCGACCCGGCAGCGTTGCCGGTCGAGGAGTTCATCGACGAGCCGCCGACGTTCGCTCCGCTCAGGGAGGAATACGCAAACCTCCTCGACGCGCTCGACAAGTGCGGGTCGGTGGTCATCAGTGGACCAGACGACTTCGCCGGCATCCTAACCCCGATGGACGTGATTCGATACCAAGAGCGGGTCACCGGAGAGTTCCTCGACCTCCAACAGGTTGAGCACGCGGTTCGGTGGCTCATTCGGAGGTCGGTACCTGACGATCTCGACCTGCAGGCCGTAATCGACACTGGCCTTAGCGAAAAGTACGTGGACAAGGCGCGTCCGCGGAATTTGGAGGACATGTCGTTTGACGACTACGTCTGCATCGTTCGCGACGGGCGCACATACGACCGATTTTCACACGCATTTGGTGAGAATAGGTGTCTCGCTGCGTACAAGCTTGAGCAGGCGCGAGACATCCGGAACATCGTGTTCCACTTCCGCCGTCCTTTGGACGATCCCGAGCGTCTCACCCTGCGCCAACTGCGGATCTGGTTGCTGCGGTGCAGGCACAAGGTTGACGCTCGCAAGGAGGCAGCGCGATGAGTGGCGGCACCTCGGTGTCAGCACCCGTACTCATGCCGTACCAGCTGGCGTTCGTTGAGGGCTTCCTCGCGTCCTGGCGGCCCGGCAGTCGGCACGTGCTGGTCGGGCCCGTCGGATCAGGCGTGTCGTTTGCGGTGGCAGCGACGTTGTCGTCGGTCTGCCGCGAACGTGCTGACTTGCGCGTACTCGTGCTATCCCCGGCGCCGATGGTCGGCGCATGGGTGGCGCGACTCCGTCGCATGGATTGCAGTGTTTCCGCTGTCGATGGGCGTGCATGGCGTGGACTTCGGGAAGCGCTGGCGAGCACTGGTGGGCGACTTTCCGCCGGCGTCCGTGTCATGAGCGCCGACCTAGCCAAACGCGATGACCTTCGGCGCTCGCTGGTCGAAACCGCTTGGGATTTGGTCGTGGTCGATGAGGCGCACCAGCTGGTCGGGCAACGACTTGCGTTGGTTGCCGCGCTCGCCGAGCAGCCGACGGTGGCGTTGTTGCTCGCTACGCATCGGGGCCTGTGCTCAGACGTTACGGTCGCTGTGGGGGCAGAGGTCGTGGACTGGTCCTCTGGATTCACCTCGCACATGGCATCAATGTCGGTCCTGCGCGAGTCCCGAAACGTCGTAAGCAGGACCTACCTCCTGTCGTGCGCGGAAATCGCGCTACTCGACGCCGTGCGTGCTGTTGCGGCTACTGCGCGTGATGCACAAGCCGACATGCTCGCTCGAGCGGTGACGTCGAGCGCCGCGGCTGTAGAGAGTGAGCTCTATTCGCTATTGGATGGGTCCCCGGCGGCTGGGGACAATGAACGCGTGCTTGTTTTCGAGGCCCTTGCTCGTCTCGATGCGGTCGCTGTGGATTCCAAAATTGCCGCCTGCGTCGCTCTCGTTTGCGAGCTCGTGGTGGAGCACCGTGCCGTCGCCGTATACTGCGAGCACCGCGCAACGGTCGCGCTTCTTGCGGCGGCGCTCTCGGAAACGGGCACACGGGTCGAGCGGCTCGGTTCGGTCCGTGAGAATGAGAAATCTAGTGTCGTGCGAAGCTTCGAGGAACACCATGGCGTTCTGGTCGCGCTCACGGCGGCAGCCTACGGGGTGCTGCTGCGATCCGTAGATGCGGTGGTGCACTACGACATCCCGTCATCCCCGGAAGCTGCGGCGAAGCGCCGGAGCACGTACCAAGCCGTCGGTGCGGCCGGACCACTGACCGAGTGTGGACTGACGGAGGCGACTGGGGCGTTTCCGTGGGAACGCTGGCTGGTTGAGTCGTTGGCCCGTACCGCGGCGCCGCCGCCACCTGAGCAAGAGGAGGTCGTGGGGCCCCTGCGTCCGCGGGACGTGTTGCGGAAGTATGGTGCGACATCCTCGCTCACGGCACGGATCTCCGACGCGACGGCGATGCCGTCGAGATGCATCCCCGTTGTGGTCGTCCTCGACACAAGCGGAGGGTGCAGATCCACCACGGACGCCAATTGATCGTGTGATTGGAAGACGAGCGTCGCGCCGCTTTCCGCTTGATGAGAGTGCCACCGCTGCTGCACACGGGTGACATGACGACGCCGAACTTCACCGATGCG